>DATLFQ010000001.1:0-5326 GCA_035540915.1 Acidimicrobiales bacterium
AGGTCGGCGGGCGTGCCGATGTTGGCCAGCCAGGCGGCCAGATCCTCGGTCTCGGCGTCGGCGTCGGACGACCAGCCCAGCATGGGCTCGTAGTCGGGCGCCTCCAGGTCGAACTCGCGGTAGCGGCTCATGCCCGTGCCGGCCGGGATCAGCTTGCCGATGATGATGTTCTCCTTGAGGCCGAACAGCCGGTCCGACTTGCCCTCGATGGCGGCCTCGGTGAGCACCCGGGTGGTCTCCTGGAACGAGGCGGCCGACAGCCACGACTCGGTGGCCAGCGACGCCTTGGTGATCCCCATCAGCTCGGGGCGGCCCTCGGCCGGCCGCTGGCCGGCGGTGACCAGCTCGCGGTTGACCTCGGCGTAGGTCCGCGAGTCCACCCGCTCGCCCGGCAGGAAGGCGGAGTCGCCCGGCTCGGCCACCGAGACCCGCCGGAGCATCTGGCGCACGATCAGCTCGATGTGCTTGTCGTGGATGGACACGCCCTGGTCCCGGTACACCTTCTGCACCTCCTCGACCAGGTACTGCTGGGTCTCGCGAATGCCCTTGATGTCGAGCAGCTCCTTTGGGTCCTTCGGCCCCTCGACCAGCGCGTCGCCGGCGGTGACCTCGGCGCCCTCGCTGACTTCCAGGTGGGCCCGCTGGGAGATGGAGTAGCTGTCCTCGGTGCCGTCGTCGCCGATGATGGTGATGCGCCGGCCGTTCTCCTCCTCGGTGATGCGGGCGACGCCCGAGGTGCTGGCCAGGACGGCGGCGCCCTTGGGGGTGCGGGCCTCGAACAGCTCGACGACGCGGGGCAGGCCGTGGGTGATGTCGACCCCGGCGATGCCGCCGGTGTGGAACGTCCGCATGGTGAGCTGCGTGCCCGGCTCGCCGATGGACTGGGCGGCGATGACGCCGACCGCCTCGCCCATCTCGATGCCCTTGAGGGTGGCCAGCGACCGGCCGTAGCACGTCGCGCACACCCCGTGCTCGGCCTCGCAGGTGAGCACGGAGCGGACCCGGACCCGGGTGACGTCGGGGTTGTCCCGCAGCGCCACCAGCTCCTCGTCGCCCACGTCGGTGCCGGCCGGGAACCCGCCGGCCGGCTCGACCAGCACGCGGCCGAACAGGCGGGTCTCCAGGTAGGAGCGGCGGGCGGCGTCGTCGGGGACCACGTCCTCCAGCCAGATGCCCCGGCTGGTGCCGCAGTCCTCCTCCCGGATGATGAGCTCCTGGGCGACGTCGACGAGGCGGCGGGTCAGGTAGCCCGAGTCGGCGGTGCGCAGGGCGGTGTCGGCCAGGCCCTTGCGGGCGCCGTGAGTGGAGATGAAGTACTCCAGCACGGACAGGCCTTCGCGGAAGGAGGACTTGATCGGCCGCGGGATCATCTCGCCCCGCGGGTTGGAGACGAGGCCCTTCATGCCGGCGATCTGGCGGACCTGCTGGGCGTTGCCCCGGGCACCCGAGTTCACCATCATGTCGAGCGGGTTGAAGGCGATGGTCGACAGCGTCTTGTCCATGGCCCGGCCGACCTCGGAGTTGGCCGACGTCCAGATCTCGATCTCCTTCTGGCGCCGCTCGTCGTCGGTGATGATGCCCCGCTTGAACTGGGTCTCGGCCTTCTCCGCCTCCTTCTCGTAGCGGTCGAGGATCTCCTTCTTGTTGAGCGGCGTCTTCACGTCGTCGATGGAAATGGTGAGCCCGGACTGCGTGGCGTAGCGGAAACCGAGGTCCTTGATCCGGTCGAGGCACGCGGCGACGGTGGCCTTGGGGTAGACGTCGGCCACCTCCTCGACGATCGAGGCGATGCTGCGGCCCTTCTTGGACACCAGCTCGTTGACGAAGGGGAAGTCCGCCGGCAGGGCGGTGTTGAGCAGGAGGCGGCCGGCGGTGGTCTCGACCTCCTCGTAGGCCCGGTCGCCGTCGGTCCCGACGGCGGTACGCACCTTGATCGGGGAGTGCAGGTCGATGTCGCCGGCCTCGTAGGCCTGCTCGACCTCGTCGAGGCGGCGGAACTCCCGGCCGGCGCCCTTGCCGTCGGCGCGCAGGAGGGTCAGGTAGTAGGCGCCGAACACCATGTCGTGGGTTGGGTCGGTGATGACCCGGCCGGTGGCCGGCGACAGGATGTTGTTGCCCGACAACATCAAGATGCGGGCCTCGGCTTGCGCCTCGGCTGACAGGGGCAGGTGCACGGCCATCTGGTCGCCGTCGAAGTCGGCGTTGAAGGCCCGGCACACGAGTGGGTGGATCTGGATGGCCTTGCCCTCGACCAGCACCGGCTCAAAGGCCTGGATGCCCAGGCGGTGCAGGGTGGGCGCCCGGTTCAGGAACACCGGGTGCTCCTTGATGACCTCCTCCAGCACGTCCCACACCGTGGCCCGGCGCCGCTCGACCATGCGCTTGGCCGACTTGATGTTCTGAGCCAGCTCCTGGTCGACCAGCCGCTTCATGACGAAGGGCTTGAACAGCTCCAGCGCCATCTGCTTGGGCAGCCCGCACTGGTGCAGCTTCAGGAGCGGCCCCACGACGATGACCGAGCGGCCCGAGTAGTCGACCCGCTTGCCCAGGAGGTTCTGGCGGAAACGGCCTTGCTTGCCCTTCAGCATGTCGGAGAGCGACTTGAGCGGGCGGTTGCCGGGCCCGGTGACGGGCCGGCCACGGCGGCCGTTGTCGAACAGCGCGTCGACGGCCTCCTGCAGCATCCGCTTCTCGTTGTTCACGATGATCTCGGGCGCGCCCAGGTCGAGCAGGCGCTTGAGGCGGTTGTTGCGGTTGATGACCCGGCGGTACAGGTCGTTCAGGTCGGACGTGGCGAAGCGGCCACCGTCGAGCTGGACCATGGGCCGCAGCTCCGGAGGGATCACCGGCACCGCGTCGAGGATCATGGCGCGAGGGTCGTTGGCCCGCTTGCCGTGGTCGTCCCGGCGGTTGAACGCGGTCACGATCTTCAGCCGCTTGATGGCCTTCTGCTTGCGCTGGACCGACAGCGGCCGTCGGCCGTCGGCCGCGTCGATGGCCTCGCGGAGCTTGATCTCCTCGGAGTCGAAGTCGATGCGGGCGATGAGCCGGGCGATGGACTCCGCGCCCATGCCGCCCTCGAAGTACTCGCCAAAGCGCTCCTTCAGCTCGCGCCAGAGCAGCTCGTCCTCGATGATCTTGCGGGCATGCAGGTCGCGGAACTCGTCGAATGCCCGCTGCACCAGCTCCATCTCGGCGCTGGCCCGCTCGCGGATGGCGGCCGCCTCCTTCTCCCAGGCCTTGTTGCGGGCCTTCAGCTCGGAGTCCTTGGCGCCGGCCCCCTCCAGCTCGGCGACCTCGCGCTCGAGGTCCTCCGAGCGGCGGGCCAGGTCGAGCTCCATCTGGCGGCCGATGTCGGCCACCTCCTCGGCGATCTCGGCCTCGATGTTGGCCAGCTCGGTGTGGCGGCGCTCCTCGTCCACCCAGGTGACCAGGTTGGCGGCGAAGTAGATGACCTTCTCGAGCTGCTTGGCCTTCAGCTCCTCACGCGGGTCCAGCCCCATGAGCAGGTAGGCCAGCCACGACCGGGTCCCCCGCAGGTACCAGATGTGCACCACCGGCGCGGCCAGCTCGATGTGGCCCATCCGCTCCCGCCGCACCTTGGACCGGGTCACCTCGACGCCGCAGCGCTCGCAGATGATCCCCTTGAACCGGACGCGCTTGTATTTGCCGCAGTAGCACTCCCAGTCCTTGGTCGGCCCGAAGATCTTCTCGCAGAACAGCCCGTCCTTCTCCGGCCGCAGCGTCCGGTAGTTGATCGTCTCCGGCTTCTTGACCTCCCCGTTCGACCACGTCCGGATCGAATCCGCCGTCGCAAGACCGATCCGGATCTGCTCGAAATCGTTCACATCCAGCAAGGGAGCCTCTTTCCTCTTCTCTCAAACCAACCGACGAGAACGTCCGCACTGCACATCGCCAGCCACCGTCCGGGGTGGTGATTCCGGCGGGGGAGGGTCAAGTTCCGGAGGAGCCGGAACACCACCCCGGACGGTGGTGCAACCGGACTCAGAACCGCGCCGCGCGCTCAGCGGCCCGGCGCGCGTCCTCTTCATCCGACCCGCGCTCCGGCCGCGAGATGTCGATGCCGAGCTCCTCGGCCGTCCGGAACACGTCCTCGTCGAGGTCGCGCATCTCGATCTCCTGGCCCGTGGTGGACAGCACCTCCACGTTGAGGCAGAGCGATTGCATCTCCTTGATGAGGACCTTGAACGACTCGGGGATCCCCGGCTCGGGGATGTTCTCGCCCTTGACGATCGCCTCGTAGACCTTGACCCGGCCGAGGACGTCGTCGGACTTGATCGTGAGCAGCTCCTGCAGCGCGTAGGCGGCGCCGTAGGCCTCCAGGGCCCAGACCTCCATCTCGCCGAAGCGCTGGCCGCCGAACTGCGCCTTCCCGCCCAGGGGCTGCTGGGTGATCATGCTGTAGGGGCCGGTGGAGCGGGCGTGGATCTTGTCGTCCACCAGGTGGGCCAGCTTCAGGATGTAGACGTAGCCCACGGTGATCGGGTTGTCGTAGACCTCGCCGGTCCGGCCGTTGTACAACGTGGCCTTCCCGTCCCGGCCGACCAGGCGGGTGTTGTCCGGCGACACCGGCGTCACCTCGTCGAAGATGTCCTGGATGGTGGGGTGGCGCCCGGCCTTGTCGGCCTCGTCCCAGTGGGCCCCGTCGAACACCGGGGTGGCCACCCAGACGGCCGGCTCGGTCACCGGCCGGGTCTTGGTCTCGGTTCCCCGGATGGGGGCCTGCCCGTTCATGGCGCTCTCCCAGCCCCAGCGGGCCGCCCAGCCCAGATGGGCCTCCAGGACCTGGCCGACGTTCATGCGGCTGGGCACGCCGAAGGGCGACAGGATGATGTCGACCGGCGTGCCGTCGGCCAGGTAGGGCATGTCCTCGACAGGCAAGATCTTGGCTATGACGCCCTTGTTGCCGTGGCGGCCGGCCAGCTTGTCGCCCTCGCTGATCTTGCGCTTCTGTGCCACGTAGACCCGCACCAGCTGGTTGACGCCGGGGGGGAGCTCGTGGGCGTCCTCCCGGGAGAACACCCGTACGTCGATGACCTTGCCGGACTCGCCGTGGGGCACTTTCAGGCTGGTGTCGCGCACCTCGCGGGCCTTCTCGCCGAAGATCGCCCGCAGCAGTCGCTCCTCGGGTGTCAGCTCCGTCTCGCCCTTGGGCGTGACCTTTCCGACCAGCACGTCGCCGGGGCCGACCTCGGCGCCGACGCGGATGATGCCGCGCTCGTCGAGGTCCTTCAGGATCTCCTCGGAGAGGTTCGGGATGTCCCGGGTGATCTCCTCGGCCCCCAGCTTGGTGTCCCGGGCGTCG
>DATLFQ010000002.1:0-7661 GCA_035540915.1 Acidimicrobiales bacterium
CCGCCAGGTAGAAGAAGAACTGCACCTCGAGGCTCATGGCATCGTCCACGTCGGCCAGTTTACGAGGCGGGCCCGACGCGTGCCGAGTGCACCGCACCCCAGGCGGTGACCGGTGATCGGGCGCCGGAGCTGCAAAGAGTGCGGCGGCGTGACGGTTCGCCCGGGCGCCAGTTCCAGGCCCGTACGCCGGTGGCTCGTCCCGCCCTGCCGAAAGGATCGCCGCCCGCCACGCCGACCCGCGCACGACGACCCGCGCACGACGACCCGCGCACGACGACCCGCGCACGACGACCCGCTACGACCGGGCCCGGCACAACCTCGACCGCCACGCAGCTATATCGTCACCGCCTTCATCGCCGGCGCGTCGTAGGCGCAGATCGCCCGCTGCGGTAGCGCCCGCGACGGGGCGCTCTCGGACGGTCGCCGACGACGGAGCTCGCCTCGGGTTACTGGGCGAGCGTTCTGCTCGGCTCCGCGTATCTCGGCGACACCCCGAACGGCAGAGTATGGCGTCGAAATCTTGGACCTCTGAGGAGGCTCGGCCTGCCAGCCGAACGATGTTCTGTCGAGTCAGCTTCCACGCGAAAACTCTGAGAGTGGCGCGTCATTGATTCTCAGAAGTCCTCATCGAAGGCGACCGCACCGCTCACGCCGACCTGATAGGCGGACACCGTCCGTTCGAAGAAGTTCGACAGCTCCTGCACGTTCTGAAGTTGCATGAACCCGAACGGATTGGGGACGCCGAACCGAGCCGGGAGGTGCAGATCGGCGAGGCGCTGGTCGGCGACGTGCTGCAGGTACTGGCGGGTGTCGGTCAGCGACAACCCGGGAACGCCCTCGCCGAGCATGTCGGCGGCGAACACCGTCTCCGCCTCGACCGCCTCCTCCAGCATCGCCACGACTGCTCGCTCGAAGTCGGCGTCGAACAGGTCCGGCTCCTCCTGGCGGATGACGTCGATGACGGCGAAGGCGAACCGCATGTGGCAGCTCTCGTCGCGAAAGACCCAGTTGGTGCCCGACGCCAGCCCGTTGAGCAGGCCCTTGGATCGCAGGAAGTAGACGTAGGCGAAGGCGGCGAAGAAGAACAGGCCCTCGATGCAGGCAGCGAAGCAGACCAAGTTGAGGAGGAACGTGCGCCGGTCGCCGCGGGTACGCAGCGAGTCAATCGAGCTGATGGCGTCCATCCACCGGAAGCAGAACTCCGCCTTTGCCCGGATCGAGGGGATGTTCTCAATGGCGTCGAAGGCGCGGGCTCGCTCGTCGTGGTCCGCGACATAGGTATCGAGCAGCGTCAGGTAGAACTGCACGTGCAGCGCTTCCTCGTACAGCTGCCGGGACAGGTAAAGCCGGGCTTCAGGGGCGTTGATGTGGCGGTAGAGGCTGAGCACCAGGTTGTTGGCCACGATCGAGTCGCCGGTGGCGAAGAACGCCACCAGCCGGCGTACCAGGTGCCGTTCGGGATCCGACAGGACCGATCGCAGATCGACGACGTCCTCGGCCAGGTCCACCTCCTCGACCGTCCAGGTGTTGCGTATGGCGGTGCGGTACATCTCGTAGAACTGCGGGTAGCGCATGGGCCGCAGCGTCAGGTCGAGGCCCGGGTCGAGAATGGCGCGGCGGGTGGTGCCGGCGCGCGCAGTCCCGGGGGCTGCTTGCCCAGCGAGGTCGTCGAGGAGGGTGGCGGCGGTTGCCCGTAGGGCGCTCATCAGTCGCACGCCTCGCACGACCCGGGGTTCTCCAGGGCGCAGGCGACCGACGCCGGGTCGTCAGTCTGGACCGGCGCCGAGGTGGTGGTGATCCTCGACGCCGGGCGCGACCGCAGGTAGTACGTCGTCTTGAGGCCCCGCTTCCAGGCGTGCAGGTACATCGACGACAGCTTGCCGATGGTGGGCTGCTCGACGAACAGGTTGAGCGACTGGCTCTGGTCGATGAACGGCCCCCGGTCGGCGGCCATGTCGATGAGGGCCCGCATGGGGATCTCCCATGCTGTGCGGTAGAGCTCCTTGAGCTCGTCGGGCAGGCCCTCGATGTCCTGGACCGACCCGTTGGCGGCCACCAACCGTCCCCGTGTGGCCTCGTTCCACAACCCCAGGCGCTGGAGATCGCGCACGAGGTGGGTGTTGACCTGGAGGAACTCGCCCGACAGGGTCTCGCGCTTGAACAGGTTCGACACCTGGGGCTCGATGCACTCGTAGCAGCCGGCGATGGAGGCGATGGTGGCCGTCGGGGCGACGGCGACGAGCAGGGAGTTGCGCAGCCCGACCTCGGCGACGCGGCCCCGAAGCTTCTCCCACCGTTCCGGATCGGACGGGGTGACGCCCCACAGGTCGGGCTGGAGCCGGCCCCGGGCGGCGTGCGTCTCGCTGTAGCGGGGGTGAGGGCCCGAGCTGGCGGCTAGGTCCGCCGATGCTTCGAGGGCGCTGGCGTAGAGCTCCTCGGCGATGAGCCGTGCCAGCTCGGCGGCCGCCTCGCAGGCGAAGGGGAGGCGTAGCTGGAAGAAGACGTCCTGGAGACCCATGACGCCGAGGCCGATCGGGCGCCAGCCGACGTTGGACCGCCGGGCCGCCTCGGTCGGGTAGTAGTTGGTGTCGATCACCCGGTCGAGGAACGGGACGACCGTCTTGACTACCGACCGGAGCCGGGTGAAGTCGAAGGCGTCGCCGTCCACGAAGCGGGCCAGGTTTATCGACCCCAGGTTGCACACCGCTGTGTGCTCGGCGTCGGTGACCTCCAGGATCTCGGTGCACAGGTTGGACAGGTGCACCACGTTTCCCGGCTCGGCGGCCTGGTTGCAGGTGCGGTTGGCGGCGTCCTTGAACGTCATCCAGCCGTTGCCCGTCTCGGCCAGGGTGCGCATCATCCGGCCGTACAGGTCACGGGCCCGCACCTGGCGCACGGCCCGGCCCTCCTCCTCGGCCCGCTGGTACGCCTCGGCGAAGGCATCGCCGTACAGGTCGCACAGCTCCGGCACCTCCTTGGGGTCGAACAGCGACCACATCCAGTCGTTCTCCACCCGCTGCATGAACAGATCGGGCACCCAGTTGGCGATGTTGAGGTTGTGCGCCCGGCGGGCCTCGTCGCCCGTGCCGTCGCGCAAATCGAGGAACTCCTCGATGTCGGCATGCCAGGCCTCGAGGTAGACGCAGCACGCCCCCTTGCGCCGCCCACCCTGGTTCACCGCCGCCACCGAGGCGTCGAGGGTCTTGAGGAACGGCACCACCCCGTTCGACACGCCGTTGGTCCCCGTGATCAAAGAACCCCGCGAGCGCACCCGGGAGAAGGCGATGCCGATGCCACCGGCGAACTTCGACAGGGCGGCCACCTCGCCGTAGGCGCGGTAGATGTCGGCCAGGTCATCCGCCGGCGAGTCGAGCAGGTAGCACGACGACAGCTGCGGATGGGTGGTGCCGGCGTTGAACAGGGTGGGGCTGCTCGGCAGGTAGTCGAAGGCGGCCATGTGGCGGTACAGCCCGATGGCCTCGTCGGCATCGGTGGACAGCCCGCACGCCACCCGGAGCAGGAAGTACTGCGGCGTCTCCATGACCGTGCGCTGGTCGGGATGGCGCAGCAGGTAGCGGTCGTAGACGGTACGCAGCCCGAAGAACTCGAAGCGGTCATCGGCGGTGGTGTCGACGGCGTCGTCGAGCTTGCGGCGGTTGTCGATGACTAGCCGGGCGACGTCGGGCATGATCAGCCCCAGGCCGGCGGCGGCCTCGACCGACTGGGAGAACGAGGCGATCCCGAGGTTGCGGACCTCCTTGGCGATGTAGGCGCCGAGCAGGCGAGCGGCGAGGCGGGAGTAGGCCGGCTCCTCCACGATGAGTCCGGCGGCCGTGCGGATGGACAGCTCGTCGAGCTGGCGGCTGGTCGCGCCGTCGCACAGGGCGCTGATGGTGCGCGTCGCCACCCGCAGCGGGTCGACGCCGTCGAGGCCGCCGGCGCAGCGCTCCACCGCCCGCACGATCTTGTTGACGTCGACCGCCTCCAGCGACCCGTCGCGCTTGCGGACCTGCATGGCCTGGACCGCCTGGGGGAGGTCGGCGCGGGTGAGCGGCTCGTGAACGGACATCGGGCTCTCCTCGGGATGGACAGACGGCTGACGGGCATGCTCGGCACCGCGACCGGTAGGTGTTCCCTCGGCTGCGGGCACAAGATGTTGTGGTGCCAGGCGTGTAACTACACCATTGGGCTTTCACCCGGTCAAGGGCTTCGTTTCAGTGCTAAATCGCCGTCGTCGTGCTTGACGCCGGCCGTGCCGGGTGGTCAACTGCGGGCTCCGCAGTGCTCGGGAACCCGGTGAGAATCCGGGGCTGTCCTCGCAACTGTGACCGGGGAGCCGATCTCCACGACTGCCACTGGGCCTGGCCCGGGAAGGCTGGAGTGAGGTGTCGATCCGGGAGCCAGGAGACCGGCTGCGGAGCACAGACAGCCAGGATTTCCACGACGGATGGAAGGACAGTGACGCCATGGAGGCGTGTTCCGCGACCGCCAACCTCGGGTTCCCCCGCATGGGTGCCCAGCGCGAGTTGAAGTGGGCCCTCGAGCGCTACTGGCGCGACGACGATCCCGACGGCGCCGAGCTGCGGCGTACCGCCGCCGAGTTGCGCGAGCGCCACTGGCGCCTCCAGGCCGCCCACGGCATCGGGCGCATCCCGAGCAACGACTTCTCCCTCTACGACCACGTGCTCGACACCGCGGTTGCCGTTGGGGCCGTCCCCGAGCGCTTCGGTGGCCGCCCCTTCGAGGCCGCCGGTGACGACCCGTCCGCCCTCGGTGCCTACTTCGCCATGGCCAGGGGCGGGGAGGGAGCGCCCCCGCTCGAGCTCACCAAGTGGTTCGATACCAACTACCACTACCTCGTCCCCGAGCTGGCGCCCGGCCAGCGCTTCTCCTACGCGTCGACCAAGGCGGTGGGTGAGCTGCGGGAGGCCACCGCACTCGGCATCGCCACCCGCCCGGTGGTGCTTGGCCCGGTGACGTTCCTGCGGCTGGCCAAGCGCAGCGACGGCGGCGACCCACTCGACCTGCTCGACGCCCTCCTACCCGCCTACGAGGCGATGCTGGCCGATCTCGTCGGCGCTGGCGCCTCGTGGCTCCAACTCGACGAGCCGACCCTCGTGCTCGACCTCGACGATGCCGCCGTGCGTGCCTACCCCCGCGCCTACGAACGGCTGCGGGCGGCAGCGCCCGATGCCGAGCTGACGCTCGCCACCTACTACGGACCGCTCGGCGTCAACGCGCCGCTGGTGCTGGCCCTGCCGGTGGACTTCGTCCACGTGGACCTCGTGCGAGGCGGCGACGAGCTCGACGAGCTGGCCGGTCGGCTGCCCGCCCACCTCGGGTTGTCCCTCGGCGCCGTCGATGGCCGCAACGTGTGGCGGAGTGACCTGGGCGACGTCCTCCGGCGCATCGAGCCCGTCGTGGAACGCCTCGGCGCAGACCGCGTCCACGTGGCGCCGTCGTGCTCGCTGCTTCACCTGCCGGTGGATGTGGACGCCGAGACTTCGATCGACGACGACGTGCGGTCGTGGATGGCCTTCGCCACCCAACGCCTCGAGGAGGTGCGGGTGCTGGGGGCGGTGCTCGGGGGCGACCCGGCGGCCGCCGGCGTGGTCGCCCACAGCGGACGGGTCGCTGCCGCCCGGGCCGGGTCGGCCCGGGCCTACCGCCCGGACGTGCGGGCACGGGTGGCGGCGGTGACTGACGACCTGGGTCGGCGCCGCTCCGCCTATCCCGACCGGCGCGACGCCCAGCGCAAGATCCTCGGACTGCCCCTGCTGCCCACCACCACCATCGGCTCGTTTCCCCAGACGGCCGAGGTGCGCCGCTTGCGCCGGCGCTTCCGGTCCGGCGAGATCGATGCCGCCACCTACGAGGCCGGCCTAGAGGCCGAGACCCAGGTGTGCGTCCGGCGCCAGGAGGCGCTGGGCATCGACGTCTTGGTGCACGGTGAGTTCGAGCGCACCGACATGGTGGAGTACTTCGGCCAGCAGCTCGACGGGTTCGTCACCACCGCCAACGGCTGGGTGCAGAGCTACGGCTCGCGGTGCGTGAAGCCGCCGGTCCTGTTCGGCGACGTGGCCCGGGCGCGACCCATGACCGTGCGGTGGTCGTCGTTCGCCGCCGGCCTGACCGAGCAGCCGATGAAGGGCATGCTCACCGGCCCGGTGACGATCCTGCAGTGGTCGTTCGTGCGCGACGACCAGCCCAGGGCAGACACGGCACGCCAGGTGGCGCTGGCCCTGCGCGACGAGGTGGGCGACCTCGAGGCGGCCGGCATCGGGGTGATCCAGATCGACGAGCCGGCGCTGCGGGAAGGACTCCCGCTGCGCCGAGGCGACCACGCCGCTTACCTGGACTGGGCCACCGGGTCGTTCCGCCTCGCGTCCGGCGGCGTCGCCGACGAGACGCAGATCCACACCCACATGTGTTACGCCGAGTTCGGCGGCATCCTCGAGGCCCTCGTGGCCCTCGACGCCGACGTCATCTCCATCGAGGCATCACGGTCCACCATGGAGCTTCTCGACGCCTTCCGCGAACACGGGTACCCGAACGAGATCGGCCCCGGTGTGTGGGACATCCACGCACCCCGGGTGCCGGGCGTCGACGAGCTCGATGATCTGCTCGAGCGGGCCATCGCCGTGCTGGGCGCGGATCGGTTGTGGGTCAACCCCGACTGCGGCCTCAAGACCCGGGCGTGGCCCGAGGTGGAGGCCTCGCTCGAGAACCTGGTCGCTGCCGCTCGGCGGGTCCGTGAGCGGCACGCATGACCGACGACACCGCCGCGCCGGGGGTCGAGTTGAACCTCAAGCAGGTCGCCCACCGCCTCGACGTCCACTACATGACCGCCTACCGCTACGTGCGCCAGGGCCAACTGCGGGCGCGCCAGCAGGGCAGAACATGGCGGGTGCTGGAGGAGGATCTCGACCTGTTCGCCGCCATCCGCCAATCGGACCAGGCCTTGCCGCCGGTCCGCGGTCGTATGGCCAGGCCCGACCGGGCCTCGCGGCTGGGCGATTGCCTCGTCGTCGGAGACGAGCCCGGCGGCTGGTCCATCGTCGAGGAGGCGCTGACGTCGGGCGTTACCCCGGAGGCTTGTTTCGTGGACCTGATCGGCGCGGCGCTGGCCGGCCTGGCCCAGGAACACGGCGGTCCTCTGGATCTGGCAGACAGCGCGGAACACTGCATCGCCTCCGCCGTGGCGCACCGCCTCATTGTCCGGCTCGGTGCCAGGTTCCGGCCCCGCGGTCAGACAGTCGGGCGAGTCGTCGTGGGCGCTGCGACCGGTGCCCGTCAGCCCCTACGCCAGGCCTTGGCGGCAGAGCTCCTCCGGCTCCGACGCTTCGTCGTCCTCGAACTCGGCAGCGATGTGCCGCCCGAGCCCTTCGTCACAGCAGCACATCGTGCGGACCGCTTGGTCGCTGTGGGCGTCGGTCTTGGTTCCCCAACCTGCCTCGAGGCTGCTGCCGACATCTGCCGACTCCTGCATGACGAGCTCCCTGGGACAGCCGTCATCGTCTATGGCTGGGACGTCGTCGAAGCCCCAGAGTTCGTCGGGGCGGATGGCTGGGTCAACAATGAACGGTCTCTCGTCTCGAAAATGGAAACCCTGGTGCATCTCGACTGACCCGAGCCTCGTCCGGTACGGGCGTCAGCAGCCC
>DATLFQ010000003.1:0-12059 GCA_035540915.1 Acidimicrobiales bacterium
CCGCCCGGCGCACTGGACCGAGGGCCACCACGTGCGCTGGTTCTCCGAAGGCGGTCCCACCGCCATTGCCAATCTCGTGCTGCTGTGCAGTCGCCACCATCACCGGCTCCACCTGCCGGGGTGGAAGGCGAAACTGTCGCCCGACGCCGCCTTCGAGGTCACCGATCCAGTCGGGCGGGTCCGGGTGACGCGACCACCGGGGGCGGACCCGCCGCTGCCGCTACCGCTGGTGTCGTGAGTGAGGGCTGCGGCGCGCGGCCAGTAGCTGTCCGGGACACCTCGTGAACGACGTGCCTGGCGGCGACGACCATCTACGTCACCCATGACCAGGTGGAGGCGCTCACCATGGGCCGACGGGTGGCGGTGCTCCACGAGGGCGTGCTGCACCAGGTCGGCCCGCCCGAGGAGGCCTACGAGCACCCGGCCGACCTGATGGTGGCCGCCGGGGTACGCGACGGCGGGCTGGTGCTCTCCACCGACGGCGGTCGCTGTCGCTTCCCCTGGCCGCCGTCGACCTGTCCAAGGTGGTCCTGGGCGTCCGCCCGGAGTACCTGCGCCTCGGCGGCGACGAGCCGGCGGGGCGCCGCTTCGAGGCAGTGGTCGAGCGGGCGGAACTGCTGGGCAGCGAGCGGGTCGTCCACGTGCGGGCCGGCCCGGCGCAGCTGGCGCGGCCGGGCCCTCCCGCTGCGAACCGCGTGGTGAACCGGGGCGTTTCCGGTCGCCGGGCTAGCCGGTTCGCTCGGGCGCCGCCGCCGGCGCCCCGATCCGGCCCTCCAGCCGGTCCGCCAGCGAGACGATGGCGGCCACCGCCGGCGCCTGCGGCGCGTGGTCGAGCACGCACTCGCCGCGACGGTCGGCCTCGACCAGCGCGTCGTCCTCGGGGACCCAGGCCAGGATCTCGCCGCCGTGCTCCTCGGCGAAGGCCGTGAGGCGGGCCCGGTCCTCGTCGCCCGCCTCGCCGGCGCGGATGCGGTTGGCCACGAAGGCCACCTCGGGGATGCCGAGCTGGCGGGCCAGGGCGACGGTGCGGCGGGCGGTGAGCAGGATCTTGGCCTGGGCGTGGATCACCACCAGGAGCAGGTCGACGTGGCGCAGCGTGCCGCCGGCCCACGAGAGGTGCTCCAGCCCGGCCTCCATGTCGGCCACGAGGACCACGGGCGGCTGCTCGTTCTCGACATCGGCGATGAGGTCACGGACCGTGACGTGGGCGGACCCCGTTCAGCCCGAGCCCGCTCTCTCGGCCCGGGCGGCCAGCAGGAGGGTCACGCCGTCGGGACCGCGCAGCCCGTAGGTGGCCAGCATCTGCGACGGGGTCAGCCCGGTGGGCACGAATCGCCGGGGCCCGGACTGGTCCAGGATGGGCCGGATGGCGTCGGCCGCCTCCGCGCCGGCGCCGATGTTGGCCACCAGATTGGGGTCCGAGTCGCAGTCGATGGCGATGACCGGATGGCCCCGCCGGGCCAGGGTGCGGGCCACCACCGCGGAGATGGTCGTCTTGCCCACTCCACCCTTGCCGGCGATGCCGAAGCGCACAGGGCGGACAGTACTGGCGGGTCAGCCCTCGGGGGCGAAGCCCTGGCGGAGGGTGTTCTCGGTCACCACGCGAGGGTCGAGGAACTGGAGGAGGTAGTCGGGGCCGCCGGCCTTGGAGCCGACGCCCGAGAGGCCGTAACCCCCGAACGGCTGCCGGCCGACGACGGCGCCGGTGATGGCCCGGTTGACGTAGACGTTGCCGGCCTGCAGCTCGTCCGCCGCCCGGCGGATGTTGACCGGCGACCGGGAGAAGACGCCGGCGGTGAGCGCGTACTCGGTGTCGTTGGCGAGGGCGATCGCCTCGTCGAAGTCGGCGGCCCGGAAGGCGCACAGGACCGGCCCGAAGATCTCGTCGCGAGCCAGCGACGACGTGGGGGCGACGTCGGCCACGATGGCCGGCCCCACGAACCACCCCGAGGCGGGGCCGTCGTCGCGGGCCAGCAGCACCGTGCCCTCCTCGGGCGCGCGGCGCACGTGCTGGCGGACCCGCTCGAAGGCGTCGGCGTCGATCACCGGGCCGACCTGCACGCCGGGGTGGCACGGGTGGCCGAAGCCGAGGAGGCGGGTACAGCCCACCAGCCGGTCCAGGAACTCGTCGGCCACCGCGTCGACGACCACCAGTCGCGACGCGGCCGAGCACTTCTGCCCGGCGTAGCCGAAGGCGGAGACGGCGACGGCCGGCACCGCCTGGTCCAGGTCGGCGTCGGCGTCGACGATCAGGGCGTTCTTGCCACCCAGCTCGGCCACCACCCGCTTGACGTGGCGTTGACCGGGCCGGTGCACGGCCGCCTCCCGGTTGATGGCCAGGCCGACCGCCCGCGAGCCGGTGAACGCGACCATGGCCACGCCGGGGTGCTCCACCAGCCGCGCCCCCACCTCCTCGCCCGGCCCGGGGAGGAAACCGAGCACCCCCGGTGGCAGTCCGGCCGCCTCCAACGCCTCCACCAGCCGCCAGGCGACCGCCGGCGTCTGCTCGGCCGACTTCAGCACCACCGGGTTGCCGGCCACCAGCGCGGCGGCCACCATCCCGGCCGGGATGGCGAGGGGGAAGTTCCACGGTGCGATCACCGCAGTCACCCCCTTGCCCTGGTAGCGCAGCGAGTTGGACTCGCCGGGGGGCGACTCGACGGCACCGCCGCGGTCGAGGCGCAGCATCTCGCGGCCGTAGTACTCGCAGAAGTCGATGGCCTCGCAGACGTCGGCGTCCGCCTCGGCCCATGGCTTGCCCGCCTCGTAGACCTCCAGCGCGGCCAGCTCGGGCCGCCGGGACCGCAGGTGCTCGGCCGCCCGGAACAGCACCGCGGCGCGGTCCGCGGCAGGGGTGGCCCGCCACCGGGGCAGGGCCCGCTCCGCCGCGGCAACCGCGTCGTCGGCCTCGGCGGCGCCGCACGACGACGAGGTGGCCACCACCCGCTCGTGCCGCCCCGGGTCCACCGACAGGATCGACCGCGCCGTGCGGACCTGCTCCCCGTCGATCACGGCCGGCACGTCGATGCCCTCGGGCGGGTGCTCGACCGCGACCCGCATGGCGGCCCGCACCTCGGCCCGGCGCCACTCGGCCACGGGCTCGTGCACGTAGGGGCCCGGCGCTGCCGGATCGGTCGGCGGGCGGCGGGCGGGCGGCTCGGGCCCGGGAATGCGCTTGACGTCCGGCGGCACCAGCAGCTCGTCCAGCTCCCGACCTTCGGCGAAGCGCTGGCGAACGAAGCTCTCGTTGGAGGTGTTCTCCAGCAGGCGGCGGACGAGGTACGCCATGCCCGGCACCAGCTCGCCGACCGGGGCGTAGACGCGCAGGCGCAGCCCCATCCGCCGGATGGCCGCCTGCACCGGCTCAGCCATGCCGTAGAGCATCTGGAGCTCGTAGCCGACGTCGGGGATGCCCCGGTTCCGTGCGTAGGCCACGGCGTAAGCCAGCGACCGCAGGTTGTGGGAGCCGAAGGCGGCCCGCACCGTGCCGTGATGGTCGTGCAGCAGCCGGGTGCACCGCTCGAAGTTGGCGTCGGTCTCGTCCTTGTCGGCGAAGACGGGGAGCGGCCAGCCCTCGGCCGACGCCACCACCGTCTCGGCGTCCCAGTACGCGCCCTTGACCAGGCGGACGCTCACCGGGACCGCCCGGGGCCGCGACCCGGCCCAGGCGATCAGCTCGGCCAGGTCGTCTCGGCTGTCGCGCAGGTAGGCCTGGATCACCACGCCGGCGTGCAGGCCGTCCAGCGACGGATCGTCCAGCAGGCCCCGGAACAGCTCCAGCGTCATGTCCTTGACGTCGGCGTGCTCCATGTCGAACCACACGAACGCGCCGAGCCGGGCCGCCTCCGCCAGCAGCGGCAGCAGGCGCGACCGCGCCCCGGCGATCCCCTCCTCGCGCGACAGCGGCGCGAACCGGGGCGCCAGCGCGGTGGGCTTGATGCTGACGTTGGCCCGGGGCAGGGGGCCGAGGTCGTCGCGCTCCAGGTGGGCGTCCGGCGCCCAGTTGGCGGTGGCGTCGGCCAGGGTGGCCACCAGGTCGGCGACGCGGGCCGCGTAGCGGTCGGCCTCCGCGTCGGTGACGGTCTTCTCGCCCAGGAGGTCGACGGTCGCCGCACTCCCCCGGCGCCAGAGCTGTTCCAGGTTGGCCACGGCCGCCGCCGGCGTGGCGCCGACGATGAACTGCTCGGCCATGCGGACGATGTTGCGGCGGGCCACCGAGGCCGAGATCCTGCCCCCGAGGGGGATGTGGTCGGCCAGGTCGATACCCAGCTCCAGCACCTTGGGGGCGTCAGTCCCCTCGAAGTACTCGTCGATGTGGCGCAGCACGTCGGCGTCGCCGGTGGTGGCCGGGAACACGTCGACGAACCGGAACAGCTGCGTCTTGAACGACGGGTGCGACATCGCCCAGCCGAGCATCCGCTCGCTCCACCAGGACATCGCGTAGACGCCGTGGTCGCCCGAACCGTGCCCGGTGCCCAGCTGGGCGATGTGGCGGGCGAGGGCCGTCACCTCGACGTCCAGCGGCGAGGCCACCGCCGGGCGGGCTAGCGGGCGGGTGGCGGGCGTCTCATCGCCGGCCGCCGCTCCACGTCGGGTCCAGCTGCGCCAGGAACTGGCCGCACCGTTCCTGCTCGTCGGCCTCGCCGATGGCGGCGGCCGCCTGGCGCAGCCCCTCGACGGCCCGCAGGAAGCCCCGGTTGGACGGCCGGGCCCAGCGCACGTAACCCGAGCCGCGCCACCCGGCCTGGCGCAGCGCGTCCAGCCCGCGGTGGTACCCGACCCGGAAGCAGGCGTAGGCCTCCACATCGTCGCGGGCCAGCTCGCCGAGCGTCGCCCACGCGTCGAGAAATCGCGGGAACGTGGCCACCACCGACGCGACGGCGTCCCGGCGCCGTTCGGGCGGCTCGGCGGTCGCCGCCTCCAGGCGGCGGGCCGCCTCGGGCGACGGCTCGGGCAAAACCGTCTCGGGCAGCCCGCCACTGAGGTTCACCGGGGCGTCAGGCATCGCCGGCGATCGTAGGCTCGGCCGGTGGCGGACTGCGTGTTCTGCGACATCTCGGCCGGGCGGGCCGGTGCGTGCCTCGTTCTCGACGAGGAGGAGACCGTCGCGTTCCTCGACCGCCGCCCCCTGTTCCCGGGCCACGTGCTCGTCGTCACCCGTGCCCACCACGCCACCCTGGCCGACCTGCCGGCGGCCCGCGTCGGCCCGCTGTTCGCCGCCGTGCAGCGCGTCGCCGTGGCCGTGACCGCCGCCATGGACGCCGACGGCACCTTCGTGGCGATGAACAACGTGGTGAGCCAGAGCGTGGCCCACCTGCACGTGCACGTGGTCCCCCGCCGTCGGGGCGACGGGCTGCGCGGCTTCTTCTGGCCCCGCTCCCGCTATGCCGACGACGAAGAAATGGCCGAAGTGGCGACCCGGATCGCCGCCGCGGTGCCGCCACGGGGGGCGAGTGGCGCGGGGCGTCCAGTTCGGGGACCATGACGCCACCGGCCCGACCCGAGGGGGACCCGTCATGAAGAAGCGTGCCCGGCTGCTCGCCGCCCTGGCCATCCTGCTCGTCGCTGGACTCGGCATCGGCCTCTATCTCCTGGTGACCGACGACGACGATGACGACGCGGGCGACGACGACGACATCGCCCTCGGTACCAGCACGACGCTCGACGACGGGACCCCGCTGCTGACCACCTCCACCACGACGGGCGAGGGCGCCGGGACGAGCACCACCACCACCACGCCCGGTGCGACGACGACCACGACGAGCGCCACCACCACCACCACCACCACGACCGCCGGTGGTACGACCACCACCTCGACCACCCGGCCGCCCACCGGTGTCTGCGGCACCGGCACCGCCCGGGTGACGATCACCGCCCGCGACCTGACCACCACCCCCACCGAGTCGGCCTTCATCCCCGAGGCGCAAGTGGAGAACTCCATCAACCGGCCCATCGAGGTCGAATCGCTGTCCGCCGACGTCACCTTCCCCGACGGCTCCAGCCGGCGGGTCACGTTCTCCACCACCGGTGTGGTCATCGCCTCGAACACCACCGCCACCTTCACCAGCGAGCGGATCGTGTCGCCGGCCCAGTACACCGCGGCCAGGGTGGCCGCCTTCGTGTACTTCACCTCGGGCCAGCGCGAGCGCTGTCGGGTCTCGCTGTAGCGAGCTACCCCTCGACGCGCAGCAGGTGGTGGTCGCGCTTGCCGCGGCGCAGGACGACGTAGCGGTCGTGCAGCAGGTCGGCCCGGGTCAGGCGGGCGTCCAGGTCCTGCTGGCGCCGGTTGTTGACGTAGGCGCCGCCCTGCTCGACCGCGGTGCGAGCGGCCGACCGTGACGGGCTGAGTCCCGACGACGCCAGCGCCTCCACCAGGGCCAGGCCCGGCCCGTCGAGCGACGACCGCGGCACCGAGCTGGACGGCGCCTCGGCCATGACCTCCAGCAGCGTCGGCTCGTCGAGGCCGGCCAGGTCCTCCGAGAACAGGGCGGCGGCGGCCCGCTCGGCGGCGGCGGCCTCCCCGGCGCCGTGGACCAGGCCGACCACCTCGCGGGCGAGCGCCCGCTGGGCCCGGCGTTCGGCCGGGCGCGTCCCGGTCGCCTCGTCCAGCGCCTCGACGGCGTCGCGGTCCAGCCAGGTGAAGAAGCGCAGGTACCGGCCGACGACGGCGTCCTCCACTCGCAGGAAGGCCTGGAACAGCTGGTAGGGGCTGGTCCTGGCCGCGGCCAGCCACAGGTTGCCCGCCTCGCTCTTGCCGAACTTGGTGCCGTCGGCCCGCAGCACGAGCGGCGTGGTGACGCCGAACGCCTGGCTGCCGCGGACCCGCCGGATCAGGTCGACGCCGGTGACGATGTTGCCCCACTGGTCGCTGCCACCGATCTGGAGCGTGCAGCCGTGGACGTCGAACAGGTGCAGGAAGTCGAAGGCCTGCAGGAGCATGTAGCTGAACTCGGCGTAGGAGATGCCCCGCTCGCGCTCCTCCAGTCGGGCCCGCACCGAGTCCTTGGCGATCATGGCATTGACGGTGGCGTGCTTGCCCACGTCGCGCAGGAAGTCCAGCAGGCGGAGCGGCGCCAGCCACTCCCCGTTGTCCAGCAGGAGGGCGCCGGCCTCGAAGTCGGCGAAGCGCTCGAGCTGGCGCCTGATGCCGGCCAGGTTGGCGGCCAGCTGCTCGGTCGACAGCAGCGGGCGCTCGTCGCTCTTGCCGCCCGGGTCGCCGATGGTGCCCGTGCCGCCCCCGGCCACCAGGAGCGGGCGGTGGCCGGCGTCCTGCAGCCGGCGCACGGTGCAGAGCTGGAGCAGGTTGCCGATGCCCAGGCTGTCGGCGGTCGGGTCGAAGCCGACGTAGAAGGTCAGCCGGTCGGCGTCGAGCCGCTCGAAGAGCGCCTCGTCGGTGGCCTGGTGGACCAGGCCCCGCCACCGCAGTTCGTCCGTCAGGCCGGCCATCGAGGTGCCAGCATGGCCGAACCGCGTGGGGAACAGGGGCGGAACCGGTCGCCACTGCGGCCGGTTCCGTACCATCGCCCGGTGCCCGCCGCCCGCCTCGCCCTGCGGCGACCGCTCGATCTGCGGCTCACGCTGGCGCCCCTGCGCCACGGCGCGGGCGACCCGTGCACGGTGCTCGCCGCCGATCAGGCGTGGCGGGCCACCCGAACGAGCGACGGCCCGGCCACCGTCCACCTGCGCGTCGACGGCACCACGCTGGTGGCGCGGGCCTGGGGACCGGGCGCCAGCGCCGCCCTGGACGCGGTGCCCGCCCTGGTCGGCGAGGACGACGACGGGGCCGGCTTCCGGCCCGCCCACCCCCTGGTGGCCCATCTGCACCGGCGCCTGCCCGGCCTGCGGGTTCCGCGCTCGGGCGCCGTCGTCGAGGCGCTGGTGCCGACGGTGCTGGCCCAGAAGGTGACCGCCGCCTCGGCCACCCGCTCCTACGCGGCGCTGGTCCGGGCCTGGGGCGAGCCGGCCCCCGGGCCGGTCGACGGGCCCGCCCTCGTCGTGCCGCCCGGGCCGGAGCGGCTGGCGGCGATGCCCTCGTGGGCCTTCCACCGGCTGGACGTCGAGCGGCGCCGGGCCGAGACCATCCGCCGGGCCTGCCGGCTGGCCCGGGCCCTCGAGCAGGCCCCCGCGGGACGGTCCGGCGTCACCCGCGCCCGCCTGACCACGGTCGCCGGCGTCGGCCCGTGGACGGCGGCCAAGGTGGCATACGCCGCCCTCGGCGACGGCGACGCCGTCTGCACCGGCGACTTCCACCTCCCGCACCAGGTGAGCTGGGCCCTCGCCGGTGAGCCTCGGGGGGACGACGCCCGGATGCTGGAGCTGCTCGAGCCCTTTCGGGGCCACCGGGCGCGCGTCCAGCACCTGCTCGTCGCCGCGCGTGTGCGAGCGCCTCGATTCGGGCCGCGCCTGGCCGCGCAGAGCATCGCCGCCATCTGACCTCTGCGAGCGGCCCCGGCGCATCCACCACCACCACCGGCGCCGTCGCTACGGTCGCTCGCGGTGGCGTCGAGCACGGTCCCGCAACCGGTCCCACTCCCCCGGCTGCTGCGGGCGCGTTGGGGTCGGCGCCTGTTCTTCACGGTCCTGTGCGCCTTCCTCCTGGCCGGCCTGCTGGGGGTCTACGGCGTGCGCACCACCGACGTGGCGACGACGGGGGGCGGCTTCGAGATGACCGTGCACTACGCCTCGGTCAGCCGCGGCGGCCTGGCCACCCCGTGGTCGGTGGAGGTCCGCCGCCGGGGCGGCTTCGGCGGCGAGCCGCTCACCCTCGCCACCACCGCCGCCTACTTCGACATCTTCGACGAGAACGGCCTCGATCCCGATCCGATGAAGGCGGTCAACGACGGGGAGCGCATCGTGTGGACCTTCGCCACGCCGGCCCGGGGTGACACGGTGGAGGTCTCGTTCGACGCCCGGGTGGAGCCGGCCGTCCAGCTCGAGCGGGCCCGGGCCACCACCTCGGTTCTCGTCGACGACGCCCCGGTGGCGTCGGTCGACTACAGCACGTTCGTGATTCCCTGATGGAGATCATCCTCCGGGCCACGGCGGTGTACTTCCTGTTGTTCGCCGTGACCCGCGGCGTCGGCAAGCGCGAACTCTCCGAGATGACCGCCTTCGAGCTGATCCTCATCGTCACCATGGGCGACCTCATCCAGCAGGGCGTCACGGAGGAGGACATGTCCGTGACCGGCGCGGTCCTGGCCGTCGGCACCCTGACCTTTTGGATCGTGGTCATCGCCTACCTGACCTTCCGCTTCAAGCGGCTGCGGCCGCCGCTCGAGGGGCTGCCGGTGGTCATCCTGCGGGACGGCCGCCCGCTGCTGGACATCATGCGGGTGGAGCGCCTGACCGTCGAGGAGCTCGAGGAGGCGGCCCGCGGCCACGGCATCGCCGACCTCGAGACGGTCGACCTGGCCGTGCTCGAGCCGGACGGCAAGTTCTCGTTCCTGGCCGACATCGACCAGGACGACACCGCGGCGTCCGAGAAGCACACCACCTGAGGGTCTGACTCCGATGGCCGAGGTGGTGGTGGTCGGTGGCGGTGTGGCCGGTCTGGGCGTCGCCCTGGCCCTGGCCGGCCAGGATCACCACGTGACGGTCCTGGAGCGCGACGCCCTGCCCGAGGCGGCCTCGCCGGAGGAGGCGTTCGCAGCCTGGCAGCGCCGCGGCGCGCCCCAAGCCCGCCATTCGCACGCCTTCCTGGCCCGCCTGCGCAACCTCCTGCGGGACCGGGCGCCCGCCGTGCTGGCCGAGCTGCTGGCTGCCGGGGCCACCGAGATCGACCTCGTCGCCCACCCGCCCGCCGCCCTGGCCGGGATGCCGGCTCAGCCCGGCGACGAGGATCTGGTGGACATCGCCTGCCGCCGCACCACCTTCGAGTGGGTTCTACGGCGCCACGTCGCCGCCACCGGCGCCGCCGACCTGCGCACCGCCGACGTGACGGGCCTGGTCGCCGGCCCGGACCGACCCGGCGCCGACCCGCCGCAGGTGGGCGGGGTCCATCTGGCCGGCGGCGAGGTGGTGGCGGCCGACGTGGTGGTCGAGGCGGCCGGGCGGCGGTCGCCGCTCCCCCGATGGCTGGCGGCCATCGGGGCCGGCCCGGTGGACGAGACCGAGGAGGGCACCGGCATCGTCTACTCCTCACGCTTCTACGCGACGACGCCCGGCGGCGGTGCGCCGCCCCTCGACCGCCTGGTCCTGGGCGACCTCGGCCACCTCAAGTACGCGCTGTTCCCCGGTGACAACGGAACCTTCTCCATCACCTTCGGCGTGCGGGCCGACGACGCGGAGCTGCGCAGCCTGCTGCGGGCGGGACCGTTCACCCGGGCCGCCCGCGCCCTCCCGCTGCGCCCCTGGCTGGAGCCGGGCGCCTCGGAGCCCATCACCGGCGTGGAGGTCATGGGCGGCCTGGTCAACCGGCTGCGCCGGTTCTCCCCGGGCGGGCGGCCAGCGGCGACGGGGGTGTTCGCGGTCGGCGACAGCTCGGTGTGCACCAATCCGCTCTACGGACGGGGGTGCGCACTGGCTCTGGTCCAGGCGTTCGCGCTCGCCGACGTGCTCGCCGCCCACCCCGTCGCCGGGGACGACGCGTCACTGGCCTTCGACCGGGCCACCGCGGCGGAGGTCGAGCCGTGGTACCGGGCTGCGGTGGCCCAGGACCAGGCCGACCGGGCCGACGCGGCGGCCGCCGCGGCCGGCGACGCCAGCGGTGCCGGCATGGCCGCCATCCTGCGGGAGGGACTGCTGCCGGCGGCCCGCACCGACCCGCTGGTGTACCGGGCCTTCGTCCGCTCGTTCAACCTGCTGGACCCGCCGGGCACCATGATGGCCGACCCCGAGGTGGTGGGCCGGATCATGGCCACGTGGCGGGCTCGCGACCAGCTCGGCCCGGCGGCCGCCGACGCCGGGCCGACGCGGGCCGAGCTGCTGGCGATCCTGGGCGACGAGCCGTAAGCGGCGCCCGCCGCTACCCTGGAACTACGCCAGACCTGACAACCGGAGGACCAATGGTCGCGCCGATCAGCTCCATCCCCGTCGCCCGCCAGGACGAGTCGGTCCGGGGCGACTTCGTCGTCAAGGTGTACCGCCACCTGCTCGGGGCGGTGATGGCCTTCGTCGCCTTCGAGGCGCTGCTGTTCACCACCGGCATGGCCGAGCGCATCTACGACTTCCTGGCCGGGGCGCGCGCCGGCTGGCTGCTGATCCTCGGCGGCTTCATGATCGTCAGCTGGCTGGCCACCACCGCAGCCCACGACGTCACCAACCCGTCCCGCCAGTACGCCGGATTGTTCGGCCTGGCCTGCGCCCAGGCGCTGATCTTCGCCCCGTTCCTGTATCTGGTCTTCAACCAGCAGGGCGGCAGCACGACGGTGGTATCGGCGGTGCTGCTCACGGCCCTCGGGTTCGGCGCCCTGTCGGCCATCGCCTTCACCACCCGCCGGGACCTGTCGTTCCTGCGACCGATGGTCATGTGGGCCATGGTCAGCGGACTTCTGCTCATCGTGGCCGCCGTGCTGTTCGGCCTCGAGCTGGGCGTGTGGTTCTCGCTGGCCATGATCGTGGTGGCCGGCGCGTCGATCCTCTACCAGACCCAGGCCGTCATGCGGGACTACCCGCCCGAGGCCTACGTCGGAGCGGCCGTGCAGCTGTTCGCCTCGGTCATGCTCCTGTTCTGGTACGTGCTGCGCCTGCTGTCCCAGATGCGCAACTGAGCCTCGGCCGACCCGGACGCAGCCGGCCGCTCAGTAGTCGATGCCCTTCTTGGCCCGGATGCCCTGCTCGTAGGCGTGCTTGACGGCGTCGACCCGGGACACGGTGTCGGCCACCTCGATCAGCGCCGCCGGGGCGTCGCGTCCGGTGCACACGACGTTGACGTGCGAGGGCCGGGCGTCGATCGCGGCAACGACCTCGGCGGTGTCGATCCAACCCCAGTTCATGGGGTAGGTGATCTCGTCCAGCACGACCAGCTGATGGGCACCTGCCGCCATCGCGTCCCGGGCCTGCCGCCACGCCCGGGCCGCCATCGCCTCGTCGCGCGTCAGGTCCTCCGAATCCCAGGTGAA
>DATLFQ010000004.1:0-2772 GCA_035540915.1 Acidimicrobiales bacterium
CAGCGGGAGATGGTGGCCGGCCGAGGCGAGTCGCCAGCCGCCACCGTCCGCAGTCTCGACGTGGGCGAGCACCGCCGTGCAGAAGTGGTCCGGGTGAGCGTGGCGGACGGCGTCGTGCGCGACCGCCAGCACCGCCGCCGGCGAGGCGCTGCGCAGCAGCTCGGCACGGACGACGTGGCGCACGAGCGCGGTCACGATGGCGGCGGGCGCCCCTTTCCCCGAGACGTCGCCGAGAAGGATGGCGTGGCTCGTCGACCCCGTCGGGAACACGTCGTAGAAGTCACCGCCGATCTCCGCGCCGTCACCGGCCGGGCGGTAGACGCCGGCGATGTCGAAACCCGGGATCTCGAGCGTCGTCGGCGGGCGGAACATCGCCTGCAGGGTTTCTGCCAGCTCGCGAGCCCGTGCCTCGGCTTCCTCTGCTCGATCCCTCGCGATCACGAGCTCTCGCTCGTACGAACGGCGCTCGCGCGCGTCGAAAACGACGGTGCGGATCAGTTGGGGTTCTCCCTCGCCGTTTCGCTTGAGCACCGCGTTGGTGAGGACAGGCAGGCGGCCGCCGTCACGTCCGATGAGTTCCACGGCGATCTCCCGCACCGTGCCCTGCATCCGCAGCAGCGGCGCCCAGTGCGTCTCGTAGAAGATCCGGTCACCGACGGGGAACAGCTCCTGCAGCCGGCGTCGGCCGACGAGTTCGTCCCGGTCGAAACCCGTCCACGCCAGGAACGTCTGGTTCGCCTTCACGATGGTGCCGTCGGGCAGCGTCGACAGGTACCCGCACGGAGCGTTCTCGTAGAGCTCCATGGGGTCGTCGTCGAGGAGCGCGCCGAGGAAGTCGGCGCTGTCGAAGTCCAAAAGGTCCTGGTCGTCCTCGCTCACAACCGCCCGAGGAACGCCTCGATCGCGTCGATCGTCTCGTGCGGGGCGCTCAGGTTCGGGCAGTGGCCCGTGGCGTGGAGGTGGACCAGTCGGCTATCCGGGATCTGCTGGCTGACGAACTCGCCGACGGCGGTCGGTGCGATGACGTCATCGGCGCACTGCAGGACGAGCGTCGGGACGCGCACGCGGCGCAGGTCCGCTCGGTTGTCGGACAGGAACGTGGCGCGGGCGAAGCGCTTCTGGACCTCGGGATCCATCCGGCAGAAGCTCTCGGTGAGCTCCGCACCGAGCTCCGGGCGGTCGGCGTTGCCCATGATCACCGGTGCCATCGCCGTCGACCAGCCGAGGTAGTTGCTCTCCAGCGACGCCAGGAGCCCTTCGATGTCCTCTTCAGTGAACCCGCCGACATAGCCGTCGTCGTCGAGGTACCGGGGCGAGGGCCCGACCATCACCAATGCACCGATGCCGCCCGGCGCCACGAAGGAAGCCAGCACGCCGACCATCGCGCTCACCGAGTGACCGATGAAGACGGCGTCCTCCAGTTCGAGCGCTTCGAGGATCTCCGCCACGTCGCACGCGTACCCCTCGAGCGTCGAGTACCGCTCGGCGTCGTAGGCCCGCAGATCGGACCCGCCCGCACCCACGTAGTCGAACAGCACGGTCCGGAACCGGTCGCGAAACGCCGGTTCGACGAACCGCCACATGTTCTGGTCGCACCCGAAGCCGTGGGCGAAGACCAGCGCCCGGCCGTTGCCATTCCCAGCCACGACAACGTTGTTGCGGGCGAACACATCCACTCCCGCGACCGTACCGGAACAGCGCCGGTAGGTGCGGCGGGTGGCGCTGCGGCTGCGGTCGCCAGTGAGGTCAGCTGGAACCGGCCGGGATCGAAGGCGAACGGGTTCCGAGCTTCCGGAAAGCCGCTTACGAGCGGACTGGAGCGCCGGCGCTCGCCGTCCAACCAAGACCGAGCAACTGTTCCGAGCTCAGCGATGGACGATGCCGGATCGGACCTCGGCCAGCAGCCTGAGACGACGAAGTGTCTCCGCATTGCGCAAACTCGTAAGGGCGTCGAGCATCGGGTTCCACAGTTTCTCCCACGGCCGGCCCATCGGAACTTCCTCCATCGTGATACGTGTACCGGCGCCGTCAGGTTCGAGCAGATATGAGACCCGTGCCCGCAGGAAAGGCAGGGCTCGAACAAGCATCACCAGACGCCGTCCGGGGTCCGACTCCAGCGCCACCGTTTTGTCCTTGACTGCGAGAAACCCGAGGCCGACCTCGTGGTGGAACTCGCTGCCGGGGGCGGGCCATGCCCTGTCGTAACCGCGGATGCGCTTGTTTCCCACAACCCAGAGCGCGTAAGAGGCAGGGTCAGCAAGAACGGCGTAAACGGTATCCGGCTTGGCGTTGATCGTGATTGTGACCTTTGACATCTGACAGCTTCGCCACTTTCCGAAGTAGGCGGGTGCTTACCCTACGACTCTCTGGAGAGAACACCGGCCTCTGAGAGCGCCGCACAATATCACCGATACGCTCCGACCCCCACGCTGTCGACGATCACGGGAACGTCGCACAGCTGCAGCGCCTCGACCAGGCCGCCCAGGCCCCACACTGCTTCCTCATGTACCGCCGCGGACCATCGGGGCCGTGCTGAGCATCTCCACACCGAAAGCGCCCGAACGTCGACAGCTCCCGGCGCCCCCGGCTCGACACCGGCGCGGACAGAATGGGGTCGTGCACGACGCCTGGACACACGCAACATGGACGGTGACGCCTGGTCGTGAGAGCGACTTCGTACAGGCGTGGAAGGAGCTTGGTGACTGGACGCTGAGGGCGTTTCCGGGCGCGCACGGGACACTGCTCCGAGACAGTGAGCGGCCGAACGTGTTC
>DATLFQ010000005.1:0-2566 GCA_035540915.1 Acidimicrobiales bacterium
GCGGTGGCGGAGTCCAGCTTCGGCCCGTCGACCACGGTGGCGCCGGACCCGGTGTGCAGGTCCTCTTCGTCGATGACGACGTTGACGTGCGGGCGGTTCCTGGCACCGGAAGAGCCGTGGCGGTGGTCGAGGAAGAACCGGCAGACGTCGACCAGCGCATCGGCCCGACGGGTGGCCGGGATGCGCGGCTCTTCGCCGTCGCCGTCGGCCGTGGTGGCCTCCCGCAGGGCCGCCTCCACCACCGCCCCGCCCTCGGCGTCGAGGGTGCCGTCCAGCACCCGGCGGCCGTCGAGGGTCGCCGACAGGTGCACCGCCCGCACCGGCTCACCTCGCTCGGTGTCGTCGTCGACGCTGGCCCGGGCCTTCCAGGCGGCCATGGCCCGGCCCACCCGACGCACGTCCAGCGGCACCAGGGCCGGCACCAGCTCGGCCTCGTGGTCGGCGAACAGACTCGCCGTCCGGTCGTCCAGGGAGGCCAGCACCACGTCCAGCTGCCCGCCCGACAGCGACCCGTCCGCCGCCGCGGCAGCGCTCACCGGCAGCACCCGCAGGCGCCGCCCCCGGGAAGCCAGCCGCCCCGCTGCGTTGGCCGTCATCGAGGCTCGGTCCCGCAGCCAGGCGGTCAGAGAAGTGGCCGCGTCCAGGTCCCACAAGCCGTGGTGGTCGAACTCGCCGGCCGCCGCCGCGATCTTGGCGTCCAGGCGGTCGCGAAGGGCGATGGCCGCGAGCAGCGTGGGCCCGTCGACGGGAAGCTCCAGCTCCTCCACCGCCCCGGCCAGCGCCGCCAGCTCCATGCCGTCATCGTACTGGTGTTCGATGCGCGCTTCAAGCCGAAAGACCAAGTCCTGCAAGGTTTTCAGGCGCTTCGGAAATGAGCGGGGTCTGAGCATCCCCGGCGCGTAGCAGGGGCTCTGCGAACTTGATGGTGTCGAAGCCGTCGAGTCCGGGAGAGCCCCTGTGGAAGTTGACCCTACGCGCATGTGCGAGCTGCTGGTGGGACTGCCGGCGGTGAGGGTGCTCGGGGTCGTCGACCACCTGGGCGAGCCGTTGCAGGTGCACGTCGAGACCCGGACGGAGCGGCCGATCTGCAGTGGTTGCGGCGGTCCGGTGACGATCAAGGAGCGGCCGGTGGTGGTGCTCGTCGACCTGCCGGCGTTCGGTCGACCGACTCGCCTGGTGTGGCGCAAGCACCGCTGGAGCTGTGTGCTCACGTCGTGCCCGGTGGGCTCGTGGACCGAGGTAGCCACGACCATCGCAGCAGCGAGGCTGGTCATGACCGATCGGGCCGGGCGATGGGTGACCGAGCAGGTGGGGCGATGGGGGCGCACCGTCAACGAGGTGGCCGTCGAGCTCGGCTGTGACTGGCACACCATCAACGACACCGTGCTCGCCTACGGCACCGCCCTCATCGACGACGACCCCAACCGGATCGGGACCGTAACCGCCCTCGGCCTCGACGAGACGCTGTTCACTCACGAGGGCCGGTGGCGACGCCAGCTGTGGTCGACATCGATCGTCGACGTGCGGGCCGGCCGCCTGCTCGACATCGTGCCCGGGCGCAACGCCTATGAGCCGTGCGCCTGGCTGGCCCTGCGGGGCGAGGAGTGGTTGGAGCGCATCGAGTTCGCCACCTTGGACCTGTCAGGGCCCTACCGCACGGTGTTCGACACCATGGTGCCCGACGCCACCCAGGTGGCTGACCCGTTTCATCTCGTGAAGCTCGCCAACACCAAGCTCGACATGGTGCGCCGCCGCGTTCAGGACGACACGCTCGGCCACCGGGGCCGCAAGTCCGATCCGCTCTACCGCTGCCGGCGCCTGCTCACCATGGCCGACGAACGCCTCGACGACAACGGCCGCACCAAGCTCCTCGGCCTGCTGCGCGCAGGCGACCCGAGGGGCGAGGTGACCACCGCATGGCACGCCAAGGAGGCGGTCCGTCAGCTCTACGTCCACACCGATCCCGCCCTCGCCCTCGAGTGGGTCGAACGTCTCGGTCACGACCTACAGGACCGTGACTGCCCGCCCGAGATCCGCCAGCTCGGCCGAACGCTCATCCGCTGGAAGGACCAGATCGCCGCCTGGCACCACGCCCACGTGAGCAACGGGCCTACGGAGGCCGTGAACAATTTGATCAAGCGCGTGAAGCGAGTCGCCTTCGGCTTCTCCCGGTTCCGCAACTACCGGATCCGCATCCTCCTCTACGCCGGGCGGCCCAACTGGGCACTGCTCGCCACGATCACACCCCGCTGAAATCCGAAGTGCCGGTTTTCATGGTCACGCCTCGCTGCCGACGCAGCAGCGGCCATGAGATTGCCAGCGACCGGACGAAGTCATCGAGGGCCGTCGTGACGACTGCCGGCACTTTCAGCATCGCGAATTGGCTGCGGGCGTTGAGGTGCTCGACCTGGAGCCAGGGGCGGGTCCCCGCTTGAGGACAGCTGGCGTCCCGGGAAGTCGTCGCCCGACAGTCCCGTGTAGAGGTAGAGCTCCGGGAACTCGGGCTCCAGGCAGGCGCCAGCGGGTTCGCCGTGGGTCACGATCACACGACGGGCCCCGAACGGCG
>DATLFQ010000006.1:0-13381 GCA_035540915.1 Acidimicrobiales bacterium
GGCCAGGACCTCGTCGACGAGGAGGATGTCGGCGTCGAGGTGGGCGGCCACCGAGAAGGCCAGGCGGAGGTACATGCCCGACGAGTAGCGCTTCACCGGCGTGTCGAGGAACCGCTCCACGCCGGCGAAGTCCACGATCTCGTCGTAGCTGCGCTGGATGGCCCGCCGCCCCATGCCGAGGATGGCCCCGTTGAGGTAGATGTTCTCGCGGCCGGTCAGCTCGGGGTGGAACCCGGTCCCCACCTCCAGCAGCGACCCCACCCGCCCGCGGGTCCGGCTGACCCCGGCGGTGGGCTCGGTGATCCGGTTGAGCACCTTGAGCAGGGTGCTCTTGCCGGCACCGTTGCGGCCGATGAGGCCCATGGCCGACCCCTGGGGTACCTCGAGCGTCACGTCGCGCAGCGACCAGATCTCGGCCCGCTCGGCGGCCGGCCGGCCGGCCCGGCGGACGGTGGCGGTGATCGACTCCCGCAGGTTCCGCATGCCGAGGTGGTCCTCACCCAGGAGGTACCGCTTGCTCAGCCCCTCCACCTCGATGGCGTTCGCGGTCGTCATCGGGAGCCCGTCACCCGCAGGCCATCAGATGTAGTCGGCCACCAGGCGCTCGGTGCGCTGGAACGTCTTGAGCCCGAGGACCAACAGCCCGACCGCCACGACGACCGAGACCACTGTCTCGCGACCGGGAGCCGGGCCGCCCAGGAGCGACCACCGCCAGCCGTCGAGCACGCCGACCATGGGGTTCAGCCGGTAGACCCACCGCCAGGGGCCCTCGACCAGCGAGCTGGCGTAGGCGACCGGTGTGGCGAACAGCCACAGCTGGACCACCAGCCCGAACACCTGCTGCACGTCGCGGTAGCGCACGGTCAAGGTGGCGAACAGCGTGCCGGTGCCCAGGGCGACGCCCAGCGCGCCGAGCAGGACCAGCGGGGCGGCCAGAAGCGCCGGGCCGGGTGTCACGCCCTCCCAGGCCATCATGGCCGCCAGGGCCACCAGGGCCACGGCCAGGTCCAGCAGCCCGGGCAGCACGCTGGCTACGGGAGCGGCCAGCCGGGGGAAGTAGACCTTGGTGACCAGTGAACCGTTGTTCACCAGGCTCGCCCGGGCCCCGTTCAGCGATGCGGCGAAGTACGACCACAGCGAGAAGCCGGCGAAGGCGAACACCAGGTAGGGGATGCCGTCGCTGGGCAGGTCGGCCAGGCGGCCGAAGACGATGGTGAAGATCACGGCGCCCGTGAGGGGCTGGACGATCGCCCACGCCCCCCCGAAGACGGCCTGCTTGTAGCGGACCTTGACGTCCCGCAGGGCCAGGAATGCGACGAGCTCCCGGTAGCGCCACAGCTCGCCCAGGTCGAGGGCCCGGCGACCCCTGGTCGGGCGGTTCTCGGTCCACTGGTCGGAGCCGCTCGTGCGGGGGCCCACATCCCTTCCTGTCGTCTGGTCCGGGCCAGAGCAGTGTGCCACGCCGCCACCGACGGGTCAGTCGCAGAACGACTTGCGCATCTTTCTCCGGAACGTCGGCGGTCACATCCCGGCAAGGCGCAAGCAGTCCTGCGCCAGGCCCGGACGCGGCTGGCTACCCTGCGCGGGTGCGCCCGTCCCGCCCCGCCGACCTGCCGGCGGCCGCCCGCCGGGTCCCGGGAGCGCTCCGGGGGCGGCTCGCCACCGCGCTGGTTGCCCGGGCCGGCGCCCGCCGGTCCCTGGATCCCGCCGCCGGCGCAGTGGCGCTGACCTTCGACGACGGGCCCGACCCGGTGTTCACCCCGGCCCTGCTGGACGAGCTGGCCCGGCTCCAGGTCACGGCCACGTTCTTCCTGGTGGGGCGGCGGGCGGAGGCCCACCCCGCGCTCGTCCGGCGCATCCTGGCCGACGGCCACACCGTCGGCTCACACTCCTCCACCCACCCCGATCCGTGGCGGCTGGGGCTGCGGCAACTGGCCGGCGACTACCGGCGCGGGCGGTCGCAGGTCGAGCGGGCCGCCGGCCGCCCGGCGCCGCTGTTCCGCCCGCCCAAGGGCTACGTGAACGGAACCGGTGCGGCCGCCATGCTTGCGGCCCGGGCGCGGCCGTGGCTGTGGACGATCGACCCCCACGACTGGGAGCCGGGCGCCACCACCGAGTCCATCGTGGCCGGCGTGTCGGGCCTGGGCGGGGGCGACGTGGTGCTGCTGCACGACGCCATCGAGGGCCCGCTGGCGCCGGCCGCCCTCGACCGCTCGGCCACCGTGGCCGCGGTCCCGGCCATCGTCGCGTTGGCCCGCGGGCGCGGGCTGCAGCTCACGGCGCTGGCGTGACCGGTACCCGGTAGGCCGCCACCATCCAGCCTCGGCGGTTGACCGGGTTGGCGCGGTTGCGGACCTCGACCCGGTCGACCAGCCGCAGCGCCCGGTCGACCGTCCGCCACAGGGCGCGGTCGCCCGGGTGGCGCCACATCGACACGACCACCAGGCCATCGGGCTCGACGACGGCTCCGAGGCCGGCCAGCACCGGCACCGGGTCCGCCAGGTAGTAGAGGACCTCGTTGAGGACCACGACGTCGAAGCGGCCCAGGCCCAGGGCGGCGACGTCGCCCAGCTCGGCCACCAGGAACTGCGACCGGGCGTGGCCGGCGGCGGTGGCGGTGGCGACGGCCGGCTCGCTGACGTCGATGCCGACGTAGCGCGACAGGGACCAACCCTCCAGGCGCCGGCGCAGCAGCCCGGTCCCGCACCCCCCGTCGAGGATGCTCACGGGTTCACCGGGCCGGCTCGCCGAGAACCAGGCCAGGTAGCCGAGGATGGCGCCGTAGCGGCCCAGCTCGGGCACGTCCCCGTAGTAGGCCAGCGAGCCGGCCTCGTAGGCGGCCGTCCACTCGGCCGCCGTCCGGTGCTCCGGCCGGTAGGGGAGCAGGCCGACCTGCCGGCCCCACCGGCGGGCCGCCTCGGCCGCCTGCCCGGCCGCCCACCGCCACCGTGTCGTCACGAGCCGTCCGCCCTGTCGTCGCAGATCAGGCCGTACCCTAGGTGGCTGGTGGCGCTCGAGCGGATGACGGTGGCGGTGGCGTCCTACCAGCGCCGGGACCCCCTGCTGCGCCTGCTGCGGGGTCTCGACGCCCAGCTGGCGGCGGACGGCGCGCTGCGCGAGGACCTCTCGGTGGTCGTCGTCCTCGACGGCTCCACCGACGGTTCCCGCGAGGCGGTCGAGGGCGAGCGCTGGAGCGTGCCGGTCGACGTCCGGTGGCAGCCCAACCGGGGCCTGGCCGCGGCCCGCAACGTCGGCCTGGCCGCCGCCGCGGGCGGCCTGGTGTGGTTCCTGGACGACGACCTGGTCCCCGGTCCGGGCCTGGTGGCGCGCCACCGGCACGCCCACGGGGCCGGGCCGCCCGGCGTCGTCGTCGGCCCCTGCCGCATCCCCCCCGACGTGGCGGCGCCGGCGCCGCTGGTGCGCTGGTGGGACGAGTTCTACCGGGAGCTGGCGGCGGTGGGCACCATCGATCGCTTCGACCGGTTCACCACCGCCAACGCGAGCGGGCCGGCCGCGCTGTTCTCGGCGGTGGGCGGCTTCGACGAGAGCTTCGTGGAGTACGGGCTGGAGGACTACGAGCTGGCCGTGCGGCTGCTGGCGGCCGGCACCCCGCTGCGCTTCGACGTCGACGCCGTCGCGTGGCACCCCGACGTCCCGCCCATGCCGGTGCTGCTGGCCCGCCAGCGGGCCATCGGTGCGAACGCGGTGCGCCTGGCGCGACGCCACCCCCAGATGATCCCCGAGCTGTTCCCGCTCCGGCGGGGGAACCCCTACCGGCGGCTGCTGCGTGATCTGCGGCTGCGCCGGCCGCGTTCCCTCATGGCCATGTGCCACCTCGCCTCCTGGGTGCGGGGCGGGCTGGGCTGGGCCCATCCCGAGATCCGCCGCCACGCCGAGTCCCTGGCCCGAACGGCCGCGCAGACCGCCGGCGTGGCCTCGGCCGATCCGGACGGGGCGCTGCTCGACCGAATGCTGGGCTACCGCGACGGGGCCCGCCCGCGCCGGTCGCGTTCGAGGGCCCGAGCCTCGCGCCAGCCGGCCACCAGCCCCACCAGCAGCGACAACGTCATCTCGCGGTAGGGGTCCTCCCAGCGCGGGCGCCGGCGAACGAGGCCCCGCACGAGGCTGCGGGCACCCTTGCGCAGGTCCCAGGCCAGCAGGGCCACGATCCGCCGGTCGCCGGCGTGCAGGTGCTTCGCGTAGAAGCCGCCCTGGGCCCGGGCGTAGGCGACGTGGGTCCGGACCAGCTGCTCGGGCGTGCGCCAGTCGTGGTGCCACACGACCAGGTCCGGCTCGTAGCGCAGGGCCCGCCCCTCGGTTAGCCAGCGGTAGCACAGGTCGTTGTCCTCGGCGACCAGCAGGGTGCGACGCTCGTCGAACCCGCCGATGTCGAGCAGCGCCCGGCGGCTGGCCACCATGTTGGCCGGGTACAGCACGCCGCTGGTGCGCGTCCCGGTGAAGTCGTGCGGGCGGCGGTCGGTCTTGGTGGACGGCACGTAGCCCACCCCTTCCGGTGGCAGGACCCGGCCGGTGACGATGGCGCCCGGGTACCACGCCGCGAACCGGGCCCCCACGCCGACCCAGTCGGCGGCCACCGTGCAGTCGTCGTGGGTCACCAGCACGGTGTCGTGGGTGGCGGCGGCCAGGCCGGTGTTCATGGCCCGCGCCGTGCCCCGGCCGTCACAGGCGACGCGCACCACTGCCGGTGAGCCGAGCTCCGCGAGCAGCTCGACCACCGCCGTGGCGCCGCTCTGGTCGACCACCACCACCTCGGCGGGCGGCGGATCGCAGGCGAGCACCGAGCGCAGGCAGCGCGCCAGGAGCTCGCGGCGGCCCACCGTCGGCACGATCACCGACACCGGCACCGGCGCTTGCGGGAGGGAGGTCACCGCCGGGCCTCCTCGCCGAGGAGCAGCGCCCGCAGCCGGCCGCCCACCGCGTCCAGCGAGAACTCCTGGGCCACCCGCCGGGCCGCCCGCGCGCCGACGGCCGACGCCAGTGCCGGGTCGTCGAGGAACCGCCGCAGCTGGTGGGCCAGGGCCGGCGCGTCGCTCCGGGGGACGATCACGCCGGCTGCGTCGTCGCCCTCGCCGACGGCCGCCCGCACGCCCGGGGCGTCGGCGGCCACCACCGGGAGCCCGGCGGCCATGGCCTCCACCGGCGCCACCGGGAACCCCTCCTGGCGCGACGGCAGGACGAACACGTCGGCCGCCGCCAGGTAGGTGCCGACCACGGTCCGGTCGAGGACGTACTCGTCGCGCCACCGCACGTCGTCGAGGCCGAGCCGGTCGATGCGGTCGTGCAGCCAGGCCGCGCCCGACCCGGTGCCGAGCAGCAGCAGCGTGCGCCGGCCGCCGCCTTCGGCCCGCACCTCGCTCCAGGCGTCCACCAGCACGTCGATGCCCTTGGGGGTGACGTCCACCCGCCCGTGCCAGACCGCCACCCGTTGGTCCGGATCGAGGCCGAGCGCCGCCCGCGCCTGGGCCCGGGCCACCGTCGGCACCGCGGCCGGGCCCAGGGGGTTGGGGATGGCGGCGATCCGCTCGGCCGGCACGCCGTAGCGCGTCGTCACCCGCTCCGCCTCGTGGGTCGAGGCCACGATCAGGCCCCGGGCCGCCCGGACCGACCGCCGCCGCACAAGCCGCTCGACGGCCGTGCGGGTGTGGTCGCCGCCCTGGAAGGTGGCGAAGACGGGCAGCCCGAGGAGGCGGCCCAGCGCCACGCAGACGTCGAACCGGCCCTCTTCGTACTCCTGGCACAGCACGGCCCGGCAGGCCTCCCGCCGCAGCACGGCGGCCAGGGTGACCGGCGTGGCGGTCAGGTACGGCGCGGCGGTCCGGGCGACCAGGCCCCCGGCACCGCGGGCGCCGGACCCTGCCCGGTCCCAGGCATAGGGGTCGTCCAGTCGCGCCCGGGCGGCCCGGTAGGCGGCCGACGGGGGCAGGAACCACAGCGTGGCGCCGGTGGGGACGTGAAGGCGGCGGGTCGGCCGGGTCACCTGTCGTGACCAGCACACCACCACGGTGTCGACGCCGGCCCGGTCCAGCGCCTCGGCGAAGCCGAAGAGCCAGCCGCCCGACAACCGCTCGGCGTAGTCGTCCAGCGACAGGCCGAGCGGCTCGGCGTAGTCCTCGACCACGTCGCCCCACGGCAGGATGGCCACCGAGGGGCGGGCCGACACCCGCCGGCGGCGGCGGGTTCGGCGCTGCGACCGCCGGTACTCGCCCGCCAGGCCGGCCACCCCACCTCGCAGCTCGGCCAGCGCGGCGTCCCGCCCCGCCCGGTCGCCGGCCAGCACGGCCCGCCCGGCCTGGCGGACCTGGGTGGCGAAGAACCACCGCAGCAGGCGGCGCAACTTGGGCCGGCCGGCCGGGTCGAGCCGGTAGGTCTTGGTCGCGAAGGCCATCAGCGAGCGGCCCCACGAGTCGTACTGGCGGCGCAGGCCGGCGGCGTCGCGGCGGTGGTGGTGGAACACCACCGCCCGCGGCTCGTAGACCAGGGCACCGCCGGCCCGCAGGACCCGGTGCATGAGGTCGATGTCACCGCCGCCCGCCAGGGGCGGGCCGGTGTCGAGGGCCTCGTCGAAGCCGCCCAGGCGCAGCGCCGTCTCGCGGGACACCGAGAGGTTGGCGCCGGCGCCGAACATCCCGGGCGCGTAGGGGTAGACCGGGTTCCCGGCCAGGTCCTGGCCCTGGTAGCGGAGCGTGCGGTTGCCGCCGCGGAACCCGCCCCGGCGCTCGAAGGCGACCTGCGCGTCGGTGGCCAGCTCGGCGGGGAGGATCTGCCCGGTGACCGCGCCGGCGTCGGGGTGGCGACGCCAGACGGCCCCCAGCGCGGCCAGCCAGTGGCGGTCGACGAGGACGTCGTCGTCCACGAAGGCGACCACCTCGCCGGTGGCCACCCGCAGGGCCCGGTTGCGGGCGAAGTCGAGGCCGGCGCACGGCTCGACGACGTAGCCCACGCCCAGACGGGCGGCCAGCGCGGCCGTGCGGTCGTCGGAGGGCGCGTTGTCCACCACCAGGATGTCGCCGGCCCGAACCTGGGCCAGGAGGCCGTCGAGGCAGGCGGCCAGCATGTCGGCGCGATCGCGCGAGCACACCGCCACCGTGACGGGAGGATTCCCGCCGGCGCCGCCGTCGTCGTCGTCGAGCCAGGCCGGCTCGACGGGCTCGGGGTCGACCAGCTCCTCGACCTCGGCCGGCGACAGGACGGCCCCGGGCGACAGCTCGTGGACGGCGAAGCCGACCACCCGGCCGTGGCGGCGCGAGACGATCCCGATCCCCGTCTCGCCGGCCGCCAGGCGCACCGCCGGCGCGGGCGCCGTGGTCTCCAGGTCGATCAGGGCGTAGGACATGGTCGGCGCACCGCCGCCTCCCCGAAGAACAGGCAGCGGCGGCGGGCGATCAGGGCGGCGACGCGGGCGGCTCCGAGCCAGCGGCCGCACTCGTAACCGGAAGCCAGCAGGGCGTCGTGACGGGCGGTGGCCCCGCCGGTGGCCGCCCGGCGGGCCAGGCGGGGGAGGGGCCGCAGGCCGGCCAGCAGCTGCCCGGTGATCGAGCGGGCCCACCGCCGCCGGGTGCCCGGCCAGGTCAGCGCGGAGGCCAGGCTCCAGGCCGTGCCGAGCCCGAACGTCATCCTGGTCAGGTAGCGCATCGTGGTCCGCCGGGCCGGGACCAGGTGGCGCAGTCCCAGCGCCGGCGAGTACCACAGCGGGCGGCCGGTGCCGGCCAGTCGCAGGGCGATCTCGACGTCGCCCCCCGACACCAGGCGCCGGCCGACCCGGTCGGCCAGGTAGGGCCGGACCACCCAGCCCGACTCCACCAGCGCCGCCCGATTGACCACCATCCCGGCGCCGACCAGGCACTCGGTCGTGACCGGCTCGTCGCCGAGGTCCTGCTCGGCGAAGGCCCACCCGTAGCCGGCCAGCACCGGGGGAGGCGGCTGGTCGTAGGTCGGGACCACCCGGCCGCCGAAGCCGCCGGCGTCGGGGTGCGAGGCGGCGAAGGCCGACGCCTGGCGCACCCAGTCCGGGGCCAGGAGGCAGTCGTCGTCCACGAAGGCCACCCACGGCGCCGTGGTGGCCGTGACGCCCCGGACGCGGGCGGGCGTGAGCCCCTGCACCGGCTCCTCGACCCGCCGCAGCCCCGGCACGGCGCCGGCCTCGCAATGGCGGGCGACGACGGCGGCGGTGGCGTCCGAGCTGTTGTTGTCGACCACCAGCACGCGCCAGCTGCCGCCCGCCGGCTCCTGGATGGCCAGCGCGGTGAGCACCCGGTCGAGCATCGGCGCGTTGTTGTAGGTGCAGATCACGACGTCCAGTTCGGGGACACCGCCGGCTTCCGCGCCTGAGCTCGTCCGACGATCATGGCCGATCGGCGCGACGGTCGTTGCCCCGCCCCGGGTCGGGGCCTTACCATGCCGGCGTGCGGGTGGGGGTGGGCCGGTCGATCGCGTTGTTGCTCGCGCTCGTCTTCACGTCGACCGCCGCCTGCTCGGGCGGGGGCGACGAGCCCGACGTCGTGATCGGCAGCACCCGCCGCTCGACCACCACGGCACCCGCCGGCCCGACGATCCCGGTCGCCCCCGAGACCACGCTGGCGCCCGAGGCGGCGCCGGTGGCGGCCACCGCGCCCGCCGCCGACGATCCCCTGAAGAACCCCGACGGGCAGCCCTACGCCGGGGCCATCGCCTTCCGCAGCACCATCCCGGTGTCGCCCGATCTCACCTTCGTCCTCGTCATCGGCTCCGACGCCCGCCCGGGCGAGGACATCCGGCGGACCAACGGCGACTCCATCCACCTGCTCGCCGTCAACCCGCGCACCGGGCAGGGGACCGTCCTCGGCCTGCCCCGCGACTCCTACGTGGACATCCCGGGCCGCGGCCGGGCCAAGATCAACAGCGCCCTGGCCAGCGGGGGACCGGGCCTGATGGCCGAAGCGGTGCGCCGGCTCACCGGCCTCCCGGTCCACTACTACGTGCTCACCGGGTTCGCCGGGCTGGCGTCAATGGTGGACTCCCTCGGCGGCGTGGACGTCCGACTGGAGCGGGCGATGAACGACCGGGTCTCGGGGGCCCGCTTCGCGGCGGGCTTCCACCACTTCAACGGCGCCCAGGCCCTGGCCTTCACCCGCAACCGCAACGACGTACCGAACGGCGACTTCGGCCGGTCGGCCAACCAGGGGACGCTCATCCTGGCCGCGCTGGCCAAGATGCGGGCCGAGGTCGGCGACGACGGCGGCCTGCGGCGGTGGGTCGACGTGCTCCTCCGCCACGCTGCGCTGGACGTGGCGCCGGACCGGCTCCTGGGCCTGGCCGCCCTGGCCCGCGGCCTGGACCCGGCCAACCTCCGCAACGTGGTGGCACCGGGCCGCATCGGCATGGCCGGCCGCCAGTCGGTGGTGTACCTGGGCGAGGACGCCGCCCGCATGTTCGTCGACCTCCGCGACGACGCGGTGGTCAACGGCGGTGGCGGGGCGGTCGCCACCGGCGGGGCGCCGGGCCCGGCACCCGCCACCGGTCCGCCGGGCGCGGCACCGGCGCCCGTGCCCGGTGCGCCGGCCCTCCCTCCCGAGCCGACCACCACCACCACTCGCCCGCTGATCGACCTGCGCCCCTTGTTCCCCGGCCGCTGAGTTCCCGGCGGCCCGACCGGCAGGCGGCGTCCCGGTCCGCTTGGCTGCGTCCCGGCGGGCGATGATGTCCGCCATGGAGCACGAGCGCATCGACGACACCAGGGGCGAGCACCCGGCCGAGTACCCGCGGCACTTCCAGGGCGAGGCGGTGATCCAGCCCCTGCCGAACCCGCTTCGGGGCGGCCCCGCCGTCTTCGCCGTCCACTTCCGCGCCGGGGGCCGCAGCCGGCCGCACGTCCACGCGTCAGGCCAGATCCTCCACGTGGTGTCGGGCCGTGGTGTGGTGGGCGATGCCACGGGACGTCGCCAGGTCGGGCCCGGGGACGTGGTGGCGGCAGCGCCCGGGGAGTGGCACTGGCACGGGGCCGCACCCGACTCGCCCATGACCCACGTGACCATCCAGCTGGCCGGCGACGCCATCGACTGGGACGTCGAGGAGCGGGACTGGGCCGAGGACTACCAGTGACGTCGCCGTCCCCGGCGGCGGGCATGGGGGCGGTGCTCCTCGACGGTGGCGTGGCCTTCCGGGTGTGGGCGCCCCACGCCGACGCCGTGGCGGTGGCCGGCACCTTCAACGGCTGGTCACCGGACCGGGACCTCCTGGCCGCCGAGGGCGGCGGCTACTGGTCGGCCGACGTGACCGGTGCGGCTGTCGGGGACGAGTACGAGTTCGTGGTGCGGCGCGGACAGGAACTGCTGTGGCGCAACGATCCCTACGCCCGGGAGGTGACCAGCTCGGCCGGGAAATCCGTGGTGGTCGACCCCTCGTTCGACTGGGGCGACGAGGGCGGGTACCGGATGCCGCCGTGGGACGAGCTGGTCGTCTACGAAATCCACGTCGGTACGTTCAACGACGCCCTTGGGGGGATCCCCGGCAGCTTCGCCAGCGTCGCCCGGCGGCTGCCCTACCTGGCCGACCTCGGCGTCACCGCCATCGAGCTGATGCCGTCGGCGGAGTTCGCCCTCGACTTCTCCTGGGGCTACAACCCGGCGCACCTCTTCGCCATCGAGCAGGCCTACGGCGGCCCGCGGGCTCTCAAGGAACTGGTGCGCGAGGCGCACCGCCACGGCATCGCCGTCCTTTTCGACGTCGTGTACAACCACCTCGGCCCGAGCGATCTGGACCTGTGGCGCTTCGACGGGTGGAGCGAGCACGGCAAGGGCGGCATCTACTTCTACAACGACCGGCGCAGCCAGACGCCGTGGGGCGACACCCGGCCCGACTACGGCCGGCCCGAGGTGGCGCAGTTCCTGCGTGACAACGCCGTCTTCTGGCTGGAGGAGTTCCGCTTCGACGGCCTGCGCTGGGACGCCACCGCCTACATCCGCAACGTCTACGGCAACGACGGCGACCCGGGCAACGACATCACCGACGGGTGGCGGTTGATGCAGCGCATCTGCGGCGAGACCGACGAGCGCCAGCCCTGGAAGCTCCACGTCGCCGAGGACCTGCGCACCAACCCGTGGATCACCCGGCCGACCGCCGGGGGAGGGGCCGGCTTCGACACCCAGTGGGACGCCGCCTTCGTGCACCCGGTCCGCGCCGTCATGAAGGAGTGGTCCGACGGCGGCCGCAGCATGGCCGCGCTGGCCGCCGCCGTCGCCCATCGCCCCGACGGCGACTGGCTGCGACGGGTGGTCTACACCGAGAGCCACGACGAGGTGGCCAACGGCCACGCCCGGCTGCCCGAGGAGATCGCCCCCGGCGATGCCGCCAACGTCTACGCCCAGAAACGCTCGACCCTCGGTGCTGCGCTGGTGATGACCTCGCCCGGCATCCCCATGCTCTTCCAGGGCCAGGAGCTCCTGGAGGACGCCTGGTTCCACGACCAGGACCCCGTCGACTGGTCCAAGGCGGAGACCCACGCCGGCATCCTCGCCCTCTACCGAGACCTCATCCGGCTGCGCCGGGACCGGCACGGCACCACCCGCGGCCTGCGCGGCCCCCACGTGAACGTCCACCACGTCAACGACGACGACAACGTGGTCGCCTTCCACCGCTGGGACCTGGGCGGCCCGGGCGACGACGTGGTCGTGGTGGCGAACGTGTCCGACCGCCGCTGGGACGCCTACCGCATCGGGTTCCCCCGCCCGGGACGCTGGCGGGCGCGCTGCAACACCGACTGGCGCGGCTACAGCGCCCTGTTCGACGACCATCTTGCCTACGACACCGTCGCCGACGGCGGCGCCAGGGACGGCATGGCGCAGAGCGCGGACGTCGGCCTGGGCCGCTACGCCGCCGTCGTCTTCTCGCAGGACCGGTGAGGGAGCGGGCGGGCCGTTCAGGTTCGGGGTTCGTGGACCCGCACGGCGGTGTGGCGGCTCAGCACGTCGAGGTCGCAGCCTGCGTGAAGGATCGAAACGCGGTGCCTCGCAGCTGTACACCAACGCGACACCGGTCGCGTCCCTTCCGCCGGCGGGGGGCTACGTGAAGTAGATGCGCTGGTAGTCGCGGCTCTGGGGGTGCAGCAGCATCGCCACCAGCGCGATCTCGAACATGAGGTTGATCAGCCCGGTGGACAGCAGGGCGCCGGCCCCGCCGTAGTACGCCCGCAGGGCGAAGGGGGCGAACGCCATGACCACGCCGAGGGCGTAGCCCCACTTGCGCTCGTTGGCGATGCCCCATCCGCCCGCCACCGAGCCGGCGACCACGGCCAGGGTGAGGGGCGGGAAGATCTCGTAGCGGGCCATGGCCAGCAGCGCCCAGAAGGCGTTGGCGTACAGGAAGAACGTGGCGATGTACAAGGTCTGGGGCTGGCGCGGGTTGATCCACTGGCGGGTCTCCACGGCGGTCAGTCTGGCCCACCGCGCCGGCCCAGGGCGACCTTCCCGGCCAGCTGGCCGCAGGCGGCGTCGATGCCGACCCCGCGGTTGCGCCGGACGGTGGCGTTGACCCCGGCGCCGGCCAGTCGGTCACGGAAGGCGGCGATGCCGGGAACCGGGGTGCCGCGCGTGGGCCAGCCCGGCGTGGGGTTGAGCGGGATGAGGTTGACGTGGGCGCCGAGCGGGCGGGCCAGCGCTGCGAGCCGGTCGGCGTCGGCCCGGCGGTCGTTGACGCCGTCGATCAGCGCCCACTCGAACGACAGGCGCCGGCCCTTGGCGTCGACCCACGCCCGGCAGGCCTCGAGCAGGGCCGCCAGCGGGTAGCGGCGGTTGATCGGGACCAGCTCATCGCGCAGGGTGTCGTCGGCGGCGTGCAGCGAGACGGCCAGGTTCACCGGCAGGGGCGCCTCGGCCAGCCGGCGGATGCCGGGGACGATCCCGATGGTGGAGATCGTGACGTGGCGGGCGGACAGGCCCATCTCGGCGTGCAGCCGTGCCACCGCGGCCCAGACGCGGTCGTAGTTGGCCATCGGCTCGCCCATGCCCATGAACACGACGTTGGAGAGCCGCCGGCCCTGGGTGCGGGCCTCGGCGGCGGCCCGCACCACCTGCTCGACGATCTCGCCGGTGCCGAGGTTGCGCTGGAAGCCGGCCTGGCCGGTGGCGCAGAACCCGCAGGCCATGGCGCAGCCGGCCTGGCTCGACACGCACACGGTGGTGCGCCCGGGGTAGTGCATGAGCACCGTCTCGACCATGCGGCCGTCGTGCAGGGCCCAGCGCCACTTGACCGTGGCGCCGTCGTCGGCGTGCTGGGCGGCGTCGAGGCGCAGGGCCTCGGCCAGCGCCGGCTCGGCGGCCAGGCGGTCACGGAGGGGACGGGGGAGGGCGGTCAGCTCGGCCGGCCCGCGCCCGTGGCGGTACAGCCC
>DATLFQ010000007.1:0-11790 GCA_035540915.1 Acidimicrobiales bacterium
CGGTGTGGCCCCCCGCGAAGGCGACCGCCACCAGCGTGACAGCAGCCACGGCTACGCCTACGGCATGCGGTTCTAGAGGGGAGCACCGGACACACCGTGGCAAAGCGACTCGAGCTCAGAGGGCACTTCTCCAAGAAGCTGTCCGAGCGGATGGAGAAGGTGCAGGGGAGCCAGCTGTGGGGCTCGATCTTCCGGCCCGGCTCCATCTTCCGCAAGGGCTACACCGACAGCCCCCGGAACCGGTCCTACGTGATCATGAACTCGGTCATGTACCACCTGCACCCGGTGAAGGTGAAGCGCCACGCGGTGAAGGTCAGCTACACACTGTGCCTCGGCGGGCTGTCGTTCTTCCTCTTCATCATCCTGACCGTCACCGGCATCTTCCTGATGTTCTTCTACCGGCCGACGGCGGCCCAGGCCTGGAACGACATCGCCACGTTGCACACCTCGGTGGCGTTCGGCCTCCTGGTGCGGAACATGCACCGGTGGGCGGCCCACCTGATGGTGCTCTCGGTGTTCCTGCACATGGCCCGGGTCTTCTACCACGGCGCCTACAAGCCGCCCCGGGAGTTCAACTGGGTGATCGGCGTGGTGCTGCTCACGCTCACCCTGCTCCTGTCGTTCACCGGGTACCTGCTGCCCTGGGACCAGCTGGCCCTGTGGGCGGTCACGGTGGGCACCAACATGATGGGCTACACGCCCGTCTTCGGCGATCAGGTCCGCTTCGTGCTGCTGGGCGGGGTGGAGATCGGCACCGACACCCTGCTGCGATGGTACGTACTCCACGTGTTGATGCTGCCGTTCGTGATCGTCATCTTCATGGCCGTGCACTTCTGGCGAGTCCGCAAGGACGGCGGCATCTCGGGGCCCCTGTGATGCGCCTGCCGCGCCTCACCCGCTCGCTGCGCTCGCTCCGTTCGGGCGAGTTCGATCGTGCCGGCCTCCGGCCGGCGCTCGGGCCACCGACCGGCGGCGCCGGCTCGGCGGCCGTTGTCCCGGGGGGCTGCGCCCCCCGGACCCCCATCGCCTCGGCCGCGGTGGGGATCGTGATCGGAGGTATGCATGGCTGAGGTACCCGAGCACCTGTTGCGTCGGTCGGCCGAGCGGCGGGCCTTCCTCTCCGGTGGCGGCGGGGGTGGCGGCAACGGCGGTGGCGACGGCGACAAGATCCCGGCCGGCCTGCTGCAGCCGGCGGCTTCAGGCGGTGGCGGTGGCGGCGCGGCGACGGCGACCGCGCCGGCGGCGACGCGGACGGCCCCCGGCCCGGCCGCCGGGCTGGCTGGCCCCGCCGGGCACACCCAGCGGCTGCTCACCGTCGTCAAGGCCGGATCCATCCAGGACGTCAAGGCGACGCCGACGGACAAGGTCCACGTGTGGCCCCACCTGCTGATCGTCGAGTTCGTGGCCTCGCTCGCCATGACCGCGTTCCTGCTGGTCTTCTCGGCGTTCGTGAACGCGCCGCTGCTCGGCATGGCCAACCCGAACCTCACGCCCAACCCGTCCAAGGCGCCCTGGTACTTCCTCGGCCTCCAGGAGCTGCTCACCATGTTCCACCCGATGGTGGCGGGGGTGACCATCCCGGGCATGGGCCTGTTCGTGCTGGGGGCGGCGGGCTACATCGACAAGAACCCGAACTCCAAGCCGGAGGACCGGAAGTTCGCCATCGGGCTCATGACCCTGTTCCTCATGTTCTGGGCCGTGCTGGTGATCATCGGCTCGTTCTTCCGGGGCGAGGGCTTCAACTTCATCCTCCCGTGGCGCCAGGGCGTCCACGAGATCTTCGACCTCTAGAGGAAGCGGGCCATGGACAGCAGCACCATCGTCCTTGTCGCCGTCATCGTCATCGTCGCGCTCGCCGCGGTGTTCGTCTTCACCGCCTCGGCCCGACGGGACCGGTCGGCGGCCACCGGGACGAAGCAGGCGGACGACCGGGCCCTGGTGACGTCGGGCGCGCCGGCGACCACCGGCCGTGAGCTGGAGCGGGCCGTCGCCGTCGAGCGCAGGGGCGACAGCGGGCTCGCCGAGCCGGGCGGCCCACCGGCGGTCCGCGCGCCGATGGACCCCGAGGTGCTGGCCGTCACCCGCCGCCAGTTCCTGAACCGCAGCATCGTCAACTTCTTCGGGCTCGGCCTCGCCGGCTTCGGAGCGGCCAGCATCGGGTTCCTGTGGCCCACCCTCTCGGGCGGCTTCGGCTCCAAGATCCGGGCCGGCAGCGTCGGCGAGATCCTGGGCGACATCGCCGCCAAGCGGGAGCCGTTCTACCTTCCCGAAGCCCGCAGCTACATCGTGCCCTATCCGCCGGAGGCGTTGAGCAAGGCCCAGGCGGCCTACAGCGGCGGCGTGCTCGAAGGGATGCAGGAGGGCGTCGCCGCCCTCTACCAGAAGTGCGTCCACCTCGGATGCCGCGTGCCGTGGTGCAAGAGCGCCCAGTGGTTCGAGTGCCCCTGCCACGGGTCGCGCTACAACCGCGTCGGCGAGTACAAGGACGGCCCGGCCCCCCGTGGCCTCGACCGGTTCCCCGTCGAGGTGACCGGCGGCGTCGTGTTCGTCGACACCGGCGAGCTGATCCAGGGCCCGGTCACCGGCACCAACACCACCGGGCAAGAGGCCGAGGGGCCCCACTGCGCATGAGCCCCCGTTCGTGACCCTGCCCGCGGCACCGTCCGTGCTCGCCGCGACCACCCAGCAGAAGCTGGGGCTGGCCACCGTCGTGATCCTGGTGATCGGCTGGGCGATCTACATCCTGATCAACCTGAAGGACCGCCGCGCCGAGCCGCTCGGCTCGGAGATGGAGCTGGCCCCGAACCGGCGGCCGTACTTCAACGACGAGACGCTCGAGGGCCGCCGGCTCGATCGTTCGCTGGTGGGCGGTCTCGTCCTCATGGTGATCGTCGCCGTCGGCCTGCCGGTCTACTGGGCCAACGAGCCGAGCCGGCAGGAGGGGGCCATCCGCGGCTTCGACCACCGGGCCGCCCGCCGGGGCTTCGTGCTGTTCCAGCCGTCGGACTCGCCGGTCCCGGCCGGCAACATCGGGCACTTCGGCTGCGGCGGCTGCCATGGCACCGCGGCCCAGGGCGGCTCGACCACCTTCTCGGTCCCCGACCCGATCGACCCCAGCCTGCCGTCCCGGCAGGTGACGTGGCGGGCGCCGGCGCTGGACACGGTGCTGCTCACCTACTCCGAGGACGAGGTGCGGTCGGTGCTGGTGTTCGGCCGGGCCAACACCCCGATGCCGCCGTGGGGCGTCCTCGGGGGCGGGCCCATGAACGACCAGCAGATCAACGACCTCATCGCCTACCTGGCCAGCATCCAGCGGAACCCCGACGAGGTGCGGATCGAGAACTTCACCGAGTTCGGCACCGACGGCCCCAAGCTGTTCGACGCCTTCTGCGCCCGCTGCCACACCCAGGGCTGGGCCTACGGCGAGCCCGAGCAGCCGGGCGGCGGGGCGTACGGGCCGAGCCTGGCCGGTGGCGCCACCGTCCGGCAGTTCCCGCGGGTCGAGCTGCACACCGAGTTCATCGCCGAGGGCGCCGAGTACGCCAAGCCCTACGGCGTCCGCGGCCTGGGGGGAGACGAGGGAGGCGGCATGCCGGGCTTCGCCAACGTGCTGACCGAGGCGCAGATCAAGGCCATCGTCGACTACGAGCGGAGCCTGTGATGGGCACCGCCGCGCCGGTCCTTGCCGCCCTGCAGTGGGACCCCCAGATCCGTGGCGCGTCCATCGTCCTGACCGGCATCTTCCTGCTGGTCGGCAGCGTCTACCTGCTCCTGTCCACCAACACGGGCGCCCGGCTCGGGCTGCTGCTGACGGTGGCCGGGCTCAGCGGATGGATGGCGGTCATGGGCGCCGTCTGGATGGTCTTCGGCATCGGGCTCAAGGGTGCCGACCCGACGTGGGTCGTGCAGGACGTCGTCACCGGCGAGGCCCGCGCCTCGACCGAGGAGGCGCTCGAGGACTTCCCAGACGGGGACTGGGAGCCGCTGGCCCCCGGTGACGCCCGGCTGGCCGACGCCATCGCCGCGGCCGACCGGGTGCTGGCACCGTCCGCCGCGCCGCCGTCGGCCCACGGTGGCGACGAGGGCGGCGGCGAGCACGAGGAGGAGTTCGAGTCGCCCTTCAACTCCACCGGCGACTACGTGGTGCTCGACGGCTACCGCAAGGGCGGCGAGGACTACTTCCTCACGCTGCGCCACCGGCCCCATTACGCCGTGGTGCAGGTCAAGCCCTCGTTCTTCGACACCACGCCGCCGGGCCTGCGGCCCCAGGCCGACTACTCGGGACCCACCACGACGGTGCTCATGCTGCGCGACCTGGGCAACCTCCGCTTCCCGCCGTTCATGTTCATGCTCACGTCGCTGATCATCTTCGGCGTCTCGATCTACGCGCTCCACACCCGCGACAAGGAGATCATGGCGGCCAGGGCCGCCGCCGCATCGACCTCCTGAGTGCCCGGGTGGGGCCCGGGCCACCCCGGTGCTCCCCCTCCGAGGGGCGTCCTCGGGCGTCCCAAAGCGGATAGCCTCCCGGCGGTGGCCGAGTACCTCCCCATCTTCACCCTGCTGGCGCTGGCGACGCTGTTCGCCGCCGGCTCCTTCGTGGCCTCGGCATTCCTGAACCCCAAGCGGCCGACGTCGGCGAAGACGGCGCCCTACGAGTGCGGCATCGTGCCCGAGCGGGAGCCGGCCGAGCGATTCCCGGTGCGCTTCTACCTCGTGGCGATGATCTTTATCATCTTCGACATCGAGATCATCTTCCTCTATCCCTGGGCCGTGGTGTTCGACCGGCTGGCGCTGTTCGGCCTGGTGGAGATGATCGTGTTCGCGGTGGCGGTGTTCGTCTCGTTCCTGTACCTGCTCAGCAACGGCGCGCTCGACTGGGGGCCCGGCCGGCGCCTCCAGGCGGTCGAGACGGAGGTCACCTCCCCGGCCCGCACCACCACCTCCACGGTCCGGCGGGTCCGCCGCCCCGGAGAGGCGGCGTAGCGGCGTGCCGGGACTGGCGGACCTGAACCACAACTTCCTCACCGGCACGCTGGAGAACGCGGTGAAGTGGGCCCGCCGCAACAGCGTCTGGCCGGCGACGTTCGGGCTGGCCTGCTGCGCCATCGAGATGATGGCGACGGGCGCGGCCCACTTCGACATCAGCCGCTTCGGGATGGAGGTCTTCCGGGCCTCGCCCCGCCAGGCCGACCTGATGATCGTGGCCGGCCGGGTGTCGCAGAAGATGGCGCCGGTCCTGCGCCAGGTCTACGACCAGATGATGGAGCCGAAGTGGGTCATCTCGATGGGCGTGTGCGCCTCCAGCGGCGGCATGTTCAACAACTACGCGATCGTGCAGGGCGTCGACCAGATCGTGCCCGTCGACGTGTATGCGCCGGGCTGCCCACCCGGCCCCGAGACCCTGCTGCACTCGATCCTCACGCTCCACGAGCAGATCCGCACCGGCGAGATCACCCGGCGCCGGCAGCCGGCGGTGAGCCGGTGAGCGACGGTCTGGTGCCCGAGGAGGAGCCGCCGGCCGCCTCGGAGCCGGAGCTTCTCCACGGCGCCCCGGTGTCGCGTTCACGAGGCCAGGTGGTGGTCCACCCGAGCCGGGACGGCTACTACGCCGTGATGAAAGCGTTGCGGGACAGCGATTTCGATCTGTGCAGCGACCTGTGCGCAGTCGACTACCTGAGTCATCCGGGGCGCCCGCTGCCCGACGGCGTGGTGCCCGAGCGCTTCGAGGTGGTGGTCAACGTGCTGTCGACCCGGGAGCACCGCCGGGTGCGGGCCCGGGTCCAGGTGCCGGCCGGCGACGCCCGGGTCGACTCGCTCTTCCCGCTCTACCCCGGCACCGAGGCGATGGAGCGTGAGGCGTTCGACCTGCTGGGCGTCCGCTTCGACGGCCATCCCGACCTCACCCGCATCCTGATGCCCGAGGACTGGGAGGGCCACCCGTTGCGCAAGGACTACCCGGTCGGCCGGGTGCCGGTGCAGTTCAAGGCGGCGGCGCCCACCCGGTGAGCATCGACCGCCACGGCACCTCCGAGGGTGCGCAGGAGATGACGTCCCGGCGCGCCACCGGTACCACCGAGCTGGACCGGGAGGAGGGTGCCGTGCTGCGCCTCCCCGAGGGCCACGTGCTGGACGCCGGCGACATGACCGTCGAGGTGGTCGAGGACGAGACCATGATCATCAACATGGGGCCCCAGCACCCCTCGACGCACGGGGTCCTCCGGTTGATGATCGAGCTGCAGGGCGAGACGGTGCTGCGTACCAAGCCGGTCATCGGCTACCTGCACACCGGCATGGAGAAGACGGGCGAGGACCTCACCTACCTGCAGGGCTGCACCAACGTCACCCGCATGGACTACCTGGCGCCGTTCTTCAACGAGTGCGCCTTCTCCATGGCCGTCGAGCAGCTGCTCGAGATCGAGGTGCCGCCCCGCGCCACCTGGATCCGGATGCTGCTGTGCGAGCTGAACCGGGTGTCCTCCCACCTCGTCTTCATGGCCACCAACGGCATGGACGTCGGCGCGGTGTCCATGATGATCTACGGCTTCCGCGAGCGCGAGATGATCCTCTCGTTCTTCGAGAAGTGCGCCGGCCTGCGCATGAACTACAACTTCATCCGCCCCGGCGGCCTGGCCGCTGACCTGCCCGACGGCTGGCGGGAGGACGTGCTGGCCATCTGCGACCGCATCCCGCCCCGGCTGGACCAGTACGACACGCTGCTCACCGGTCAGCCCATCTTCCAGGAGCGGACCCAGGGCGTGGGCGTGATCACCGCCGAGCAGGCGCTGGCCCTGTCGGCCACCGGCCCCATCCTGCGGTCGACCGGGCTGGCCTGGGACCTGCGTCGCGACATGCCCTACCAGTTCTACGAGCAGCTGGACTTCGACGTGATCGTCGGCACCTACGGGGACACCTTCGACCGCTACGCGGTGCGGCTCAACGAGATGCGCGAGTCCATCAAGATCATCCGCCAGATCGTCGACCTGATGCCGGCCGGCAACTACCGGGTCCAGGACAAGAAGGTGACGCCCCCGCCGCGCCGGCGCATCAACGAGTCCATGGAAGCGCTCATCCACCACTTCAAGATCTTCACCGAGGGCTTCCGGGTGCCCGAGGGCGAGGTGTACGTGGCGGTCGAGTCGCCCCGCGGCGAGCTGGGGTGCTACCTCGTCTCGGACGGCAGCGCCAAGCCCTACCGGCTGCACGTGCGCGACCCCAGCTTCGCCAACCTGCAGAGCCTGCCCACCATGATGCGCGGCGGCCTGATCGCCGACGCCGTCGCCGTCATCTCATCCGTCGACCCCGTCATGGGCGGCGTCGACCGATGAGGCCGCCCCCCCTCCCCGAACTTGGTGCCATATCGCGTGCCCTGGCACGCGATATCGCACCAGGTTCCGATCGGACGAACAGCCCTGGGAGTGTCGCGTGGCTCGCCTGAACGCGGGCAACGAGCAGCGGGCCCGGGGCCTCATGGCGCTGTACCCCCGGCCGCGCTCGGCGCTGATCCCGATGCTGCACCTGGCGCAGGAACAGGACGGGTGGCTGACGCCCGAGGCCATGGAGCACGTGGCCGAGCTGATCGGCATCACGCCCGCGGAGGTGTACGGCACGGCCAGCTTCTACGACATGCTCTTCACCGAGCCGGTGGGCCGCCACCTCGTCTCGGTCTGCACCAACATCGCCTGCCTCCTCAACGGCGGCACCGAACTGCTCGAGCACGCCGAGGAGGCTCTCGGGGTGAACGCCGGCGGCACCACCACCGACGGACAGTTCACTCTCGAGGAGGTCGAGTGCATCGCGTTCTGCGACCAGGCCCCCGCCCTGGCGGTCAACTGGCGCTACTTCGGAGCGGTCACGCCCGAGCGCTTCGACACGTTGTGCGACGACCTGCGGGCCGGCCGCCTGGCCGACACGGTGCCTCCCCACGGGACGTTGTGCCGGGTGCGGCGGACCGTCGGCCTCCCGGCCGGCGTCCCGGCCGAGGGCCGGCCGGTGACCGACGAGGCCCCCGGGCCCGCGCTGGCCGCCGACCGCGCGGCCCGGGCCGCCGCCGTCGAGAACCCCGCCGGGTCGGACACCGCTCCCGCCTCGGAAAGCTCCCGTCCGCAGAAGGGGGGCGGGGCGTAGATGCCCCTGACCCACGCCGCCCCCATCGTCACCCGCAGGATCGGCCGTCCCGAGTCGTGGACCCTGCGCTCGTACCTGGCCGACGGCGGCTACGCCGGCCTGCGCAAGGCGCTGACCATGGCCCCGGCCGACATCACCGCCGAGGTGCTGACGTCGAACATCCTGGGGCGCGGCGGTGCCGGCTTCGAGGCCGGCAAGAAGTGGTCGATGATCCGCAAGGCCCAGCCGGTCTACCTGGTCATCAACGGCGACGAGAGCGAGCCGTCCACCTTCAAGGACCACATGCTCGTGGAGCACGACCCGCACCAGCTGGTGGAGGGGGTGGCCATTTGCGCCTACGCCATCGGGGCGGCCCAGGCGTTCATCTTCGTCCGGGGTGAGTTCGCGCTGGGCATGGAGCGGGTGACGGCGGCGGTCAACGAGGCCTACGAACACGGCGCCCTCGGGGCGAACATCTTCGGCTCGAGCTTCTCGGTCGACATCGTGGTGCACCCGGGCGCCGGCGCCTACATCTGCGGCGAGGAGACCGCGCTCATCGAGAGCCTGGAGGGCAAGCGCGGGTTCCCCCGCATCAAGCCGCCCTACTTTCCGGCCGCCATCGGCCTCTACGGGGCGCCGACCATCGTCAACAACGTGGAGACCGTCTCCAACCTCCCGTGGATCGTGACCAACGGCGGCGCCGCGTTCGCCGCCCTGGGCGCCGGCCGCTCGACCGGCACCCGCATCTTCTCGCTGTCCGGCCACGTCAACCGGCCCGGCAACTACGAGATCGAGATGGTCAAGCACACCTTTCGCGACCTCATCTACGACCCCGAGCTGGGCGGAGGCATCCGGGGCGGGCGCGAGCTGAAGGCGATCGTCCCGGGCGGGGCCTCGGCCCCGTGGTTCGGGCCCCAGCACCTCGACGTGCCACTCGGCCAGAACGAGGTGGGGGGCGCCGAGGGCGTGCTCCCGGGCGGGGGTGGCTCGATGCTCGGCTCGGGCTCCATCGTCGTGATGGACGAGACCACCTGCCCGGTGCGTGCCGCCTGGCGGCTGGCCCGTTTCTTCAACCGGGAGTCGTGCGGCCAGTGCACGCCGTGCCGCGAAGGGACCGGCTGGGTGGAGAAGGTGATGCGCCGCATCGAGGAGGGCGCGGGCCGGGACGAGGACCTGGAGCTGCTGGTCGACGTGTGCGACAACATCGCCCCCGGGCTGGCCTTCCCCTACCCCATGACCACCATCTGCTTCCTCGGGCCGTCGGTGGCCATGCCGGTAGTGTCCGCCCTCCAGATGTTCCGTGACGACTTCCTGACCCACATCAAGGACGGGGCCTGCCCCTATGGCTGACCCGGTCACGATCGTCGTGGACGGCCGCGAGGTGCCGGCCGAGAAGGGCGAGATGGTGATCGCGGCCGCCGAGCGGGCCGGCGTCTACATCCCCCGCTTCTGCTACCACCCGCGGATGCGGCCGGTCGGCATGTGCCGCATGTGCCTGGTCCAGATCAAGGGCCCCCGCGGGTTCGCGCTGCAGCCGGCCTGCTTCGTGCCGGTGGCCGACGGCCAGGAGATCGTGACCGACTCACCGCCCGTGAAGAAGGCCCAGGACGGCGTCCTGGAGTTCCTGCTGGTCAACCATCCCCTCGACTGCCCGGTGTGCGACAAGGGCGGTGAGTGCCCGCTGCAGGACCAGACGCTGGCCTACGGGCCCGGCGAGACCCGGTTCGTGGAGGAGAAGCGGCACTGGGCCAAGCCCATCGCGCTCTCCGACCTGGTGTACCTGGACCGCGAGCGGTGCATCCAGTGCGATCGCTGCACCCGCTTCGCCGACGAGGTGGCCGGCGACGCGCTCATCGAGTTCGTCGGCCGGGGGGCCGAGACCGAGATCGCCACCTTCCCCGACCAGCCGTTCTCGTCGTACTTCTCGGGCAACACCGTGCAGATCTGCCCGGTGGGCGCGCTGCTGGCCCGGCCCTACCGCTTCAAGGCCCGCCCCTGGGACCTCGAGCAGGTGGAGAGCACGTGCACGGCCTGCTCGGTCGGCTGCCGCACCGCAGTGCAGTCCTCCGCCAACGCGCTGACCCGCTACCTCGGCCTCGACAGCGACCCGGTCAACCACGGCTGGCTGTGCGACATGGGCCGCTTCTCCTACGAGGCCGTCAACAGCGACCAGCGGGTGACCGCGCCGCTGGTCCGCAAGGGCGACGAGCTGGTGGCCGCCTCGTGGGGCGAGGCCCTGGAGGCGGCGGCCAGGGGCCTGCAACAGGCCCAGAACGTGCACGGGCCGGGGGCGGTCGCCGTGCTGGGCGGCGCCCGCCTGGCCAACGAGGACGCCTACGCCTGGACGCGGCTGGCCAAGGGGGTCCTGCGGACCGACAACGTCGACGCCCAGCTGGGAGACGGCCTCCCGCCCGAGCTTCTCCTGGGCCTGCCCCGGGCGACGATAGACGACGCCTGCTCGGCGCCGGCCGTGGTCCTGCTGGCACCGGACCTCAAGGAGGAGCTGCCGGTCCTGTACCTGCGCCTGCGCGGTGCGGCCGTCGACAAGAACCTGCCCATCGTCGAGCTGAGCAGCCGCCGCACGGGCATGTCGCGCTACTGCCGGTCGACCCTCGCCTACCGCCCGGGAGAGGCAGCGGCCCTCGCTGCCGCTCTGGTGGCCGGCGCCGACCCCACCGGCGAGGTGGCCGGGGTGCCGGCCGACGCGATTACTGCCGCCCGCCGGCTGCTGGCCGGCGGCGCCGTCCTGGTTCTCGGCCGGCCCTCGCTGGCCGAGTCGGCGGGCTCCGTCGCCGGCGCGGCGGCCGCCCTGGCCGGGGGCATCGACGGACTCCGCGTGCTGCCCGCCCTGCGGCGGGCCAACGTGCTCGGCGCGCTGGACATGGGCATGGCGCCCGGTTTGCTGCCCGGCCGCGTGGCGCTGGACGACGGCCGCGCCTGGTTCTCCTCGGCCTGGGGCGGCGTGCCCGAGGCGAGCGGCCTCGACGCCGCCGGCATCCTGGCCGCCGCCGCCACCGGCCGGATCCAGGCGCTGGTGCTGCTGGGCGCCGACCCGGTGGCGGACTTCCCCGACCACCAGGTGGCCCGCGAGGCGCTTGCCGGCGCCGGGTTCGTGATCGCCGTCGACACCTTCCTGACCGCGTCCTCCCGGCAGGCCGACGTGGTGCTCCCCGCCGCCGCCTACGCCGAGCGCCCCGGCACCACCACCAACCTGGAGGGCCGCGTGACCCGGCTCGGCCAGAAGATCGTGCCCGCCGGCGTGGCCTGGCCGGACTGGATGATCGCCACCGAGCTGGCCGCCCGACTCGGCCACGACCCGGGCTTCACCGAACTCGACGGCATCTGGGACGAGATCGAGCGGCTGGCACCGTCCCACGCCGGCATCACCCGGTCCGTGCTGTCGGACCGCCGCAACCGCGACGGCGTGGTGGCGCCCCTCGCCGGCATCGCGCCGCCGTCGGGTGCCGGGCCGTCGCCCGCCGGCGCCACCGACGCCAACGTCGGCGCCGCCGGCGGGGAGCCCCCGGGCGTCGACCCGATGGCCACGCCGGGGGTGCTGGAGGCCGAGACCCAGGGCGTGCCCGCCACCGCTCCCGGCATCGGGGGCCGACGGGCCGAGCGCGGTGGCGGGCACGCCCTGGGTCTCGGCCTCCAGCACCCCCGGCGTGGCCATCGGGTCGACGC
>DATLFQ010000008.1:0-10763 GCA_035540915.1 Acidimicrobiales bacterium
TCCAGGCGGGCGCCGGCCCGGGCCAGCCGGGGGCCGTTGGGCCACAGGCGGAACACCAGCCGGTCGGTGGGCCGGTCCGGCGTGAACCGCACGCGCGTCTCGCCGACCACCTCGTTCTGGGCCGGCCGCACGTCGACGGTCAGGTCGTAGCGCGGGCGGTCGGCCGGGGGCTGCGCCCTCGCGGGGATCGCCGGGCACGACGGCGCCGTCGACGCCGGCACGGTGACGGTCGTGGCGGCGGGTGCCGGCATTGCCGTGGTCGGTGCCGGCGCCGCCGTGATCGGGGCGGCAGTCGACGAGGGCGCCGTCGACGACGGGACCGTGGGCGAAGTCGGGGCTGCGGCCCGGTCGCCACCAGCGCAGGCGGCCGTGCCCGCCAGGACCAGTGCGGCGGCGAACCGGGTGGCGGATCGCGCGCCCTGGCGCCCGATGGGGCACCAAGTTCGTCGGGGTGGGGGGGTCACGAGCTCCATGCTGGCGCCTACGGTGGGCCGGTGGCGGCCACCCCGACCTGTGTGTGGCGGGCCACCGCCGCGGTGGTGGTGGCGCTGGACGACCGGTTCGGGCCGCCGCTCGACGCCTACGTCAACGGCTCGCAGGTGTGGCTGCTGGAAAACGGGCCCGGTGGCGTGACCGTGGAGTGGCGCCTGCACCCCGTCGCCGGCTTCGCCCGGCCCGCGGGCGCGGCCAGCGACGAGCTCTTCGAATCCATCGCCCTGGCCCTGTCCCGGGGCGAGGAGCCCGCCGCCCCCCTGGAACAGCTGTGGGACGGGCTGGAGGCGTTCCCCGCCTACGGCGACGAGATCGAGCCGGCGCCACTGGCAGCCGCCGCGACGGCGGCGCTCAGTCTCCCGCCCGATGCCGCCGGCCTGGTCGACCACCGGGTGGTGGGCGACCGGTGGGAGCGCCAGGGCGGCTCGATCTCCATCGTCGAGGCCCTGCTCGAGCAGCTGGGCCCGACGCCGGCGCCCTGACTCACCCCTCGCGCCACGGCGGCCGGCGAGGCGGGTCGAACAGCACCTCGATCTCCTCGCCCCGGATGGCGGCGAAGGCGAGGGCCTGCCAGCGGGCGGCGCCGAGCAGGGGCGACGGCAGCGCGTCCTCGGAGAACCAACCGGCGGAGCGGCACTCCAGCGGGTGGCTGCGCAACTCGCCACCCACAGCCCGGCAGTGGAAGACGAGCGAGTACAGCGGCACTGCCGTGAAGCCCAGCCGCAGCCCGTCGAGCACGGCGATCAGCCGGACCGGGTCGGCGTCGATGCCGGTCTCCTCGCGCACCTCCTTGACCGCCACCTCGGAGGCCGAGTAGCCGACGTCGGCCCAGCCGGTCGGGTACAGCCAGAGCCCCGAGTCGGCTCGCTGCACCAGGAGCAGCTCGCCGTCGTCGTTGCCCACCACCGCGCCGACGGCCACCTTGGGCGTCACGTAGCCCGGCACGCCGTTCGCCACGGCCTTCATCCACTCGCCGGCCAGCGCCTCGCCGGCCAGCTCGTGCCCGGCGGCCACCCGCATGTCCGCCGCCACCCGCAGCACCTCCTCGAAGCGCTCGCGTTCGTAGAGGTTCTCGCTGAAGCCGAGCCCCGTGCGGGCGACACCGGCCAGTGCCTCGCTCCATCGCAGGAGGTCGGCGGCCGAGGCGGTGTCTTCCACTGCCGAGCAGGCTACCGGGGGGGCACCGGTGCAACCCCGCTGGCAGACTTGGCCGGTGCACGTCTCGGCCAAGGTGGACTACGCGCTGCGCGCCCTGGTCACCCTGGCCGCCGCCGGCGGCGGCCCGCTGAAGGCCGAGACCATGGCCGCAGCCCAGGGGATGCCCGTCAACTTCCTCGAGAACATCCTCGGCGACCTGCGCCGGGCCGGCCTGCTGGCCACGCAGCGAGGCGCCGAGGGCGGCTACCGGTTGGCCCGGCCGCCGTCGGCCATCTCCCTGGCCGACGTCGTGCGGCCGCTCGACGGGCCCCTGGCCGCCGTCCGAGGCGTCCGCCCCGAGGACCTCGAGTACCTCGAACCCACCCAGCACCTGCGCGACGTGTGGGTGGCGGTCCGGGCGAGCCTCCGCAGCGTCTTGGAGGAGGTCACCCTGCAGGACGTGGCCACCGGGCGGCTCCCCCGGCGCGTCACCCGTCTCACCGAAGGCGACGAGGCCTGGCGCTCCCACTGACCACCCGCAGGAAAGCGGCGATAAGTCAGAATCTTCCGTTTTATCGGTCTTGACGGTTGTATCGAGACAGTCGAATATCGCCCGGACGGGGCGACGCGCCCGGGGCTGCGGGGACGGAGACGGGTTCGCATCGAGCTTGTCCACACGCGCGGTTCCATGCGCCGCGGCGCACCGTCGTTTCCGACCGCTCACCCGACGAAAGGCAAGTCATGTTCCGTTCGAAGCTCGTCAAGGCTCTGGTCGCCACCGCGACCGCCGCCATCCCCCTCCTCGCCCCGTCCGCAGCCTCGGCTGCGCCTCTGGTGGACCAAACGATCGACGGCCCGATCGGCGGAGCGCAGGTCTGCGTCATCGAGTCGTGCTTCGATGAGGTCCAGGGCGTCGCCAATCTGCGCATCGTCGTCGATGTCGCGCCCGGCACCGTCACCTCGCCGGTGCTGACCACCAGCTCTGCCCCGGGCTGCACGGCCAACATCAACCTGGCCCTGTCCGCCACCACCACCGCCCTGGGCGCCGGGTCGGCCACGGTGACGGTGACCTACGACCGCACCGACATGAACGGCAACATCCTCGGGAGCGAGACCCTGGGCGGCACGCCAGTCGCCCTGCCCCCAGTCCCCGGCACGACCGTGCCGCTGGCGTCGGTGTGCGCCAGGCTTTTCTGAGCAGACCACCTCGCCGGGGCGGGCTGGCCGACCGGCCAGCGCGCCCGGCTAGCGGATCACGAACGAAACGGTGTGGCTGACAGGATCGCCGGTCGCGGTGAAGGTCAGCCCGTACTCGCCCGAGGCATAACCGGTGGTCCTGAGGTTGTACCGGTACCGAGCGCTGGCGCCCCCGCCCGGGGTGAAGCTGAACGTCCCGCTCGGTGCCGGGCCACCGGGCGAGGGCACGACGCCGGTCACCGTCAGGACGGTTGCGCCCGACGAGACATCGGTGCCGGCGTGGTCGACCAGTGAGATCCTGATCGGGACCGTGCTGCCGGACCGGTGCGCGGCCGGCCCGCCCGGCGCCAGCTTCACGCCGTAGCCCACCCGCTGACTCAGTGCCGGCGAGGTACTGCCTTGGAAGGCGGCGCTGCCGGAGTACACCGCGGTGATCGAGTGCGCCCCCACCGCGCCGTAAGCGACCTGGCAGGTGGCCCGCCCGGTCGAGGGGTCGACGGCCCGGGCCCCGCATCCCGAGATGGTGGCGCTGCCGTCGCGGAAGTCGACCGTGCCGCCGGCTGGGACCGGGGTGACCGTGGCCGTGTACGTGACCTGGGCGCCCATGACCGACGGGTTGGCCGACGACGCGACCACGCTGGCCGTCGCGGTGGGAGTCACAGCGGCCATATCCCAGACGGCGGCGCGCAGATCGCCGCCGCTCGTCCGGGCCACGCCCACGACCACCTCGCCGCTGACGGCATTGGCGCCACTCAGGTTGCCGCCCAGGGTGCCGAGGTCCACCATGGCGGGTGTGACGGCCGCGAGGTCGTAGGCGAAGGCGTGCGGGTCGCCTCCCGCCGTATCGGCGAAGCCCACCACGAGGTGCCCGCTAACGGCCGTGGCGGTGCTCTCGCTGCCGCCGAGGGTGCCGAGGTCCACCATGGTCCGGACGGCCGCCCCGAGGTCGTAGGCGAAGGCATGGAGCTCGCCTCCGGCCGTGGTGGACAAACCCACCACCACGTCGCCACTGATGGCGCTCACGCTGCTGAAGGTGCCGCCCAGGGTGCCGAGGTCCACCATGGCGGGTGTGACGGCTGCGAGGTCGTAGGCGAAGGCGTGCCGCTCGCCCTCCGCCGTACTGGAGCTGCCGACCATGATGGTGCCGTCGACCGCCCTGACGATAGCGTCCCCTCCCCCGAGTGTCCCGAGGTCCTGCATGGTGGGCGTGGGAGCCCCGAGGTCGTAGGCGAAGGCGTGCGTCTCGGCGTCGTCGCTCGTGGTGGCGTAGCCCACGACGACCTGGCCAGTCACGTCAGAGGCGACGCTGTAGGTGCCGCCGAGGGTTCCCAGGTCGATCATCGCGGGCGTCGCCGCCGACAGGTCGTAGGCGAAGGCGCGGGTGGCGACGTCCCCTCCGGTGGTGGAGCTGCCCACCACGATCTCGCCGTCCAACCCGGAGGCGTCGCTGTAGGTGCCGCCCAGGGTGCCCAGGTCCACCATGGCGGGCGTTGGCGCGCCCCGGTCGTAGGCGAACGCGTGGGTCCCGCCTGCCACGGTGTCCGATCGGCCCACGATGATGCCGCCGTCCATGTCGATCGCCGTGGTGTCGTCACCGCCCAGAGTGCCGAGATCGACCATGGCGGGCGTCGCCGCTCCGAGGTCGTAACTGAAGGCGTGGTCGGCGCCGGTGGCGGTGGTGGAACCGCCGACGACGATGTCACCGCTGACGATCCCGGCCGCGCTGCGGTCGCCGCCGAGGGTGCCCAGGTCGACGGCCGCCGGCGCCGCCGACGCCGAACGACCGAGGGGCAGCAGGGCCGACAAGACGGCCAGTGCAAGGGCGACGGGCACGACCCGGGCGGAGCGGACGCGCACCGGGTGCGGCCGACTCGTCAGGTTGCTGGTCATCGTGGGCTCCTCCGGGTCGTTCCCCGATGGTTCGATCCCACAGTCCCATGAATGAGAGGAAATGTCTCCGGTACAAACGGCCCAATTGACCGCCCTGGCGCTACGGCGCAGACAGGGCGTCCAGGACCGACTGCTCGACGGCGTCCTGCCAGCGGGTTCCGGCCAGCTTCTCGCCGGCGGCGTCGGTGACGTAGAAGCTGTCCACCACCTCGTGGCCCAGGGTGGCCACCTTGGCGGTCCGGACGTCGAGGCCGCACTCCGCCAGCGCCCGGGTGATGCGGTACAGCACGCCGACCCCGTCGGGCGCCCGCACCTCCACCACGGTGGCGGTGGCCGAGGCGCCGTCGTCGAACAGCACCCGGGGCGGCGGCGTCCAGGCGGCGCCGGCCCGCTGGCGCCCGGCGTAGGTCCGGGCCTGCTCGGCCACTCGGGCGTCCAGCGCGAGTCGGTCGTCGAGGGCCCGCCCGACGTCGTCGGCCAGGCGACCCCAGTTCGGGGGGGAGCCGAAGGTGGGCTCCACCTCGAAGACCTCGACGGCCATGCCGTCCTCGCTCGCCGCCGCGGCGGACCGCACGTCCAGGTTGTGCAGGGCCAGGCAGCCGGCCACCCGGCAGAACAGGCCCGGGCGGTCCGGCGCCACCACCGTGACCTGGGAGCCGTCGGGGACGACGGACAGGCGGCGCGCTCGCATCAGCTGCCGGTGGGACGGCCGGGGCAGTGCGGGCGCCTCCGACGGCCGGTAGCCGTCCAGGCGGCGGGCCGTCCGCGCCGCCAGGTCTGCGACCAGGCCGGCCTTCCACGCGCCCCACGCCGAGGGGCCGGTGGCCAGGCTGTCCGCTTCGGTGAGCGCGGCGAGCAGGTCGAGCAGATCACGGTCGCCCACCGCCGCCGCCACCGCGTCCACGGTGGCCGGGTCGTCGAGGTCGCGACGGGTGGCCAGGTCAGCCAGCAAGAGATGGTGGCGCACCATGCCGACCAGCGTGGCGACGTCCGCGGCGGCATAGCCCATCCGCGGGGCGACCCTTTCGACGACCGCGACTCCGGCATCGGTGTGGTCGGGGGCCAGGGCCGCCGGGCCGGAGGTGAACCCCTTGCCGATGTCGTGGAGGAGGGCGCCGACCAGCAACAGGTCCGGCCGGGCCACCCGCCGCGTCAGCGCGGCGGCATTGGCGGCCGCCTCCCACAGGTGCCGGTCGACGGTGAACCGGTGGTAGGCGTTGCGCTGCGGGCGACTCCGGACCGCCTCCCACTCGGGCAGCAGGCGGACGAGCAGGCCGTGCTGGTCCAGCGCCTCCAGCACGGGAAGCGCCCGGTGGCCGGCGCCCAGGAGGGCGGCCAGCGCCTGGCGGGCCGCCGCCGGCCAGGGATCCGGCAGGCCCGGCACCTCGGCGGCCAGGCGAGCGAGGGCCGACCGGGCCAAGAAGGCACCGGACTCGGCCGCGGCCGCCGCCGCCCGCAGCACCACCGCCGGGTCGCCGCCCACGTCGTAGCCGGCGGTGAGGACGACCTCGCCGTCCCGCAGCGCCAGTCCCGGGCCGAGGGGTCGGTCCCGCCCCGCCGTCCGGCCCCTCGGGCCGGCCAGCGCCGAGTCGATCCGGCGCCACCCGTCGTCGCTGGCCCAGGCGATGGTGCGCCCTGCATCGGCCACCTGCGCCATCAGCTCGTCGGCGTCGCCGAACCCCAGGTCGGCGGCGACGCCGTCCTGCTCCTGGAGGAGCAGGCGGTCACCCCGCTTGCCCGTCCGCCGGTGCAGCTCCACCCGCACGGCCAGGAGCAGGTCGTAGGCGCGGCCCAGGGCGGCGGCTTCCGCGTCGACCACCGGAGTGGCCTGGGCGGCCGCCCGCAGGGCGACCACGTCACGCAGGCCGCCGTGGCCCTCCTTGAGGTCGGGCTCCAGCAGGAAGGCCACCTCGCCGAACTGGTGGTGGCGCTCGACCACCGCCCGACCGAGGGCCTCGAGCGTGGCACCTGGCTTGCGGCGCCACTGCTCGGCCGCCCGGCGGGCCAGCTCGGCACCCAGTTCCGGGTCCCCGGCCACCAGCCGCGCGTCGAGCAGGCCCATGGCCGCCTTGAGGTCGCCGGCCGCCACCGCCAGCGCCTCCTTGACCGTGCGGACGCTGTGGTCGAGCCCCAGCCCGGCGTCCCAGATCGGGTACCAGACCCGCTCGGCGACGGCCCGGACGTCCCGGCGGCCCCGGTGGACCAGCACCAGGTCCAGGTCGCTCCCCGGGCACAGCTCTCGGCGGCCCAGCCCTCCGACCGCCACCAGCGCGACGCCGTCCTCGTCGCCCAGGAGCGAGGCCAGCCAGCCGTCGACGTCGTCGGCGTAGGCCCGGGCCAGGTCGACCCCCCGCCGCGCCGGGTCGGGGGCCGGCGGCCGATGTGGGAGGTCAGATGGCGTCGTCGCCCATCTCCCCGGTGCGGATGCGGATGACCCGGCCGACGTCGGTGACCCACACCTTGCCGTCGCCGATCTTGTCGGTCCGGGCGGCGGCCACGATGGCGTCGGCGATCCGATCGACGTCGGCCTCGGTGGCCAGCACCTCGACGCGCACCTTCGGGACGAAGTCCACCGTGTACTCGGCCCCCCGGTACACCTCGGTGTGGCCCCGCTGGCGGCCGAAGCCCTGCACCTCCGACACCGTCATGCCCTGCACGTCCAGCGCCTTGAGCGCCTCCTTCACGTCGTCCACCTTGAAGGGCTTGACGATGGCGGTGACGAGCTTCATCCGATCCTCCCCATGCTGCCGAATTCCCCGAGGTTGTAGGCGGTCTCGGCGTGCTGCGTCGTGTCGAGGCCGGCGGACTCGTCGTCGCCGGGGACCCGCAGGCCGAGAGCGCCGTCGACGAGCTTGGCCAGTATGAACGAGACGATGCCCGAGTAGGCGATCGTCGCCCCGACGGCGACGAGCTGGTCGAGCAGGATCTCGGCGCCGCCGCCCAGGAGGATGCCGTCCGCGCCCAACGCGTTGACCTCGGTGTCGGCGAAGAACGCCAGCAGCAGTGAGCCGATGACCCCGCCGACCAGGTGCACGCCGACCACGTCGAGCGAGTCGTCGTAGCCGAAGCGGAACTTGAGCTGGATGGCCAGGAAGCAGAACGAGCCGGCCAGGAAGCCGATGACCAGCGGGGCCATGCCGCCCACGAAACCGGCGCACGGCGTTATGGCCACCAGCCCGGCGACGGCCCCTGACGCGGCACCGAGCGTGGTCGGCTTCCCGTCCTTGAGGCGCTCGACGAACAGCCACCCCAGCATCCCGGCCGCGGCGGCCAGGTGGGTGTTCAGCAGGGCCTGGCCGGCCAGGCTGTTCGCGCCCAGGGCCGAGCCGGCGTTGAAGCCGATCCACCCGAACCACAAGATCCCGGTGCCCAGGAGCGTCAGCGGCAGCGAGTGCGGGGGCATGGCCTCACGGGGCCAGCCCTTGCGCCTGCCGACCACCAGCACCAGGACCAGGGCGGCGATGCCGGCGTTGATGTGGACCACCGTGCCGCCGGCGAAGTCCAGGGCGCCCCGCTCGAACAGCCAGCCCGTGGGGCTGAACACCCAGTGGGCCACGGGCGAGTAGACGATCACGAGCCAGAGGCCGATGAACACGGCGTAGGCGCTGAAGCGCAGGCGGTCGGCCGTGGCCCCGGTGATCAGCGCGGGAGTGATCACCGCGAACATCATCTGGTAGGCGAGGAAGACCACGGCCGGGATGGTGAGGGCGAAGTCGCCCACGTAGCCCGGCAGGGCCAGGTCCCCGGTGCCGATGTCCTTCAGGAACGCGAAGTCGAAGTTGCCGATGAGGCCACCGCCGTCGCCGAAGGCCAGGCTGAACCCGACGGTGACCCACAGGACGCTGACCAGGCCCATGGAGAAGAAGTTCTGCATGAGCATGCCGAGCACGTTCTTGGAGCGGACCATGCCGGCGTAGAAGAAGGCCAGGCCCGGTGTCATGAAGAGGACCAGCGCCGCCGACACCAGGACCCACGCGGTGTTGCCCTCCATTGCCCCCCTCCAGACCGGCCGGGAACGGGCCGGTCTGCGCCAGCTTCCCGTCGGGAGGTTTCCCGGTCGTGGCGCGGATGTTTCCTTCGTGTGAACTCAGGCTGACGTGCGGGCCAGCCGCCGGGCCGCCACCTGCACGGGGTCCCACACCGGCGAGAACGGCGGCGCGTAGGACAGGTCCAGGCCGACCAGGTCGTCGGCGGTCATGCCCGCGGTGAGGGCGGTGGCGACCACGTCGACCCGCTTGGCCGCGCCCTCGGCGCCGACGAGCTGGGCGCCCAGCAACCGCCCCGATCCCCGCTCGGCCAGCATCTTCACGACGATCTCGCCGGCGCCCGGGTAGTAGCCGGCCCGGGTGCTGCTGGTGATGCGGACCGACTCGTGGACCAGGCCGGCCCGGTCGGCCTCGGCCGACGACAGCCCCGTGCGAGCCACCTCCGTCGCGCACACCCGGGTCACCGCGGTGCCGACGACGCCCGGGAAGGTGGCGTAGCCGCCGCCGATGTTGATGCCGGCCACGCGACCCTGCTTGTTGGCGTGGGTGCCGAGCGGCGCGTGGACCGCTGCCCGCGAGACCAGGTGGAACGACTGGCAGCAGTCGCCCGCCGCCCAGACCCCGTCGGCCCGGCCGCCCGAGACCAGCACGGCCTGCTGGCAGGCGTCGACCACCAGCGCGCCCCGGACGCCGGTGGCCAGGCCGGCAGCGGCGGCCAGGCCGGTGTGGGGCGCCACGCCCAGCCCCAGGAGGACCAGGTCGGCGGGCAGCTCGCCGTCGGCCGTGGCGACGCCGCCGCCGGGGGGGAACCCCGTGACCGCCACGCCCGTCCGGACCTCGACGCCGTGGTGCCGCAGCGCGGCGGTGACCAGCGCGCCCATGTCCGGGTCGAGGCTGCCCATCACCTCGGCGGCCTGCTCGACGACCGTCACCGAGGGGCAGCCCCGGCGGGCGAAGGCCTCGGCCATCTCCAGGCCGATGTAGCCGCCACCCACCACGACGACCCGCTGCGGCCCGTCGCCCTGCACGTGCTCGAGCAGGTGGGCGGCGTCTTCCAGGGTCTGGACCCCGTGGACGTGGGCGCCGTCGACGCCGGGCAGGTCGGGCCGGACGGGGCGGGCGCCGGTGGCGAGGTGCAGCAGGTCGAACCCCAGCTGGTAGGTCCGGCCGTGGCCGTGGTCGACCACCTCCACCGTGCGCGCGTCGAGGTCGAGGGCCACCGCCTCGTGGCCCGTGCGGGCGTCGATGCGGTACTTCTCCCGGAACTCCCTCGGGCTGCGCACCACGAGGTCGTCCACGGAGCCCACCTCGCCGCCCACCACGAAGGGGATCCCGCAGGCCGAGTAGCTGGTCCACCGGCCGCGCTCGAGGGCGACGATCTGCAGGTCGTCACGGCGGCGCCGGGCCTGGGAGGCGGCCGACATGCCGGCCGCGTCGCCGCCCACCACCAGGAGGCGCGTGCTCACGGGCGTACCATAGGGGGGTGGGGGTGCGGGCCGACTGCCGTCACTACCTGGAGCGCAGCACCTCGCCGCAGGAGAAGGTGCAGCGCTGCCGGATCGACGTCGCCGAACTGGACCCCTTCGGCTGCCCGGCCGACTGCCTGTTCTTCGAGGGCCGCACCATCACCGACACCGGTTGGACCCGCGACCCCGGCCCCCGCACCGAGGGCTAGGCCAGCTGCTCGCCGTCCTCGAACACGCTGAGGGCCCCGGTCGGGCAGTTGACGGCGGCCCGCACCACCTGGTCGGTGGGGACCGCGTCGGGGTCGACGACGACCGCGATGCGCTGGGAGTCGAGGTGGAAGACCCCGGGGGCGGCGCTGATGCATGTCTTGGACCCGATGCAGCGGGCCCGCTCCACCTTCACCTCGACGGCCATAACGCCAGGGTACGGCGCTACGACCAACGGAGGATGGCCCCGAGGCCGCCCTTGGGGCCGCCGCCGCCCGGCACCACCCGCACGCCGGCGCCGGTGCCAAGGGCGGCCCGCACGGCGACGTCCACCAGCCGGCCCTCGACCGGCTGGGATGCGCCGAAGCCGGCCACCTCGGCGGCGGTG
>DATLFQ010000009.1:0-7012 GCA_035540915.1 Acidimicrobiales bacterium
CCGGCGCCGAGTCGGACCCCGACATGGGCCAGCTCGGTCCCGAGGCCATCGGCAGCACCCCGGTCACGAGAAGCGTGTACGTCGGAGACGTGGACGCCGTCTTCGAGCGGGTGGTCGCCGCCGGTGCCACGCTTCTGCGGGCCGCCGGGGACCAGTTCCCCGGCGACCGCTCCGGCTGACCTCGACGGGGCGACGGCCTCAGGCCCGCGCCGCGGCTCGGGCCGGCCGCCGCGGCCACTGGACCGCCACCAGCAGGACGAGCACCGACGCCAGCGAGGCGGCGTACGCGATGGTCGCCGCGGTCGGGCCGGTGAAGTCGTCCCGGCCGCGAAACGAGCCGATGGCCGTGGCCACCAGGCCCACGGTCACCGCCTCGAGCCCGATCTGCACGGCCTGGCGGCGCGGGTCGACCAGGGGCCACAGCAAGAACAGGCCGGTGAAGGCGACGAACGCCGCCAGCGTGCGCGCGGTCAGCGCGGTCAGCTCCCATGGCCACACGTCCATGGCCAGGCTCGGCGCCACCGTCCAGCAGGCGGCCGCCACCAGCTGGGTGGCGCCCACCACCGCCAGGGCGGCGCGCGCCCAGCCCGGCAGCCGCTCGTCGCCCACCGGCCCCGCCTGCCGGCGGTTGCCCACGGCCAGGAACGGAAGGAGGACCGGGCTCACCACGTACAGCCCCAGCCAGGCCCAGAACGACACGTGGTCGTGGTTGAAGCGGTCCCAGTGCACGAGGGTGGCCAGGCCGAGCAGTGCGGTGAACGCCGAGGCCGCGACGAGCCCGCCGACCACCCGGCCGGGGTCGCGGTTGCGGGCCACCCGGAAGAAGAACCAGGCGCCGCCGAGGTAGCCGGCGCCGATGGTCACCGCCGTCATGTCGGGGCGGATGGTCCAGGCCCACAGCTCGGGTGTCCGGTCGGGGAACCCGAACAGGATGACGAACGCCGCCAGCAGCACCGGGATGATCACGACGGCGGTGATCCGGGTGGCGCGCACCATGGCGTGCCGGATTCTAGGGACGGCCGCCTGCACCGTTCGGTCGGTACCCTTCCGAGCGGTGCCCTTCCCGCGCAAGCTGCTCAACGAGGGCGAGGACATCGTGCTCGACATCCACCCGCACTGGTGGTTCTTCACCGGCCCGGTGGCGGTGCTGGCGCTCACCGTGGTGGGCGCGGTGGTGGCCCGGGAGATCGACGTGCTTCGGGTCGCCCTGATACTCGGGTGCCTGGCCTCGTTGTTGTGGCTCGGATGGCGCTACGCCCGCTGGGCGACCACCAACTTCACGATCACCACCGACCGGCTCATCTTCCGGGAGGGCGTCCTGGCCAAGCGGGGCAAGGAGATCCCCCTCGAGCGGCTCAACGACATCGCGGTGAGCCAGTCGGTGTTCGAGCGCCTGCTCGGGGCGGGGGACCTGACGACCGAGTCCGGCGGGGAGCGGGGCCAGCAGGTCTTCGCCGACATCCCCAAGCCGTTCCTGGTGCAGAACGTGATCTACACCGAGATGGAGCGGTCGGGCGCCCGGGACGCGGCCCGGGCCGCCGGCCACCGGGAGCTGTCCATCCCCGAGCAGATCGAGAAGCTCGACGAGCTGCGCCAGCGCGGCATCATCTCGCGGGCGGAGTTCGAGGCCAAGAAGACCCAGCTGCTGGACCGGATGTAGGGCGCCTAGCCGCTGGGGTACACCGCCGCGACGGCGCGCGGGAGGGCCCGCTCGGCGGCGATGGCAGCGGTCGCCCAGGCGCGAAGCGCCCGACCGAGAGGCCCCGCCGGCGGGGGCACCGCCAAGTTGAACGCGGCCCGTCGCTCGGCCAGCCAGGCGCCCAGCTGCCAGCGTTCGACGCCGGCCGAGGGGGCTCGCAGCAGGTCCTCCAGGAGGGCGCCGACCTCGTAGACCGGGAGGGCTCGCACCTCGCAGGTGACCTCGTCCTCCGGTCGGACGGAGCGGACCGCCGCAGCGGCCAGGACGTGACCGGCGAGAAGGTGGTCGAGGGTGCGCACCAGCGCCGCCACCGTCTCGACGTGGCGGCCGGGGGACGGCCGGTCGACCAGGCAGGCTCGTAGCGCGGTGCCGTTGGCGTGGCGCCAGGTGACCCACGTGACCGGCGCGGGTCCGGCCGTCGCGGCCGCCTCCACCGCCAGGGCGGCGAAGCGCTCCGGCGCGTCCGGTCGCACCCATCCGGGCCAGCCCACGCCCAGGGGGATCAGCCGCCGGCCGGTCACTCGTCCTCGTAGAGGGCGTCGCCGCGGCGCAGGCGGGTGGCGGTGGCCACCACCTTGGCCAGCTCTCGGCGGGTCGGGGAGTGGGCGGCCAGGAACCGGGCGCACCCGACCAGGATCAGCGCCGCCTCCTCCGAGCCGGCGGGCCAGGCGGCGGCCTGGCGGACGGCCGCCTCGTAGGTCTGGAACCAGTGGAACTGCGCGTCCTCGGCCAACAGGGCGGCCCCCAGGGCCGCCACCAGGCGGGCCGGGTCGACGAGGCGGGCGCCACCGCCTGGCGCCACCTGGCCGAGGGCGGCGACCCGGCCCTGCTCGTCCCAGCAGCGCTGGAGGGCCGCCAGGTCGCCCGTCACCCCGAGGTCGGCGGCGACCCGCTCTGGATGGCGGGCCGCCGGCACGTTGAGGAAGCGGTCCAGGAAGACCTTCATGGCGTTGTGGAAGACCCCCCGCAGCAGCTCCGGCGTCGGCGCCCGGACCAGCGACTGGTGCACGGCGTTGGCGGACGTGAAGGCGTGGTGGACCACGTCCCAGTCGCCGTGGTCGTTCTGGGTGTGGAAGCGGGTCAGGCGAAGGGCGGCCGCGTAGGCGACGGCCCGGCCGAGCTGCTCGAAGGTCGCGCCGGCGGCCACCGCGTCGCACAGCGCACGGCACACCGACGCCGGGTCGTCACCGAGCAGGTCCGCGGCCAGCCCGGTCACGCCGTCCCACGCGCCGGCCGCCCGGCCGGCGGCCCCGTCGGCCAGCAGGGCGGGCAACCGCCTGGTGGCGTCGTCGATCAGCCCCAGCAGGTCGAAGGGGTGACGCCAGCGCCCCGACTCCTCCGAGCGGCTGGCGGCCGCCGTCTGGGCAACGAGCGTGGGCAGGACGGTGCGCGCCTGGTCGGGGCCGAGGACGCCCAGTGCCTCGAAGGCCTTGTTGGTGAAGTCGATGGTGTGGCCGCCGTCCAGGAAGACGTGATCGGTGGCCGCCGCCGTCATGGTCCCCTCGATCTCGGTCAGCGGTCGCCCGGCGGCGATCGCGGTCAGCAGCGACCGCTCGGCCGGGTCGGCCGCCCGGGTCTCGATGAAGCGGCGGTACCAGGCCGACAGGCGCTCGGGGGCGACACGAGTGGCAGCGCCGTTGCCCAGAGGCGTCAGCGGGAAGCGGGGAGGGCGGCCGCGGGTGTCCCGGGAGACGAACGCCATGCCGTGGGTCAGGGCGAGCGGCCGGTCGGCGGCATCGAGGTGGGGCAGCACGTTGGCCATGGCCACCAGCACCGTCAGCCCGCTGCCCCAGCCGGCGGCGCGGTAGGTGGTCCCGAACGCGACGCCGACGCGGACCACCTCGGCGGCCGGCACGCCCGCCTCCAGCAGCCCGAGCACGGCCTTGGCCGACACCAGGGTGAGGCCCTGCTCCAGACCCTCGACCAGGCGGGCCCGGAGGTGGTCGGGATCGGGCCGCTCCGGCTCGACGACGATGGTGACCCGGTCGCCGTCCAGCTCGACGGGGTAGGTGCGCACGTCGTCGGCGAAGGGATTCAGCGTCCCGCCCGAGGCCAGGTCGAAGCGGGCGTGGTGCCAGTGGCAGGTGACGAGCCCGTTCTCGACGGTGCCGCGGTGCAGCGGGAAGCCCATGTGCGGGCATCGGTCGTCGAGGGCGAACGGGCGGCCCTCGTGCCAGAAGACGCAGACCGGTTGCGAGCCCGCCTTGCCGGTCAGGCAGCCCCGGTCCTGCAGGTCGGCCAGCGTGCCCAGGACCACCCGGTGCGGGTCGGTCGCCACGGCGCGAACCTAACCGACGGCCCGGTCAAGGTCGCCGTCGGTCGCCGCCGTCGCGGGGCGCCGCGCGAAGATGCCGTCCCATGTCCGTCGTCCGCATCAACGCCATCACCGTTCCCGCCGAGCGGGCCGAGCAGCTCGCCGCCCGCTTCGCCGCCCGCGCCGGGCAGGTCGAGACCACCGACGGTTTCGAGGAGTTCCAGCTGCTGCGGCCGACCGACGGCCGGGAGACCTGGCTCGTCTACACCCGCTGGCGCGACGAGGCGGCGTTCGACGCCTGGGTGTCGTCGGCCGCCTTCGGCCAGGGCCACGCCAAGCCCGAGGGCGGCGGCGGCCCGGTGGCCTCGGGCGCCGAGCTGTGGTCGTTCCTGGTGGAGCAGCAGGCGTCGGCTCCCGCCGGCTGAGTGCTGGCCGCGCTGCGGGAGCTCCACGAGGGCTGGGCCTGGGTGATGATCCTGGGCAACGGGCTGGCCGGGCTGTGGGCGCTGGGCGCGGCCCGGATCGAGTCGCTGCGGACCCGGGCCCTGTGGTGGTTCACCGTCTTCGCCGAGGTGGCCGTCTTCGTGCAGGTCGGCCTGGGCGTGGGGATGGTCGCCGGCCAGGACATCCCGGCCCCGCAGTTCCACATGTTCTACGGCTTCGTCGCCATCATCGCCGTCGGCATCATCTACTCCTACCGCCAGCAGCTCCGCCACCGCCTGTACCTGCTCTACGGCTTCGGCGGTCTCTTCGTGATGGGCCTGGGCATCCGGGCCATGCTGGTGGGCCAGTAGTCAGCGCCGCTTCCTGAGCAGCCCGAAGACGCCGCGGGCGACGGTGTTGATCATCGAGCGGCCCTCGCGGCTCTTGACGTAGGCGATCACCGCGTTCTCGTCTTTCCGCTTGCCCTTGGGCTGCGGCGGCGGCGTCGGCGGCGCGGCCTCCGTCGGGGACTCGGACCCGGCGGCGGTTTTGGCGGCCAGGAGCTCCCGGGCCGACTCCCGGTCGACCTCCTCGGCGTAGGCGGGCCACAGGCGGGACGCCCGAGCGGCGGCGTCCACCTCCTCCGTCGGCAGAGCCGCCATCAGCGAGGTGGGCGGGCGCAGCTTGGTCCACACCACCGGCGTGGGCGCCCCCCGCTCGGACAGGATCGTCACCATGGCCTCGCCGGTGCCCAGCTGGGTGAGGTCCTCCTCGAGGTCGTAGTCGGCGGTGTTCGGATAGGTCGTCACCGCCGCCTTCAGCGCCTTGGCGTCTCGGGGCGTGAAGGCCCGCAGCGCGTGCTGGACGCGGTTGCCCAACTGGGCCAGCACGTCGTCGGGCACGTCGTCGGGCAGCTGGGTCACGAAGAAGACGCCCACGCCCTTGGACCGGATGAGGCGCACCGTCTGCGCCACCTGGTCGAGGAACGCGTCCGACGCGTCCTCGAACAGCAGGTGGGCCTCGTCGAAGAAGAAGACCAGCTTGGGCCGGTCGAGGTCGCCCACCTCGGGCAGCTCCTCGAACAACTCGGCCAGCAGCCACATCAAGAAAGTGGAGAACAGCCTCGGCTTGTCCTGCACGGCGGCCAGCTCGAGGCAGCTGACGACGCCCCGCCCGTCGGGCGTCGAGCGCATGAGGTCGGCGACGTCCAGTTCGGGCTCGCCGAAGAAGTCCTCGCCGCCCTGGGTGGCCAGCTGGGTGATCGACCGCAGCAGGACCCCGGCGGTGGCCGACGACAGCCCGCCGAGGTCCTTCAGGTCCGCCTTCCCGTCGTCGCTGGTGAGGTGGGACAGGACGGCGCGCAGGTCGGAGAGATCGAGCAGGGCCAGGCCGGCCCGGTCGGCGTAGTGGAACACCAGCGAGAGCGACGACGCCTGCGTCTCGTTGGCGCCGAGGACCTTGGCCAGCAGCTCGGGCCCGAACGACGACACCGTCGCCCGCACCGGCACGCCGGGGCCCAGGCCGCCGAGCGAGAGGAACTCGACGGGGTGGCCCGCCGGCGTGAACTCGATCCCCAGCTCGCCGGCGCGAGCCGTCACCCGCTCGCCCGCCTCCCCCGGTCTGGAAAGCCCGGTCAGGTCGCCCTTGACGTCGGCCGCGAACACCGGCACACCGAGGGCCGAGAGCTGCTCGGCCATCAGCTGCAGCGTCTTGGTCTTGCCCGTTCCGGTGGCCCCGGCGATGAGGCCGTGGCGGTTGCACATGGCCGCCGGGATCCGCACGACCGCGCCGGGGAACGTGCTCCCGCCCAGCATGGCCCGCCCGAGATCGAGGGCGGCGCCCTCGGTGGCGTAGGCGGTGGCGATGCGGGAGGCGAACTCGTCGGCACCTGCCATCGGTGCCGACGATAACGGGCGGCGGTGCGACACGGCCGTCTCGGCGCCGGAGGCCCCGGCACGGCCCGGGCGAATGGCTCGCGTCCTCAGACCGCCGCGCCACCGGCGAGCGGCTCGCCGGCGAGTGCGGCCATCCGGGCCAGCCCCAGGTCGACGACGCCGGCCAACCGGGCGGCGGCGGCTCGCACCGCAAGTTCGTCGCGCCGGGCCGGCTCGATGCGCGCCGGGTTGAGCGCGCAGCCGTTGGCCCAGGCCGCGATGTCCGGCTCGGCACCGTAGGCGCGCGCCGCCAGGGTCCCGCGGACCTGCATCCGCGCCCAGGTGGCGGGGTCGTCGGGAAGGGTGTTGGGGGGGCACAGCCGGTTCCGCTCGCGGTCGTCGTCGCGTGTCGCCTCCACGTAGCCGGCCAGCGCGGCGCAGAAGCACGGGAAGCCGACGCGGATCGTCTGCAGCCGGATCCGGTCCCTACCCCAGAGGGGGACCAGCGGCGGGTAGCGCAGCCCGGACGCCGCGCAGTGCACGACGAGCGCCCCCGGCGGCAGCGGCACGGCACCGTGGTCGAGGACGATCTCGCCCGCCGCCACGTATTTGACGTGCCCAAGGCGGACGACGTTCTCGACGGTGCGGAGCAGGTCGAGTTCCCAGCGACCCAGGGTCGGGGTCTTGGCCATGGTCGGGACGACGCCGGCGTCCACCCGGAGCATCACCCCGGCGGCCTCGAGCCGCAGGAACAGGTCGTCG
>DATLFQ010000010.1:0-17944 GCA_035540915.1 Acidimicrobiales bacterium
GAGGCGCCCGATGCTCCCGACCTTCCTGCACACCAAGCTGGCCGCTGCCGCCCTCGCCGGCGGGCTGGCCCTGACGGGCGGCGCCGCAGCCGCCGCCGCCGGCGCCCTTCCCGACCCCGCCCAGGACTTCGTGGCCGATGCCGCCGCCAAGGCCGGCCACGAAGTCCTGGGCGGGGTCGGGAAGGGCGCCGGCGGCGGCGGCTGCGGCGCCGCCCGTCAGGGCCAGCCCGCCGGCGAGGGCGGCAGCGGCCAGCTTGGTGTGCAGGAAGGTCGGGAGCATCGGGCGCCTCCGGGCGTGGTCGAGGGTGCGGATGGGGGCGGCCTGGCCGGCCTGCGCGGTCAGGTAGCGCAGGAGCGCCGGATGCAGGGTGCGGTAGAGCCGGGCGACCGCCTCCGGCGAGCCGGCGCGGGCCGCCTCGACCACCGCGCCGAACTGCTCGCCCAGGACCGGCGTCACGGTCCCCTCCTCGGCAGGACCGGCCCCGCGTTGAGCCTTGCCGTGCCCTACCCAGGCAGGCCCCGCCGGGCAGAGCCGATCCCGGCCACCATGGCTATTCCTCGGGGAGGACCTGGGCGACGAGGGCCGGGACCTGCACCGGGTCGAGAGGCTCGTGGAGGAGCAGGCGACGGACGATGATGGGTCCGACGAGGCACTCGGCCAGCAGCTCGAGGTCGGGCGCAGCCGCGAACTCGCCGGCCGCCACGCCCTCGGCCAGCAGGTCGACCAGCATCTGGCGCCGCTCGGCGGCGATGCGGCGCTGGACGGCCAGCACCTCGGGGTCCCGCTCGGCGGCGTCGATCACCGCCGGGAGGCAGTTCGACCAGGTGGACGAGGCCAGCTGGGCCGCCATCTGCTGCAGCAGCCCCACCACGCGCTCGCGGGCCGAGCCCTCGGCGGGCGGGGCCAGCGGGGCCTTCAGGGTCCTGATGGCGTCCTCGACCAGCTCGGGCTTGCCGTTCCAGTGCCGGTACACCGTGCTCTTGCCGACGCCGGCCCGGGCCGCGACCGCCTCGATGGTCATCCCCCCGTAGCCGACCTCGCCCAGCAGGTCGAGCGCGGCGGACAGGATGACCCGGCAGGAGCGCTCGACCCGCGGGTCGACGTCGGCGGGAGGGAGACCCGCCACGTCAGGCGACCAGCTCCGGAGCCGGCACCGTCTCGGCGGCGATGGCGCGGCGGGCCGCCTCCTGCTCGGCCCGCCGGCCGAACACGGCCAGGACGACCAGCGCGGCGACCAGCGCCATTCCGGCGGCCACGCCGCTGGTGACGTTGAAGGCGTCGGTGAACGCAAGGCCGGCCCTTCTGGCCAGCTCCGGTCCGGCCGGGACCGACTCGGCCAGCACCGACGCGGCCCCCACCGACTCCTGGGCCGCCTCGGCCACCGGCGGCGGCAGCGACAGGCCGCCCAGGTCGACGGCCGAGCGGTACATGGCGCTGCTCACGCTGCCCAGCACCGCGATCCCGAGCGCGCCGCCGACCTCCCTGGTGGTGTCGTTGATGGCCGACCCGACGCCGGCCTTGGCCATGGGGACGGCGCTCATCACGCTGCCGGTGGCCGGCGCCGCGGTGAGGCTCATGCCGGCGCCGAGCAGCACCATGGCCAGCGCCAGCACGACGTAGGGCGTGGACGACCCGATCAGCGCCAGGACGGCGAACCCGGCGGAGATCAGGGCGAACCCGCTGGCCATCACCGGCCCGGTGCCCATCCTCTCCGCCAGGGCGGCGCTGCGGGGGGCGATCGCCACCAGCATCAGGGCCAGCGGCAGCGTGGCCAGGCCGGCGCTCAGCGGCGAGTAGGCCCGCACGAACTGCAGGTACAGGCTGAACAGGAAGAACAACCCGAACATCACGAAGAAGGCGGCGGTGATCACGCCGCTGCCGACGCTGAGGCGGCGGTCCCGGAACAACCCCAGCGGCAGCATGGGATGGGCGGCTCGCTTCTCCCACAGCACGAACGCCGCCAGGCCGGTCACAGCGAGCGCGTAGCCCAGCAGCACCAGCCCATCGGTCCACCCGCGCTCGGGGCCCTCGATGATGGCGAACACCAACGCGCCCAGGCCGACCAGCGACAGCACGGCGCCGACCGGGTCCAGCGGCGTCGCCTCCGGGTCCCGGGAGGTGGGCGAGAACAGCCAGACGGCGGCCAGCGTGGCCAGCACGACCGGCACGTTCACCAGCAGGGCGGCTCCCCACCAGAACCCCTCCAGCACGGCGCCGGCCACGATCGGCCCCAGCGCCCCGCCGGCCCCGGCGAACCCGGCCCACATGGCGATGGCCTTGCGGCGCTCCTCGGGCGGGAAGATCGTGGTGATCAACGACAGGGTGGCCGGCATCACGAACGCGGCGCCCACGCCGGTGATGACCCGGCCGACGATGACCTGCGAGGCGTCGGTCGCCACGCCCGCGAAGACCGAGCCGACCGCGAAGATCACCAGGCCGAGCAGGAGCGCCCGCTTGCGGCCGAAGCGGTCGCCCAGCGCACCGGCCGGCAGCAGCAGGGCGGCGAAGACCAGCGCATAGGAGTCGATGATCCACTGCAGCTCGCTGGACGAGGCCTGCAGCTCACGCTGCATGCTGGGCAGGGCGACGTTCAGCCCCGACACCGACATCACCACCATGACCAGCGAGAGGCACATGACCCCGAGGAGGAACCAGCGCCTCCCGTGGACCGCGGGGTCCTCGTGGAGCGGTCGTTCCGCCGGGAGCTGGTCGGGCGCGTCGAAGGCCATCGGGCGTCCTTTCCGAGACGGAGGCGTTTCGCTACAGGCCTAACACGTCTCGCTGCGAAACGCCAGCGTTTTGTTAGAGGCGCTCAGCCGGCGACGGCCGACGCGGTGCGGTCGAGCCGCCGCGTGAAGGTCTCCTGGCTGTTGGTGACGGGGGTCCCGTTGCGGGTGTCGCTCCACACGAAGTGGGCGGTGGTGGCGGCGCTGGCCACTTCCGGCGTGTAGGACTCGCCGACCTCGTTCCGGTAGCCGATCCTCCGGTCGATGGGTTGGTCGTTGACCTTCTCAGCCTCGGCGAACTCGGTCCCGCCGTCGCTGGACCAGGTGGCGTAGACGTCGTCGGACTCGTTGGGCCCCCGCCGGTAGTACACGACGTCGATGCGGCCGTCGGGCGCCACCGACATGGCCGGGTTGTACGAGCGCCCGCTGCCCTCACTGAGCCGGACGACCCGCTCCCACGTCCGGCCCTGGTCCTTGGACCGCCGGAAGAAGACGCGCGACGGCCCATCCCGGGTGTCGGTGAACACCATGTAGACCCAGCCCCGGCTGGGGTCGACCCGGATGACGGCCGTCTCGTAACGGCCGCCCAGGTTGTTCTGCTTGTCGACCACGCCGGAATCGAAGGTCCGGCCGTCGTCGCCCGAGCGGGCCACCAGGACCTCGGCGGTGCGGTCGCCGTAACGGCGGAGGAACGTCATGTAGACGGAGCCGTCGGCGGCCAGGACCGGCCGGGACGGGCTGTTGCCGCCGGGGTCCGGCGTCATCAGCACCGGCGCCCCGAAGGTGTCGCCGCCGTCGTCGGACCGCAGGAACCAGCCCTCCTCGCAGCGGCCGTCGCCGCAGCCCCACACCGAGACCAGCAGGCGGTCGGGCCCGCCGCCGGTCGAGGGGGCGACGCTCAGGGCCGGCCGCACGTAGGCCCTGGTGCGGTCCTGGCCGGGCAGGATCTCCCGGGCCGGCGAAAAGGTGCGGCCGCCGTCGGTCGACGACACCAGCAGCACGCTCTCCCCGGGCTGCTCCTGGCCGGGGGGCACCACCCGGGCCGTGGACAGCACGGCGTAGACGTTGCCGCCACTGCCCATCGCCGCGTTGCCAACGGCCAGGAACCCGTTCGAGTTCATCTCGCACCGGGTGAACTCGGGCGGGATGGTGAAGTCCCCGTCCTCCCAGGTGAGCCCGCCGTCGAAGGTGACGTGCCACGAGCACCGATTGCCGATCAGGTTGGCGTCGACCACCACCTGGTGGCGGACGTCGGCCGGGTCGACCACGATCGACGGCGCCTCGTAGCCCCGGACGGGGCGCGGGTCGGCGTTGGCCCGGCACGGCACGCCCGCGCACAACTCACCGGAGTCGGCCACCGGCTCGTCGCCGTCGCCCACCTCCGAGGAGAGGCGCACGGCTGCGGCCGCCATCAGCAGGCCGCCGCCGATCATCAGCAGGGCCGGGCCCCGAGGTCCCCGGCGCCGTTGCCGGCGGCTCCAGACGGAGGCCGGCGGTCGCTTCTTCAGGCCGATCAGTCGTGCCTGACCGGCGCGGCGGTGGGCTTCGCCTGGCGGCCCTGGCGGACCACGGTGGCGGCGCCGGCGCCGAACAGCGTCAGCCCGGCGGCGCCCAGCACCAGGGTGAGGGCGACCACGCCCCCGGAGTCCGACGAGGTCGGCGTGGCGGGCGGCACGGGAGCGGCCGAGGGGGCGGCCGGGGCCTGCCCGTCGGGGCCGAGGACCTGGAACGAGTAGCGGGCCGGGGTGCCGTACACCGCCTCACCCTTGGCGTCCTGCTGCGTGGCGACCAGCGTGTGGTAGCCGGCATCGGCCTGCGGGACGGTGAAGGTGGCGGTCACGTTGCCGGCTGCGTCGGGTGTGGCCCGGGCCACCTCGGCGCCGGTGGCACCGCCCCAGTGGAACACCACCGGGCTGGCGCCGGCCGCCGTCGAGAACGACGCGCCGGTGACGGCGACGGCCGTGCCCACGGGGGCGGCGGCGGCCTGCGCGTCGATGGTGGCGAGGGCGGTGCAGCCGAAGGCTGCGGCACCCGACACCGTCGCGGCGGCAGCGGCGACCATCCCAGCGACCATCGTCCGGTTCAGGAGCCTCATCTGCGATCCACCTCCGCGCGGGCCCCGGGCGAGATCCACGCCGCCATTGTGCCCGCCGATCCGCATAGAAGCAAGCCGCACATAGGCGAGCGGTCGTGCGCAAATGATGTGCCGCCGGGCGCTCAGGACCCGATGGGCGCCGACCGGTGGAGCGCCGGCACCAGGAGCGCGTCGAGGGCCTCGCCCTCCAGCGTCTCCGCCTCCATGAGGGCCACCGCGATGGCGTCGAGGGTGGCCCGGCGCTCGTCGAGGATGGCCGCGGCCCGGCTCGCCGCGTCGGCCAGCACCTGCTGCACCTCGGCGTCCAGCGCGGCCATCACCCGCTCGGAGGTCCAGGCCCGCGAGCCGTCCACACCCACGGCGCCGGCGCCCCGGGCCGTGAACGCTCCCAGCGCGCTGCTCATACCCAGTTCCGCCACCATGCGCCGGGCCAGGACGCCGGCCCGCTCGAGGTCGTCGGCCGCGCCGCTGGAGTGCTCGCCGGTGGCGGCCCGCTCCGCCGCCCATCCCCCGAGCAGCGCGGTGATGCGGTTGAACAGCTGCGTCCGGGTGACCGCCAGTCGGTCGCCGTCCGGCGCGTACCACGTGCTCCCGAGGCTGTAGCCCCGGGCGACGATCGACAGCTTGCCCACGGGGTCGCTCCCGGGCAGGGCGGTGGAGACCACGGCGTGACCGGCCTCGTGGTAGGCGATGCGCCGGCGGTCCTCGGGCGAGATGATGCGCGACCGCCGCTCGGGCCCGGCCACCACCCGCTCGATGGCCTCCGACAGCTGCGCCTGGCCGATGGCCGTGGCCCCGGCCCGGGCCGCCAGCAGCGCAGCCTCGTTGACCACGTTGGCCAGGTCGGCACCGGAGAAGCCGGCCGTCCGCCTGGCGATGGCGGCCAGCTCGACGCCGGGAGCCAGGGGCTTGCCCCGGGCGTGGACCTCCAGAACACCCTCGCGCCCGCGCACGTCGGGAGGGTCGACGGTGATCCGGCGGTCGAACCGCCCCGGCCGCAGGAGGGCGGCGTCGAGGACGTCGGGCCGGTTCGTGGCGGCCACCACCACGACGCCCGCCCCGGCCTCGAAGCCGTCCATCTCCACGAGCAACTGGTTGAGGGTGGCCTCGCGCTCGTCCTGGCCGCCGATGGCCACGCGGCCCCGGGCCCGGCCGACGGCGTCCAGCTCGTCGATGAAGACGATGGCGGGGGCGGCCGCCTTGGCCGTGGCGAACAGGTCCCGGATGCGGGCCGCGCCCACGCCGACGAAGATCTCGACGAAGTCGGCGCCCGACATCGGGAAGAACGGGACCTCGCACTCGCCGGCCAGGGCCCGGGCCAGCAGCGTCTTGCCGCAGCCGGGCGGCCCCATCAGCAGGATGCCCTTGGGGACAGCGGCCCCCATGGCCAGGTACCGATCGGGCGCCAGGAGGTAGTCGCGCACCTCGGCCAGCTCCTCGATCGGCTCCTTCATCCCGGCCACCTCGGCGAAGGTGGTCCGGCTCTCGTCGGCGCCCCGCTGGCGGGCGTTGGACCGCCCGAAGGCGGCGGCGCCCTCGCCGCTGCGGCCGCCGAACACCAGGTACAGGATGAACAGCCCGTTGATGAGGATCAGCGACGGGAGGATGACGTTGACCGGCGCGATGAGGTTCTGCAGCCGCTGCTGCTCGACCCGGACCGGCACGCCGGCCCCGCGCAGTTCGGCGAAGAGCTGGGAGAACACGACGTCGATCTCCTCGGAGTAGGCCACCCAGTAGCGGCCGCGGTCGAAGGTGCCGACGATGCGGTTGTCCCCCACCCGGACGGTGGCGTCCCGCACCACGCCCTCCCGCAGGGCGGCGGTGAACTCGTCGACGCCCAGCTGGCGGCCGGGCGTGTTCGGCTGGATGCGCCACACCACCAGGGCGTAGAAGGCGATGAGGAGCGGGAGCGACAGCGAGCAGAACAGCAGGGCCCGGCGCCGCACCGGGGCCCGCTCGTCCCGCTCGGGGGGCCGCGAGGCCCGGTCTCGGCGCAGCCTCGATGCCACGCCGCCCGACACTACTGCCGGGCTCGTTCGGCGCCGGCTCGGTCGGCCGGCGGCCACATCGTCAGCGTGGCGGTCAGCGGGGCCGGCGCCGGGGCCGGGCCACCGGCCGCGGCGACCGGGACGGCCGGCCGCCGGCAGGCGGCGTGGCCGGAGGTGGCGGCAGGTAGCGGAGGGGCGCCACCGGGCCGGTGAGGGCGACCGTGCGCGGGTCGCCCGGGCCGATCTGGGCCGATGCCGGCGTGATGCCGGCCTGGCGGACCAGCACGCGCACCTCCTGCTGCTGGGCGGGCGTCGCGACGGTGACCACCACGCCCGCTGCGCCGGCGCGGGCGGTACGGCCGGAACGGTGGAGGTACGCCTTGTGCTCGGTCGGCGGGTCGACGTGGACGACGAGGGCGATGTCGTCGACGTGGATGCCGCGGGCGGCGATGTCGGTGGCCACCAGGACCCGCACCGAGCCGTCGGCGAACGCGGCCAGGTTCCGCTGGCGCTGGCTCTGCGACAGGTTGCCGTGCAGGTCGACGGCAGGCACGCCGTCGCTGGCGAGCTGGCGAGCCAGCTTGCGGGCCGCGTGCTTCGTGCGGGTGAACAGCAGGCTGCGCCCCGCCCCGGACGCCAGCTCGCGCACGACCGCGGCCTTGTGGCCGGGGTCCACGGTGAAGGCGTGGTGCTCGAGGAGGGGCGGCGGCGCGTCCACCTCGTCGACCGAGTGCGTCACCGGGTTCCGGAGGTAGCGCCGGGCCAGGCCGTCGATCCCGTGGTCCAAGGTGGCGGAGAACAGCAGGCGCTGCCCGCCGACGGGCGTGCGGTCCAAGAGGCGCTTGATCCCCGGGAGGAAGCCGAGGTCGGCCAGGTGGTCGGCCTCGTCGAGCACGCAGACCTCGACGGCGTCCAGCCGGCAGTGGCGCTGGCCGATCAGGTCCTCGAGGCGGCCGGGGCAGGCGATCACGATGTCGACGCCGCGGTTCAGCGCCGCCACCTGGGGGCCCTGCCCGACGCCGCCGTAGATCGTGGTCACGCGCTGGCCCATCGCCGCGGCGAGGGGTTGGACCGTGGCCGCCACCTGGGCCGCCAGCTCCCGGGTCGGCACGAGCACGAGGGCGCGGGGTTGGCCGGGTCGGGTCGGGCGGCCCGATGCCGCGAGTGCGGCCACCGCCGGCACGGCGAAGGCGACCGTCTTGCCGCTGCCGGTGCGACCCCGGGCCAGGACGTCGCGGCCGGCGAGCGAGCTGCGCAGGCTGGCCGCCTGGATCGGGAACGGCGTCACGACGCCGAGCCGGCGCAGCGCTTCGATGACCGGTGCGGGGACGCCGAGCTCGGCGAAGGTCGCCTCGGAGGGAACCTCGACGACGTCGGCCCTCGCCGCGGGGCGGACCTCGGCGACGGCGGCGGCCGGGTGCCGGGGGCGCCGGCGGTTCTGGCGCGGCGAAGCGCCGGCGGGATGGATGGAAGTCATGGTTTTCCTCGCTTCTCGGGGTGGCCGTGGATGCTGCAGCCATCCGCCTGGAGCGGAAAACCTGCGCCCGGAGGGGCACGTGCACTCGACCGTGGCTGCGCCGGACGGCGCCCCCACCACGGCGACGGTACTCGACCCGGCGGCCCGTCCCGTCCACGCGCCGTCCACCGGCCGGCGCCGGCCCGCCGCTACCGTGACGCCGTGGCGCCCAGGGTGCTCAGCCGCCAGGTCTCGCTCGGCATCGTCGTCTGGATCGTGGTCGGGCTCTTCGTGGCCGCCCGCAACGATTTCCTCGACGACCTGGGCTCGCTGTCCAACGTGCTGTCGGCGCTGCTGGCGGTCGCCGTCTGGCCGCTGGTGGCGCTCGACGTGCACTTCGGCATCTGATCGCCATGAGCGAGATCGCCGAGCGCTACGCCCGCCTGTCGTCGAGCTTCGCGGCCAAGGTGGCGGCCGTCCCGCCCGATCGCTGGGCCAGCCCGTCTCCGTGCGCCGGCTGGTCGGCGCACGACGTGGTCCGTCACGTGGTCGAGAGCCAGGGCATGTTCCTCGGGTTCGTCGGTGCGTCGAGCGGCGGCGGCCCGGGCGTGGACGAGGACCCGGCGGGCGCTTTCGACGCAGTCCGGGCGACGGTGCAGTCCCACCTCGACGACCCGGCCCGTGCCACCGCGGGCTTCGAGGGGTATGCCGGGCCCACCACGTTCGAGGCGTCGGTCGACCGGTTCCTCAACTTCGACCTCGTCGTGCACGGCTGGGACCTGGCCCGGGCGGCCGGCCTGGACGAGCACGTCGACGCGGCCGACATCGCCTTCGTGCGGGCCGGCGTCGCCAGCCTCGGCGACATGCTGTACTCGTCCGGCGCCTGCGCTCCGGCGCTGGACCCGCCGCCCGGCGCCGACGACCGCACGCGGCTTCTGGCGGCGCTCGGCCGCAAGGCGTGGGCCGACGTCGAGGGCGGCGGCGCGGGCTGACGGGCCCCGGACAGGCCCGGCCGGCTACGCGGAATGCAGGAGCAGGATGCCGAACACGGCGAACGACGCTGGGGCGCCGATCCGGACGACCCGCTCGGGGACCCGGGCGGCCAGCTTGGCGCCGGCCAGGATCGCCAGGGCGTCGGCCGCCACCATGCCGAGCGTCGAGCCGGCCCACGTGCCCACGGCGCCCTCGGTCGTGGCCAGCGTGACGGTGGCCAGCATCGTCTTGTCGCCCAGCTCGGCCACGAAGAAGGCGAGGCCGACCGCCACGACGGCCGACCGGCCCGACCGCCGGGCGTGGTCCACGTCGTCCTCGTCCAACCGGTCGCCGCGGAGCGTCCACGCCGCGAAGCCGAGGAACGAGAGGCCGGCTGCGAACGAGATGGCGCCCGTCGGCAGGCTCGCGCCGAGCGTCGCACCCAACGCGACCGATCCCAGGTGGACCACGGCGGTGGCCACGGTGATGCCGACCAGCACCGGGAGCGGCCGGTAGCGGGTGGCGAAGGCGAGGGCCAGGAGCTGGCTCTTGTCACCGAGCTCCGCCACGAAGATCACGCCGAAGCCGAGGAGCAGCGCGTCCACGAGGCGGTCGAGCCCCCGGTCAGCCCAACGCAGCGACGAACGCAGGCGCCCAGTCCCGATGGCCGACGTCGTTCGGGTGGAGGTGGTCGGCGGCGGACCTGCACCGCCACGGCGTGCCGTCCCGCTCGGACAACCGGGCCCGGCCCCGGCCGACGTAGCCCGTCGCCAGGGACGCCCGGCGAGCGGGTGCCCCCAGCAGGAGGCCCGACCCCCGCCTGCGCCAGTCGCGCCCGGCGGATGGGCCGGTGCCGGCCGGCGTGCCCGGTGTCAGGCCGGGACCGAGACGCCGACGCCGCCCCGGGTCGTGGCGCCGTACCGGGCCTTCTCCGCGGCAAGGTCGAGCGGGCGGATGGTGCTCCGGCCGGCGACCGCCTCGTCGTCGATCCGCTCGGCTGGGACCAGCCAGGAGACCTCGAACTCCAGCCCGTCGGGGTCCCGGGCGTACAGCGCCTTGGTGGTGCCGTGATCACTCGCCCCGACGAGCGCCCCGCGCTCGGCCAACAGCCCGGCCAGCCGCTCGAGCTCCTCGAGCGTGTCGACCTCCCAGGCGATGTGGTACAGGCCCACCGTCGAGCGCCCGGCGGTCGAGGGCCCGGCCGCCGCACCGATGGTGAAGAGGCCGAGGTCGTGGTCGTTGGTCGAGCCGGGCGCCCGCAGGAAGACCGCACCACGCAGGTCAGCGCTCATCGACAGCCGAGTGAAGCCGAGGACCTCCTGGTAGAACGCGGCCGTGCGCTCGGCGTCGCGGACATAGAGCACGGCGTGGTTCATGCGGGTGACGGGCATCGCTGCTCCTCCCGATCGGCGGGCCTTGCACCATGAACACGGGCCGCCGCAGCCCTGTTCCACGCCCGCGGTCACCTAGCCTCCGCTTCGCATATGGAGCGCCGGACCAAGATCGTCGCCACCGTCGGCCCTGCCTCGGACAGCCCAGCGACGCTGCGGAACATGATCGACGCGGGGATGGACGTGGCGCGGCTCTCGCTCGCCCACGGGCCGCTCGGTCTGACGCTGGAACGGCTCGAGCGGGTGCGGGAGGCGGCCGACGCCGCCGGGCGGTTCGTCGGCGTGCTGGCCGACCTGCCGGGGCCGAAGGTCCGGGCCGGCGAGTTCCCCGAGGGCGGTGTGCACCTGGCCGAGGGGACCGCCCTCCAGCTGGTGCCGGGCGCTCCGGGCGACCCGAGCGACGAGAAGCGGATCAGCGTCGACCATCCTGGCCTCCTCGCCGACCTGGGAGCCGGCGACCGGATCGCCCTCGGGGACGGCGCAATCCAGCTGGTCGTCCGGGAGGTGACGGGCGACCGGGCCGAGGCTGCGGTGGTGGCCGGCGGCTGGGCCCAGGGCCGGCCGGGCGTCGTGCTCCCGCCCGGCCGGCTGACGATCGCGTCGCCGACCGCCGCCGACCTGCGCCTGCTCGACGCCCTGGTCGAGGCCGGGGTCGACGCGGTGGCCATCTCGTTCGTCCGCTCGCCGACCGACATCGTCCGGGCCCGTGATGCGGCAGGGCCGGACGCCCCCATGGTGGTGGCCAAGATCGAGACGCAGGAGGCCGTCGACACGCTCGACGAGATCATCGCGGTGGCCGACGGCGTGATGGTGGCCCGCGGCGACCTCGGCACCCGGTGCGCCCTCGAGGACGTCCCCCACTACCAGAAGCGCATCATCCGGGCCGGCGTCGCCTTCGGCCGGCCGGTGATCACAGCCACCCAGATGCTCGAGTCGATGGTCCGGGCGCCCACGCCGACGCGTGCCGAGGTGGCCGACATCGCCACCGCGGTCTTCGACGGGACCAGTGCCCTGATGCTGTCGGGCGAGACGGCCATCGGTCATGACCCGGTGGCCGCCGTGGCCACCATGGGCCGCATCGCCGCCCGGGCCGAGCGCGAGTTCGACTACGAGGGCTGGGGCCGCAACCTCGGCCGGCAGCAGTCCCTCGAGGCCCACGGCGCGCCCGTTCCGGTCCGCATCACCGCAGCCATCTCGGCGGCCGCCTGGCGGGCCGCCGCCGACGCCGAGGTGACCGCCATCATCGCCTGCACCGACAGCGGTCGCACGGCCCGCGCCATCAGCCGGTTCCGGCCGACCGTCCCGGTCCTCGGCGTGACGCCGTCGCTCCGGGCCGCCCGCCAGCTGGCCATGGCCTGGGGGATCACGCCCCTGCTGGCGGACCGCCACGGCACCACCGACGAGATCGTCTGGTTCGCGGTCCAAGAGGCGGCGGCCCGGGGCGTCATCCGGGCCGGTGACCTGGTGGCCGTGCTGGTGGGGTCCCCGACCCATCCCGTCCCGGCCACCGACACGTTGCTGCTGGTCCGGGCCGGGTGACCTGCGTCGTCCCGCCTGCGGGCGTCAGCCCGGGTGGACCGCCTCGGCCGACGCCATCTGGTCGTCGGTGTAGGCGACGACGTAGTCGTTCAACTGGTACTCCGGAGCCGCGTGGCACCACATGCACTCGTGCGAACGGGGATCGGGCGGCGGCTCTTGCACGCCGGAGAAGAACTGCCGGCCACAGCTCTTGCAGGTCAGGTACAGGTTGGCCATCGGGACGGTCCTTTCGATCAGCGCGGCACGGACCGCTGGCGGAGACGCTCCATCTGCTCGTTGCTCAGCCCGGTCACGCCGCCGCGGGCCGCCAGCTCGGCCTCCTCCTCCTCGGCCTCCCACGCCAACTCGTCGGCGGTGGGCTGGCGAGGGATGCGCTTGCCACGGATGTCACCCCACAGCACCTTCAGCAGACCTGGTTCGCGCTCGGCCATAGGGAATTCGCCTCCTGATCGGACGGACGGAGCCCGCTCTTTGTAGAACGCACGCAGATCGCTTTCAATACATGTTCTCCTCATCTAGCTGCGCTGCGGCTCCCAGGCGTCGGGCGCCCACCGGCGTGAGAAGGAACCGCCGAAGACCTCGCCGCCGCGCCCCAGCCCGCCCCCAACCGGCACGATCGTCGTCTGGTCCGATCTCGGGTGCCCGTGGGCCCATGTCGGCGTCGCCCGCCTGCGCCGGGCGCGAGCCGAAGCCGGGCTCGACGGCCGGCTCGCCATCGACCACCGGGCGTTCCTGCTCGAGGTCGCCGCCACCTGCCCGGCGGTGGACCTGGACGCGCTGACCGGGGCGCTCGACACCGGCGCGGCCCGCAGGAGCCTGATGGACCAGGCCGAGCACGCCGCCACCGACGCAGTCCGCGGCAGCCCGCACCTGTTCCTGCCCGACGGCACCGACGTCCACAACCCCGGCGTGGAGCTGCGCTGGAACGGCCGGAAGGGCGTCGGGTTCCCGGTGGTCGACCGGGACGACCCATCGGTGTACCTGGACCTGGTCCGGCGATCGGTGGCCGCGGCGGCCTGAAGCCGACCGGGTTTCGCCCCCCGGTCGCTCCCGCCTACTGCCGGCGGGCGCCCCGCTCGGGTGCCTCGGTGTGGCCGTCGGAGGCGTGGCGGTGGTCGGCCACCGTCTGCCCGGCGCGGGAGGGGTCCTCGCTGCGGTCCATCACCACGGTGCCGCCGTCGCCGACGTGGGCTCGGGCCCGCCCGACGCGCTCCTCGGCCTCGGCGTGGCGCTCCCGGGCCACCCGCGCCGCCTCGGCCTCCGGCCCGACCGCGGGGTCGAGCGCCCGAGCCAGCAGCTTGCCGTGCCACCGCTCGCCCGCGCGGCCACCCAGCAGCGAGCCCAGGAGCATGGCCAGCAGCGACCCGATGCCGGCCACCGTGCCGATGTTGCGCCACTCGTCGCCCGACGTCGGGATGCCGATCGCCCGGAGGTCCGCCAGGATGGCGTCGCCGTCGGTGAAGAGGTTCACCAGGGCCGTCACTCCCACGGCGAGGACGACGCTGGTCACGAAGACGAGGAAGCCGTGCAGGCTGCCGGCCCGGCGTGCCATGCGGCCGGCCACGTAGCCGCCGTAGAGATAGCTGGCCAGGAGGACCAGGGCCACGAGGGCGCCGCCGGCGGCGCCCAGGCGGCGCCACTCACTGTCGCTGAGGTCGGTGTCGAAGCCGACCGCCTTGGCGACGGCGGCGGTCACAGCGAGGAGCACCGCGAAGGCGCCGTAGGCCACCAGCGCGCCGGCGAGGGCGCTGCCGAGCGAGACGCGCTTCATGCCGGCGTCCTGGACAAGGGCGACCCGGTCGGCCCGGGTCTCGACGGTCGGGGTCTTCGCCATCGCCGACTCCTCTCGTGTGGACTCCCCCCAGGTGTCCCCGGCCCGTCGCGCCTGGAAACGGCACGCACCTGCCCCCGCTACCTTCGCCTCCGTGCCCGACGCAGTTGCCCCCGGAGTCGTCCAGATCGACTCGCGCCTGGGCGGCTGGGCGGAGGTGACGGCCGCCTACCTGGTCGAGGGTCACGCCCCCGTCCTGATCGACCCCGGCAGCCGGTCGTCGGTGCCGGTGGTCCTGGCCGCGCTGTCCGACCTCGGCATGACCCCGGACGACCTTGCCGGCATCGCCGTCACCCACGTCCACCTCGACCACGCCGGCGCGGTGGGCGACCTGGCCCGGGCCTTCCCGGCCGCCGCGGTCTACGTCCACCCCGAGGGGGCCCGGCACCTCGCCGACCCGGCCCGGTTGCTGGCGTCCGCCGGCCGGGTCCACGGACCGCTCCTCGACTCCCTTTACGGCGGGCTCGAGCCGACTCCGCCGGCACGCATCCGGCCCCTGGCCGACGGCGAGGCGGTCGACGTCGGTGGCGGGCGCAGCCTCACGACCGTCCACGCACCGGGGCACGCCAAGCACCACATGGCCCTGCTCGACTCGGCCACCGGCACGCTGTTCGCCGGCGACGCGGCGGGCGTCCGCCTGCCGTCCGTCGGCGTGGCCTGGCCGGCCACGCCGCCGCCCGACTTCGACCTGGACCTGGCCCTGGCCTCCCTGGCCCGCTTCGCCGACCTGGCCCCCTCGGGCGTGGCCCTCGCCCACTTCGGGATGGCACCGGGCGTGGGCATCCTCGACGAGGCGGCCGCCGCCCTCCTCGCCTGGTCGCAGGTGGCCGGCCGGGCGCTCCGCGACGGGGTCGACGTGGCCGAGGCGCTGGGTGCGGCGTTCGAGGGTGCGGTCGCAGGCGCCGGCGAGCAGGCCCGCCGCCACCTCGACGCCCTCAACGGCGTGGCCAGCAACGCCGCCGGCCTCCGGCGGTGGTTCGAGCGGGGCCGAGGAGCAACCCGCCCGTGACGGTCGAGGCGGTCGTGTTCGACTGGGGCGGCACCCTCACCCCCTTCGCCGACGTCGATATGGCGGACATGTGGCGGATGGCGGCCCGGCGGCTGGCCCCCGACCGGGAGGACGAGGTCTGTGCGCGGCTCGTCGCCGTCGAGGAGGCGTCGTGGGCCCGCATCGCCGTCGACCAGCGGAGCACGAGGCTGGCCGCCCTCCTGGCAGCAGCGTCCGACGAACTGGGCCTCGACGTGACCGACGCAGTCCTCGAAGAGGCGGCCACCTCCCATCTGGACTCCTGGACACCGCACGTGCGCCACGACCCCTTGGCGGTACCCACCCTCGTGGCGCTGCGGGAGATGGGGTGCCGGATCGGGCTGCTGTCGAACACCCACTGGCCCCGGGCGTTCCACGAGCGCTTCCTGTCCCGTGACGGCCTCGACGGGCTGATCGACGCCCGTTGCTACACCAGCGAGCTCGTCCATACCAAGCCGCACCCGGAGGCGTTCGCCGCCGTCCTCCACGAGCTCGGCGTCGAAGCCCCGGGCGCCGTCTTCGTCGGCGACCGCCCCTACGACGACATCTCTGGCGCCCGGGCAGCGGGGATGCGGGCGGTCCTGCGACCCAACGCCGCCGTTCCCCCCTTCGACGTCCGGCCCGATGCCACCATCGCCCAGTTGCCCGAGCTGGTGGCGCTCATCCGCCACTGGTCAGTAGATTCGGGTCACTAGGTCCGTTTCGTCCCCCAGCGCCCCCTGATGGCCGCCGGCGCGAAATTTTCCAAATTTCCGGGAACTTTTCAGCCGACCCGCGCTTGACGAACCTCGGCCCATCCCCCATCCTGGGCAGCGGCAGACGGGGGGTCCGCACGGCGGACGTCGGCTCCGCGCCTGTCTGGTCGTCGCAGCTTCCTCTTACTCCTCCAGTTGACAGGTGGGATGTCAATGAAACGCTTTCCCGTCCGGGCCACCGCCGCAGCATCGGCGTTCTTCGTGGCCACCGCTTTCTCGGGCATCGGCGCAGCCACGGCCGCCGAGACCCGGGGCGTGGGCACCTCCAAGGCCACGTTCTCCCTACTCAGCCTCGATCTCGGCGACGGCGGCAGCCTCCTCAACCTGGACGTGCTGCTCGACGACGCCCTCAGCACCATCGACAGCCTGGTCGCCACGCCGAACGCGTTCAGCAAGCTGAGCCCACTGTCGCTCACCTCCTCGGTCGTACCGGCCCTCAACGGGATCACCGCCGGCCTGCCGTCGTTCGAGTCCCGCACGCCCGGCGGCCAGGGTGAGGTCAAGGGCTCCGCGTTCGACTTCTCCAAGGGCACCGGCAACCTGCCGCTGCTCGGCGCCCTCGGCGGCGTGACCGGCCTGGTCGGCGGTCAGCTCATCCCGACGAGCCTCACGTCCGCTCTCGACGACAAGGGCGCCCGCTCGGGCCTGGACGCCGCGCTGGCGAACCTGTCGGTGCTCAACGGCATCCTGTCCATCAAGAGCGTCTCGAACCTGCTCGGCACCTCGGCCGCCTCGCCGGCCTCTGCCGGCGACCGTGGCGTGAAGATCGACGCCATCTCGGTCCTCAACCTGGGCGAGCTCCTCAAGGGCCTGGGCCTGGACCTCGGCAACCTGCCGTTGCCCATCCTCAACGACCTGCTGAAGAACCTGAATTTGCTGGGCGGCCTGCCGCTGGCCGGCGCGCCCGACCTGCTGTCGGCGGTCACCAATCTCACCGGCGTCATCGACGGCCTGCTGAAGACCGTCAGCGGCTCCAGCGGCGTCGTGACCGAGCTGGTGAAGTCGGTGCCGGTGGTCAGCGGCCTGGTCGGCACCCTGCCGACCCAGCTGCCGGTCCTCGGCAGCGGCGGCAACCTGACCTCGATCATCCCCACCACCAACCTGCTGGAGGGGACGGTCGGCAACCTGCTGACCACGCTGCAGGGCACGTTGCAGGGCCTGCTGGGCGGGGCGCTCAACCTGCTCGGCAACCTCCCGCTGCTGAAGCTCAACGGGGCCGACGTCAACGTCGCCACCAAGGCCGGCCGCACGCTGGAGGACTCGGCCGCCACCGCCGTCGCCAACCTCGGCGGGCTGAACGTCCTCGGCATCGAGCTGCCGGGCGTCGACCTGGCGTCCATCGGCAACCTGGTCAACACCGTGACCAGCACGCTGTCCGGCGTGCTGAGCCTGATCGACCCGAGCCTGGCCAAGCTGATCGACCTCAAGATCCTCAACAAGGTCACCGACGTCAGCACGGCCGGCGGCTACAACAAGGCACTGGCCAGCTTCGACGTCCTGTCGCTCGACATCAACCCGCCGACCGGCATCCTGAACGTCGTGAGCGGCCTGCTGAACGCCGGCAAGACCACCAGCCCGCTGGCGCTGCTCGGCGGTGCCGGCGTCGCCCAGCCCGCCGCCGCCCTGCCTCTCATCGGCGGCAACATGGGCCTGCTCAACGGGCTGCTCAACCCGACCGGCCTGGTCGGCGCCCTTCTCGAGGGGCTGTCCCTCAAGATCGGCACCATGCAGTCCACCTCCGAGCTGGCCGCCACCACCGTGGCCGACCCGGCGCCGGTGTCGGTGCCGGTCCGGGGCAGCTCGGTCACCTGCGGGGCCGGGGCGGCCGGCAGGACCGGCACCGACACCGGCGCCTTCGCCGCCATCGCCGCCGTCCTGGCCGCCCTCTCCCTCGGCGTCCGCCGCTGGAACCGGCGCCCTCTCTCGGCCGACTGACAGCGCACCACCTCGGCTCTTCCACCGCCCCGGGTTCTCCGCCCGGGGCGGTGGCGCGCCCGCCCTCGGGGGGAGGGCTGCTGCTACCCGGCCGAGATGCCCACCACGGGCGAGGCGAGGCGCAGCGCACCGGTGGAGCCCCGGAAGACGGCGTCGCCGAAGGCGAAGACCCCGCCGTCGGACGCCGCCAGCCAGTAGCCCTTGCCCGAGGCCGTCGGAGCCACGCCC
>DATLFQ010000011.1:0-3126 GCA_035540915.1 Acidimicrobiales bacterium
TCGATCCGTGGAAGCCCGCGTCGCCGAAGGCGAAGACGCCACCGTCGGCGGCGACCAGCCAATAGCCGCGGTCGGTTGGAGTGCCGACCATGGCGACGATCGGGCGCTTCAGCCGCGGGCCGCTAACCGACCCGTAGGCGCCGGCGTCGCCGAACGCCGACACGGTGCCCTCGGGCGTCACCAGCCAGTGCCCCTGCCCGGTGGTCGTGGCGGCCACTGCCGCGATCGGGTGGTCGCTCGTCGCGGCCGCCAGCAGCGACGATCCGAGGCGGACCGCTGGCGCCGATGCGGACGGCGGTGCGGTGAGTGCGAGTGCCGAGACGACGAGAGTCGCGGTGCCGATCGCGGCCGTGATCCTGGTGCTCCAGTGGGCGGGCATGCGAGCACTGTCGGCGCCGCGAACCGCCGCCTTGAGAGCTTCCTAAGGGTCGGGTCGGGGTGATCCGGTCATAGTGACCGGAGCTCGTGGTCGACCGGGGGCGTCGTGTCCGAACGGCGCCGAAATGCGCCGCCAGGGCTGGCGAGGGGTCCGGCCTGGTCCTACAGATGCTCGACGTTGGGGCCGACCATCCGGCGGCGGGTGTCGAACACGTACTGGCTCCCCGCTGCGATCGCGTCGTAGTCGAAGTCGTCGTGATCGGTCAGGAGGACGACGACGTCGGCCGCCGCCAGCTCGTTCGCGCTGGGCTCGACCCGCTGCACGGCCGGGTCCATGTCGTACTCGGCGACGTGGGCATCGGCGACGTGGACGGATGCGCCGAGGGCGAGCAGGCGCTCGATGACCGACCGGGCCGGAGCTTCGCGGGCGTCGCCCGTGTTGCGCTTGTACGCCAGTCCGAGAATGAGGATGCGGCTCCCGTTGACCGCCCGCCCGCGCTTGTTCAGGCCTGCGCTGACCCGCCGCACGACGTACTCGGGCATGTGGTCGTTGATGTCGTTGGCCAACTCGACGAAGCGGAAGGTGTGCCCCAGCCTTCGACGCACACGCCATGAGAGATAGAGGGGGTCGATCGGCAGACAGTGGCCGCCCACGCCTGGCCCCGGCGTGAACTTCATGAAGCCGAAGGGCTTGCTGTCGGCGGCGTCGAGTGCCTCCCACACGTCGATGTCGAGGTCCCGGGCGAAGATCGCCATCTCGTTGACCAGGGCGATGTTCACGTGGCGGAACGTGTTCTCGAGCAACTTCGCCAGCTCGGCCTCCTTCGGGCTGGAGACCGGCACCGTCCGGTCGACGAGGGTGTCGTAGAAGGCCTGCACCCGCTTGAGGGACGCCTCGTTCACACCGGCGACGATCTTCGGCGTGTTGACGAAGGTCCACACCGGGTTGCCGGGGTCGATGCGCTCTGGCGAGAAGCCGAGGTCGAAGTCGACGCCCGGGCCCAGCCCGGCCGCTTCGGCCAGGATCGGTCCCACGAGCTCCTCGGTCGTGCCGGGGTAGGTGGTCGACTCGAGGATGACGCAGGCACCGGGCCGGAGATGCATCCCCAGTGTCCGCGTGGCGCTCTCGATGTAGCTGAGGTCGGGCACGCCCTCCCTGAGCGGTGTGGGGACGGTGATGACGGCCACGTCGAACCCGGCGCAAGCGGCGTCGTCGGCCGTCGGGCGGTAGCGGCCCGTCGCCAGGGCGCGCTGGAGCTGCTCCGTCGAGACGTCCTCGACGTAAGAGTTGCCTGCGGCCAGGCGGTCGGTGCGCCGCTGGTCGACCTCGTAGCCGACGACGTCCCAGCCGGTCTCGACCGCTCGCATCGCCAGGGGCAGCCCGACGTAACCCTGCCCCACGACCACGAGGTGTCCGTGCGATCCTGCCTCAGCCATGCTCGGGGGCTCCTTCGACTCGATCGGGGGTGGTCTGGGTCCCGGCACCACGACGCAGCAGCGACTCGAAGAACCGGTCACGGTCGTCGGCGGCGCGCTCGCGGTCGATGAGGGCGCCGATCCGACGCCAGGCGGCCGCCCGGAGCTCCTCGAGCTTCTCGTGGTTGCCGACCAACGAGGCCAGGGCGTCGGCCAGCGCCGCCCGGGTCGCCTCATATGTGCCGATCTGCACCTTCAGGGCGCCGTCGTCGCCCACGAGGCTGGAGGCGCCGCTGCAGTCGAGGATGACGCAGGCCACGCCGAGTTGCATGGCCTCCGACAGGCTCTGGCCCATCATCTCGCGCACGCTGGTGAACACGAAGGCGTCGCTCTCCCTCACCACCTCGAACGCCCGACGCTGGTCGAGCCGCCCGAGGAACTCGACGCGCGCGGCCACGCCGACGCGCTCGGCCACGGCTCGGTAGCGGGCCGCCATCGGCCCGTCGCCGATCACCGCGAGGCGGGTGGCGGACAGGCGGGGGTCGGCCAGTGCCTCGAGCAGGATCTCGAGGTTCTTGGTGGGGATCAGCCGGCCCATCCAGGACAGCTGGAACGACCCGCCGGTGGACGCCGGGCGGGCTGGCCGCTCGTCGGTGCGGGGTAGGGCGGGGTGCGGAAAGGCACGCGTCGTCGGAAACGTCTTGTCCGGGTAGCGGGCCGAGAGGTCCCCCAGCGTCGCCGGGCCGACGGCCCACAGGGCGCTGGCCCGGCCCATGGCCCGTCGCACCAGGGGGTCGAAGCGCGACACGTTGATCAGCTGCCCGCGGAGGTACTCGGTCATCGCGCCCTGCAGCCCGATGCGGCGGAGAAAGCCCGGCGGGAGCCGTTCGGAGCCCGAGGTCGGCCCGAACACGTACGGGGCGCCCGCAAAGGACAGCCCGGTCGGTTGGCGCCAGGTGCCGGTGGTCACGTGCTGGCACAGGTCGGGGCGCCAGTCTCGTACTAGGCGGCGGAGCGTCGGGATGGTCCGGAGCTGCCACAGGTACTGCTGGAGCCGCTCGAACCGGTAGCTCGACCCTGCGGCCGACACCTTCGGGGGGCCGTCGACGTAGACGAAGCGAAGTGACCGGCCTTCGAGCGGCAGCGCCGACTCGATTCGCGCACGCTGGGCGGTCGGGGTCACCACCGTCACCTCGTGGCGCTCGGCGCAGTTGGTCACCCACCACCATCCGAAGGCCTGCTCGGAGCCCGAGTCCGGCGCGCAGCAGTAGGCGGTGAGCAGGAGCTTCACGCGCCGGGCTCCGTGGCGTTGCGGGGAAGGGTGGGCGACAT
>DATLFQ010000012.1:0-6955 GCA_035540915.1 Acidimicrobiales bacterium
CGGTCCATCCGCCGGCCGATGCCCTCGCGACCGAGGCGGGCCGGGTCGGCCCGGAGGGCCTCGACCTCCACCCCCTGCGCGGTCGACGCCTCCACATGGGGGCGCATCTGGTCGACCCAGGCCAACCGCTCCAGCCGGGCGCCCCGATCGTCGGACCCGCTGGACACGATGGCGTTGAACGCCAGCACGATCGCGCTGAGCACGAGGCCGACGACGAGCCAGCGGGGCCGGCGTCGGTGACGCCGGCGGTCGGCTCTGGCCATCGGAGGCACGCTAGCGAACCCCACCAGCGGGGCGATCGGGAGGTCTGTACCATCCGCAGCACCAGTCGAGATCAGGGACGGGGGGGCACGTGAACCGGATCGCCGAGTTGGCCCGAGAGGTACCGGTCAAGCGCAACGCCGAGCTGGAGGCCCGGTTCCGCCTGTTGGACTACCGGCCGGTCGAGCTGGCCGGCGCCATCAGGGAGACCTTCGCCGAGAGCCCGGCCCGGGCGGTGAACCTGGCCCGTGTCTACGCCACGTCCCTGAAGACGGCCGACGAGCACCGGGAGCTGTTCCAGCGCGCCGCCTTCCTGGGCGAAGGCGAGCGGCGGGCGGTCATCAAGGGCTACCGGTCGGCCGGCCAGGCGCGGGGCGTCGTCCACGCCGTGAGCCAGCTGCCCCGGGCGCACGCCCGGGTCGTGATGCACGACTTCGTGGTGAAGGAGGGCGGCACCACCGACAAGGCGGCGGCCAAGGAGGTCCTGTACTGGCTGCGCGACGCCGGGGCGGAGATGCTGCGCATCGGTGCCGGCCGCCGCGAGCCCGACCCGGACAACGACGAGGCGGTGGTCGAGTTCTTCGAGGACGTGGCCGATGCGGTGGTCGACGCGGTGAACGCGGTGGTGGACGCCATCGGCCAGGTCGGCCAGGCGTTCGTCGACGCTCTCAAGGACGTCGTCAACTGGGCGGCGGACGCGGTGGCCGCGCTGGCCCAGGCCCTGGTCACCGCCTTCGCCACGCTGGGCGAGCTCCTGACCGAGGTGGTCAAGGCGGGCTACGAGGTGCTGCGCAAGATCGTCGACGGGCTGGCGGCCATCGGCAAGGCACTGTTCGAGGTGCTCGACGCCGCCTTCAGCCTGGCGCTGGACGGCCTGATCCTGGTGCTGAGGGCCATCGACAGCCTGGGCCGCACGCTCGGCGAGTTTCTGGCCTACCTGGCGGGCAAGGCGTTCAGCATCGTCCGCAAGGCGGTCGAGGCCCTGATCGCCATCGGCAAGACGATCGGCAACATCCTGGAGCAGGCCGCCCGGTTCGGGCTGGCGCTGGTCCAGAACACCGTAAGGGCGCTGATCGAGCTGGGCCGGGCCGTCGGCGAGATCCTGGTCACCCTGGTCACCCGCCCCCATCTGCTGTTCCGGCAGGTCGTCCAGTCGCTCACCAACCTGGGCCACGCGCTGGCCGACATCTTCGACGACGTGATCGCGGCCGGCGCCAACCTGGTCCGCGAGGTGGCGCGGGCGGCGGCCGAGATCGGCGAGGCCATGGTCGACTTCATGAGCTACGTCGCCACCGCGGCCGCCGACGTGGCCCGGGCGGTGGTGGACGGCCTCCTCGCCGCCGGCAAGACGATCGTCGACATGGTGGTGAACATCGCCGCCGCCGGCGTGGCCGCCGTCAAGAAGGTGGTCGGGGCGCTGTTCGAGCTTGGCAAGGGCCTCGTCGACGTCCTGCGATCGATCGTCAACGTCGCCCTCGAGACGCTGAAGAAGGTCGTCCAGGCGGCCTTCGAGCTGGGCAAGACCATCGTCGACTTCACCTTCGGCGTGCTGGAGTTCACCTACAAGACGGCCGCCCGCTTCATCGAGGCGGCCCTGGCCGCCGGCGCCGCGGTGGTCGACATGCTGGAGACGGTGGTGGCCAGCGGCTACTTCATCTTCCGCAAGATCGTCAACGGGATCCTGCAGGCGCTCGGCCCGGTGGGCGACGTGTTCGAGTGGCTGCTGGACCGCGGCGAGGCGCTCGCCTCGGACCTGTGGCGCCAAGCCGTGCTGGCCGTTCGCTTCGTCAAGAAGAACGTCGACGAGATCCTCGACTGGGCCGCCACGCAGGTCGCCGATGTGTTCGACCGCATCCTGCTGGCCATCGAGGAGGTGGGCGCCGCCATCGCGGAGGTCATCGACTGGGCCGTGGCCGCCGGCACCGCCGCGCTGGAGCTGCTGGGCGAGGCGACCGTGCGCGTGGGCAACTCGATCAGCTATGTCCTCAGCTACCTGGAGGACGACGTGCTGCCGGCCATCGGCGATGTCATCAAGGGCGCCCTGCGGGCCGGGGCGGCGGTCGCCGATTTTCTCACCTGGGCCGCGGGGCGCGTTCTGGAGACCATGGTCGAAGTGGTCGGCACGCTGCTGGAGGCGGGCGTGACCATCGGCCAGCTGCTGGTCGACACCATGCTGCACCCCGACCAGGCGTACCAGAACCTGCTGCGGGCCTTCGACGAGCTGGGCCGGGCCTTCTCGGAGATCCTCGACGCGGCCAAGGACCTGGCCGCCGACGTGCTGGAGCGGGTGGTGGTCATGGCCCGCGAGATCGGCCGGGCCATCGTGGACATCCTCGAAGCCGCCCTGGAGGTGATCGGCGGCCTGGTCGGCACGGTCGTCGCCATCCTGCTGCGCCTGCTGGCCAGCTACCGGAAGATGACGCCGAACGAGATCGCCGACGCGAAGATCGTCTTCGCCGACACGCTCGACTACGGCAACATCTACTTCGCCTCGGAGAGCCTGACCAACGACATCGTCTTCGGCATCCAGGACTTCTTCACCGGCAACCCCGATTCCCGGGCCTTCGTCACCAACACCCTGGTGAACTTCGACGTGGACGAGGGGATCGAGCGCCACACGATGATCCACGAGCTGACCCACGTGTGGCAGTTCCTCACCGAGGGGCCCTTCTACATGTCGGAGGCGATCCACGCCCAGGTGGCCGGCGACGGCTACAACTACGGCTACGTCGAGGGGGTCGGCAGCACCACCATCCCGACCGACTTCGCCGGGAACACCAAGTCGGTCGACAACGGCTCGGGGCTGGGCGAGGGCGGCCAGGACGACCTGGCCGCGGCGAACGGCGACTTCGACCAGTTCAACCCCGAGCAGCAGGGCCAGATCCTGATGCACTACTACGTCCGGCGGGTCCTGCTCGGCCGGCCGCAGGCCGACTATGCGCCCTGGCAGCCCTACGTCGACGCCGTCCAGGCCGCCTGAGCCCCGGGCGGCGCTCGGCGCCGTGGCCGTCGTCGCCCCGCCGGCAGCGGTGGCCGCGCTGGCCCCATTGCTGGCCGCCTACCAGCGGGGCGGCCGGCGGGTCCGCGTCGTGGCGTGGGCGCAGGGGGTCGACCTGGCCCGGGTGGCCAGGGGCGCCGACGGCGTGCTGGTGGTGGCGCCTCGGCGCCGGTCCCCCCGAACCGTCGCGCCCGGACCGACGGTGATCGACCACACCGGCCGGCCCGTGCCACTCGGCGTGCTGCCCGACGCCGGCCCGGGGCCGCTCGCCCGCTTCGCCTCGGCCGCCGCCGCCGTCCACGACCGGGCGGCGGCGGGCGGGGCGCCTTGCAGCGTGGCGGTCCTGGCCCAGCGCAGCGGCCGCTACCGCGACCTCGCGGGCCGCATCCTGCGCCTGCTGGGCGAGGCGGCACCGGGCACGGCGCGGTTCGAATGGACCGCCGACGAGTTGGTGCGCGACGACCTGGTCGAGGGCCTGGGCTGCGGCCTGGGCCTGGCCGTGTACGTGGGCCACGGCCGGCCGATCGGCTGGGTCGGCTACCGGGGGGTCCGGGCCGGCCACCTCGACGAGCTGGCGCAGCCGGTCGGCGCGGTGCTCTCGCTGGCCTGCCTGACGGCCAGCCGGAAGCGCACCGGCCTGTCGTTCGCCGAGGCGCTCCCACTGCAGGGCGCGGCCGCGGCGTCGCTGGCCGCGGTCGGCCCGACCCGCCACGTCGAGAACGCCCGCTGGGCGCTGCGGCTGGTGCGGGCCATCGCCGGCGGTTGCCCGACCATCGGCGATCTGGTGGTGGCGGCCGAGCCCGAGGCGGCGCTGGTGCGCGGCTACCGGATCGTGGGGGACCCACTGGCGCCGCTGGCCGACGCCCCGGGTTCGGCCGGGGCCGCAGCGGCCCTCACCCGGCGCTGCGCCCTGGTGCTCGACGGCGCTGCGGCGTGACCGACCGGGCCGAGGTGCTGGCCCTGCTGCGCCGGGAGCTGCGGGCCGTGAACCCGTCGGTGCCCGGCGACCTGGCCCCCGACGTCGAGCTGGTGGCCGACCTCGGCCTGGACTCCCTCGACGTCGTCGAGTTCGTGGCCCGGGTCGAGGAGGCCTACCGCTTCTCGGTCCCCGACGCCGACTGGCCCCACCTCTCCACCCTCGACCACATCACCACCTACGTGCTCGCCTCCCTCCCCGACCGGTGACCCGCTTCACCGGTGCGAACCGACCTCCCGTGTCCAGGCGAGCGGTGGTCACCGGCGTCGGCCTCGTCACGCCGCTGGGCGACGACTGCGCCACCGTGTGGTCCCGGCTCCTGGCCGGCGAGTCGGCCGCTCGCTCGTGGGACGACCTGACCACCGAGGGATTCCCGATAGCGATCGCCTGCCGCGTCGAGGGCGATCTGGGCGAGCCCGACCCGCTCCGTCGTGGACGCGCCCTGGCCCGCCGGGCAGCTGCTGCGGCCCTGACGTCCGCCGGCCTCGGCGATGGCGCACTGCCCTCGTCCGCCGGGGTGATGGTGGGGACCACCATGGGCGAGTCGGCCGGCTTCGAGGCAGCTGCCGCCGGTGCATCGGTCGACCTCGCCGCAGTGAGCGGCCAGGTGCTTGCGGCCGACCTGGCCGACTGGCTGGGATCGGCCGGACCCCGTCGCACCTACGGCACCGCCTGCGCAGCCGGGAACTACGCCATCGGGGCGGCCGCCCGGGCGGTGTCGGCCGGCCGGCCTCCGGTAATGCTGGCCGGGGGCGTCGACCCGTTCTCCCGCATCGCCCTGCTGGGATTCGCCCGCCTCCGGGCGATGGCCGCCGACAGGTGCCGCCCCTTCGACGCCGGCCGCACCGGCATGCAGCTGGGCGAGGCCGCTGCCTTCCTCGTCGTCGAGGACGAGGCCTCCGCCCTCGCCCGGGGCGCCCGGCCGCTCGCCGTGGTGGCGGGACTGGGACTGAGCGGCGACGCCCACCACCCCACCTCGCCCCGTCCCGACGGCTCCGGCATGGCCGCCGCCATCCGGGCCGGCCTGGCCGCGGCGGGCGTCGCCCCCGGCGAGGTGGGCTGGGTCAACGCGCACGGCACCGGCACGGCGGCGTCCGACGCGGCCGAAGCGCGAGCCGTCGCCGATGTCTTCGGCGACGGCGCCGTGCCCGTGTCGTCGCAGAAGGGAGCCTTCGGCCACTGCCTCGGCGCGGCCGGCGCGGTCGAGGCGGTGGTGTCGGTCCTCGCCCTGGGCAACGGCGTGGTGCCGCCGACGGTCAACGTCCGCCGCCCCGACCAGGCCCTGCCGGTCGACGTGATCACCGGGCCGCGCCCGGCCGCCGGTCTGTCCGCGGTGGTCAGCTGCGGGTTCGCCTTCGGCGGCCTGAACTCGGCGCTGGTGCTCTGCGCGCCGTGAAAACGTTGTGGCAGAACACTGGCTCGGACGCCGGCACGACCATGGCGACGTGGGCGGCGGAGACCATGGTGGCCGCTGGCCTCCACGGCGACGGGCTCTACGTCGCCACCGCCAGCGCCGGTGGCCAGGAGTCGGTCGAGTTCCTGCGGGACGGTCTGGCCACCGGGCTGGCCTTCGCCAACCCCCGGCTGTTCCCCTGGTCGTTGGCCAACAGCCCAACCGGGGCCATCGCCTGCGCCCTCGGGGTCCGGGGGCCGACCTACACCCTGCTCGGCGCCGCGGACGCGGTGGCCGCCGCGTTCGAGCACGCAGCCGAGGACCTGGCTGACGGGGTCGTGCGCCGCCCGCTCGTCGTCGCGCTGGACGCCGACGAGGAGCGGTGGTCCTTGGCCGCGATCACGTTCGAGGGCGGCCCCCTGCCGGTGCTGCCCGCAGACCGGACGGCCGCCGGCGCGCTGGGCCGGCTGGTCGAGACGACCACGCGTGACGGGGCCGGCCGGAGCGGCTATTCATAGCTTCTCATGTCTGCTCGATCGAGCCGGGGGATGCTGGCGGTGGCGGTCGAGGCCGTGTTCCTCCTGGTCGCGCTGCCGCTGCTGCTCCTGCCGGTGGCCGGCGCCGGCCTGTTCGCCCTGCTCGACCGCCCGTGCGGCGATCCGTGCGAGACACCGGGCCTGCTGGGCATGGCGATCTGGGCGGTGCTCGTCATCACCGCGTGGGCCGGGTACCGCCCGCTGCTGCGCCGCCTCGGCCGTCGCACCCTCGGCGGCTGGGTCGCCGGTCGGGGCCCCCGTCCGGGTGCACCACCTCGACGGTGACCAGGTGGTGGGCCGCCGGCGCCGGCCCGCCGGCCGCAGGGGTGTCACGGAAACGGCGGCGGGCACGATCCGACCGTCGCGGCCGCGGCTTGACCGCGCCCCCCTCGGCGGATCGCATTTGGGAGAATGGCCAGGTGGGTCGGGCATTGGACCCCGAGGTCGGGCCGGCGCCACGCAACGACGAAGTGCGCGCCCGCCTGTTCGGCCCGCTCGACATCCGTGTCGGGGGCGCGTCCGTCGCTCCGCTGACCTCGAAGCGAGGATGCTCGCTGCTCGGGTACCTCCTGCTCCACCGTCACACCGCGCAGTCCCGCGAAGCCCTGGCCTTTCTCCTCTGGCCCGACTCCTCGGAGGACCAGGCGCGCACCAACCTCCGCAACTTGCTGCACACGCTGCGACGAGCCGTCCCTGAGATCGGAGCCTGCCTGCGGGTCACCAACCGCACCGTGCAGTGGCGACCAGAGACGCGGGTGTGGGTGGACGTCGACGAGTTCAAGCTGGCGACG
>DATLFQ010000013.1:0-2922 GCA_035540915.1 Acidimicrobiales bacterium
CCATTCGGGGGGATCCCACGCCTGAGCGATGTATATCGACTCCCGGGCAACCTTCTCTCCTCGAAACTCCAAGATGCTGACAGTGAAGTTCCAGGGCCCGTCGTCGTAGCTGATGGAGTTCTCCGCAACCCAGAGGTCGTCCCGGCCCCGAATGCGTCGGATCTCGAAGGCGAGCTTCGCTGGGTACTGGCGTCTCCACTCGCGGAAATTTTCGACGCCCTCGAAGCGCTCGCCGGACTGAGGAAACTCCAGAACGGCATCGTCGTGGTAGATCTCGTGTGCGATGTCCTGATCGGTGCCCCCGTACTCCCAGTGACGCTCGAGCTTCGCTCTGACTGCCGCCTCGTCCATGTCGACAGGTTGCCCGATCTCGAAGGCTCCCGCCCGGGGCCGTGCCACAGTGCACGGCTCCGGTGGGCATCGCCATGTGTCGCACGGTTCGGGGAGCCCCGCTTGCGGATCCGTGCGTCCGAGGGTTCGAACCGGCTCTCGGCGTGGAACGGGTCCGCCGCCGAGACCAGGGGCCTCGCCCGGCTGGGTCATGAATGACACGCCTGTCAGGAGCCCCCTCCGCCTGCGCCGGCGAGGTGCCGCGGGCTCATGCGCCGGCGGACGGGACGACGACTCGGCCGCCGAGCTGCTCGATCATCCGCACGAAGTTCGCACAGAACCACTGGTCGACGATCTGGCCCTGGTCGTCGAACTCGAACGCGACGACGACGTCGGTGTCGACCGTCCTCCCCGTAGGGGCAGGCGCGTAGAGCCACGGGCCGAGCTGGCTGCCCTGCATGGTCTGCCATGACACGACCTTGTTGTCCTCGGCGACCATCCACTGCACCTCTACCCGGACGTCCGGAAACGACTCGAGGACCCTCGTCTGGAACTCGATCACCCGTGGACTGGTGGTGAACTCGTGGACGACGGAGGGGTCGTGGCCGTTGATGCACCGGTCGATCAGGTCGCGCACGATCCGCTTGTTGCGTTCTCCGAGGGACATCGGGACAGGATGACCGCCGTGTTGCCCGATGGCAACCGGACCCGCCGGGCGCCAAGGCGGGGGGGACGGCACGGTTGATGGCTCAACTGGCCGGGCCGGGCGTCCGATACGTCGGGAGGGCCGGTTTCCGGTCGATCGAGCCGGTCAGTGACACCGGCCATTCCCGCGCGCTCCTGGCCCGAAGGGCCGGCGCACGGCCGTCGCCCCGCCGGGCGCGCGTCGCCGTGGCCTTCCTGGCCGCAGCGGTTCTAGCCGGCCGGGCGGCCCTGTCCCTCGCGGCGGCCTTCGCCGCGGTCACCGACGGCGGCCAGCACGTGGGCGAGCGGCGTCCTCGACCCGCCGACGGGTCTCACGGCGAGCGGGGCCGGCACGGTCACACCGGTCTGGACCACCACCACCGACACCTGTGCGGCCGGGTACCGGATCCTGCGTTCCCCTGGTCCCGGCGGCCCCTTCGCGCAGATCGCGCAGGTGGCAGGGCAGGCCACAAGCTCCTATGTGGACGGGTCTGCGCCGCCCGGCCCGTACTACCTGGTCCGCGCCTTCTACCTGGGCTGGGAGAGCGCGAACAGCAACGGGGCGACGCCGGCGATCGAGGACTACGACGGGTTGCCCGCCGCCATCGACAACTGCCCGGCTGCGTTCAACGTCGTCCAGCTCGACACCGACGCCTCGTCGAGGACGCTGACCGACACCGGCCAGGTCCTCAACGGGGGGAGGACCTTCGGCGTCGCCACGGGCGACATCGACGGGGACGGCGACCTCGACCTTGTGCTCGCCGACGACGGGGGCCCGAACAGGGTGTGGCGGAACGACGGGGCCGGCGTCTTCAGCGACACGGGCCAGGCCCTCGGCGGGACCTCCGGGTCGGCGGCCGCGGCCCTCGGCGACCTCGACGGCGACGGCGACCTGGACGTCGTCTTCGCCAACCAGGGCGAGCCGAACACCGTCTGGCGCAACAACGGGGACGCCACCTTCACCGACTCCGGGCAGGCCCTGGGCGCGTCGTCCAGGACGACCGGCGTGGCCCTGGGCGACTTCGACCGCGACCTCGACGTGGCGTTCTCCAACATGATCGACGCCGACACCGTGTGGCGCAACGGCTGACGCCCCGGCACCGAACCCTCGACCTCAACCTCAGGCCCACGTTCTCCTGACGGGGCGGCCGCGCAGGTGCGGCGAAGGGCCTGCCGGCGGCGCGGGTCATTTCGCATCTGCGCCTCAAGAAACCCCCTGAACCCGACGATTCTGAGCCAGTGATGGGAGTTTCGAGGGGTTCGACAGTTTGGAAGTCCCATCCAGTTCTCGGGTGGTTGGTCCGTATCGCTGTCTTCGCCGTGCCCATCGGACTGTCCGTGTTCGTCACCGCCGGGCTCAGCCGGCTCATCCCGCGCCCGGCCGGCATCTGGCCGTCGGTCGTGTGGTGGGGACTGATCGCCACCGGCGGCACGGCCGTGCTCTACACCGCCGACCTGCTCATCCGGCGTCTGTTGCCGCTCGCCGCGCTGTTCAAGCTCACCCTCGTCTTCCCGGACCGGGCCCCCACCCGCTTCGGCGTCGCCCTGCGCACCGGCACGTCCAGGCAGCTGGCCCGGCGCCTGGCCGACGCCGGCGAGCACGGCCTGGGCGACACCCCCCAGGAGGCGGCCGAGACCCTGCTGGTGCTCGTCGCCGCCCTGAGCGTGCACGACCGCCTCACCCGGGGACACTGCGAGCGGGTCCGGGCCTACACCGACCTCATCGCCAAGGAGTTGGGCCTCGGCCCCGAGGACACCAGCAAGATCCACTGGGCGGCGATGATCCACGACATCGGCAAGCTCGAGGTCCCCGCCGAGATCCTCTCCAAGCCGACCCACCTGACCGACGAGGAATTCGAGATCATCAAGATCCACCCCGAGGCCGGTGCCCGGCTGGCGGCGCCGCTG
>DATLFQ010000014.1:0-14265 GCA_035540915.1 Acidimicrobiales bacterium
CGGCGCCGCGCTGGTGGCGGCGGCGGCCGCCGTCCTCGGCCTCACGGTGGGGCCGACCTCCATCGACCCGCTGGATGCCCTCCGGGAGGTGGCGAGCCGGCTGCCGTGGTCGCCGGTGGAGTCCTCCCTGGCGTCCACCGAGGCGGCCATCGTGTGGGAGATCCGGCTGCCCCGGGTCGTCCTGGCCCTCCTGGTGGGCGGCGTCCTGGCCCTGTCGGGCGGCGCGTACCAGGGCGTGTTCCGCAACCCGCTGGCTGACCCCTATCTGCTGGGCGTCGCCGCCGGGGCCGGCCTCGGCGCGACCCTGGCCATCGCAGCAGGCGCCTCGGGCGGCAGCGGCGCCCTCGACATGGTGCCGGTGGCCGCGTTCGCCGGCGCGCTGGCGGCGGTAATGCTGACGTACGCGCTGGGCGCGGCGGGCGACCGGCGCCGGTCGCCCGCCTCGCTGCTCCTGGCCGGCGTGGCGATCGCCAGCCTGCTGACCGCCATCCAGACCTTCGTCCAGCAGCGCGAGAACGAGCTGATCCGCGAGGTCTACAGCTGGATCCTCGGCCGGCTGACCACGGCCAGCTGGTCCGACGTGGCCCTGGTGCTGCCCTACGCGGCCCTGACGTCGGCGGTGATGCTGCGCCACCGGCGGCTGCTGGACGTGCTGAGCGTCGGCGACCAGGAAGCGGCCACCCTCGGCCTGCCCGTCGAGCGGGTGCGGCTGGTCGTGGTGGTGGCGGCCTCGCTCGGCACCGCCGCCGTGGTGTCGGTCAGCGGCCTCATCGGCTTCGTCGGCATCATCGTGCCCCACACCATCCGACTGCTCGGCGGAGCCAGCTATCGGGTCATCCTGCCGGTGTCCCTGCTGCTGGGCGGTGCCTTCCTGACGGTGGCCGACGTCCTGGCCCGCACCGCCCTGTCCCCTGCGGAGGTGCCGATCGGCGTGGTCACCGCGCTGGTGGGAGCGCCGTTCTTCGCCCTCGTGCTGCGCACGCGGCGGCTGGTGCCGACATGACGACCGCCGCGATCGCCTGCCGGGACCTGACGGTGGTGCTGGGCGGTCGGCCCGTGCTCGACCACCTCTCGCTCGACGTGGCCGCCGGCGAGTGGATGGCCGTGGTCGGCCCCAACGGCGCCGGCAAGTCGACGCTGATCCGCGCGCTCGCCGGGGTCACCCGCTTCGAGGGCACCGTGACGGTAGGCGGGAAGGACGTCGCCTCGCTGGGCGCCCGAGCCCGGGCCCGGCTGCTGGCCGTGGTCCCCCAGGACCCGCTCGTGCCACCGGCGCTGCGGGTCGTCGACTACGCCCTGCTCGGCCGCACCGCGCACATCCGGACCTTCGGCGTCGAGTCGGCGGCGGACCTGGCCGTGGTCGAGGGCGTCCTCGACCGCCTCAACCTGCGCCCCCTGGCCGGGCGCCCCATGGGCACGCTGTCGGGCGGCGAGCGCCAGCGGGCCGTGCTGGCCCGGGCACTGGCCCAGGAAGCGCCGGTCCTCCTGCTGGACGAGCCCACCACCTCACTCGATGTCGGGCGCCAGCAGGAGGTGCTCGACCTGGTCGAGGACCTCCGCCGCGCTCGAGGCCTCACCGTGCTGTCGACCCTGCACGACCTCACCCTGGCCGGCCAGTACGCCCGGCGCATGGCCCTGCTGGTCGAGGGCCGGATCGTGTCCTTCGGCCGACCCGAGGAGGTGCTGACCGAGGAACGCGTGTCCCGCCACTACGGCGCCCGTGTGCGCGTCGTCCACGACGGAGGCAGCGTCGTGGTGCTCCCCCACCGAGGGCCGCGGGACGGCTCAGCCGGCGGTCAGCGGGTCGCGGGGTTCGGGGATCAGCTCCAGCTCGGGCGGGAGGCCCTCGACCTTCGTCTCGCCGTCGACCACCTCGACCGAGACCCGGCTGCCGGCGAGCGGGATGCGGTCGACTCGCAGGCGCCCGATGGCGGCCGGGAGCGCCGGCGACAGCCAGACCTTGCCCCGGGGCACCCACGGGTCGAGGCGCAGCAGTGTGCGCAGGAAGAGCAGCGGTGACGCTGCGGCCCACGCCTGGGGCGAGCACGACGTGGGGTAGCTGACCACCGACGGGAACTCGGAGCGGTCCAGGCCGCTGAACAGCTCGGGCAGGCGTCCACCCTGGGTGGCGGCTGCATCCACCATGGCCATCACGACCCGCTGGGCCTCCCCCACGAAGCCGTAACGCATGAGGCCGGCCGCCACGATGGCGTTGTCGTGGGGCCAGACCGAGCCGCAGTGGTAGCTGATGGGGTTGTAGCCGGACATGGTGTCGGCCAGCGTGCGCACCCCCCACCCGCTGAACATCGCCGGAGACACCAGGTGCCGGGCCACCTGCGGCGCCTTGTCCTCGTCGACGATGCCGGTCCACAGGCAGTGGCCCATGTTGGAGGCCAGGGCGTCGACCGGCCGCTTGTGCGCATCCAGGGCCATGGCGAACCAGCCCCGCTCGGCCACCCAGAAGTCCTCGTTGAAGCGCTCCTTGAGGGCGGCGGCGCGCTCCCGGTAGCGGTCGGCGGTGGCCTGGTCGCCGGCCCCGATCGCGAAGTGGGCCCGGGCCAGGTAGGCGGCGTAGACGTACCCCTGGATCTCGCACAACGCGATGGGCGCCTTGGCCAGGGTGCCGTCTGCGAACCGGACGCCGTCCCAGGAGTCCTTCCAGCCCTGGTTCGCCAGGCCACGGTCGCTCCCCCGCTGGTACTCCACGTAGCCGTCGCCGTCGCCGTCGCCGAACTCGTCGATCCAGGCCAGCGCCCGGTCGGCGTGGGGCAGCAGCTGGTCGACCACCTCGGTGGCCAGGCCCCAGCGGCGCAGCTCGCCCAGCAGCATGACGAACAGGGGCGTGGCGTCGGCCGTGCCGTAGTAGATCTGACCGCCGCCCAGCGACAGTGACGGGGCCTCGCCGAAGCGCATCTCGTGCAGGATCCGCCCCGGCTCCTCGTCGTTGCGCGGGTCGACGTCGTTGCCCTGGAAGCGGGCCAGCGTCTGCAGGACGCCCAGCGCCAGGTCGGGGTCGGCCAGCAGGGCCATCCACGCCGTGAGGAGCGAGTCCCGCCCGAACAGGGTCATGAACCAGGGGGCACCGGCCGCCACCACGGTCCGCTCGGGGAAGTCGGGGTCGAAGATGCGCAGCGCACCGAGGTCCTCGGCGCTGCGGGCCACGGACTGGCTCAGCCCGGCGTGGTCGGTCTGGACCATCGGCACCTCGCGGCGCCACTTGGCCAGCCGCTCCCCCGGCTTGGCGTGGCCGACCGGCTGGCCGCACACGTAGCGGGGCTTGATGGGGCCGTTGTCCATCACCGGCGTCACCTGCAGGCACACGGTCCACTCGGCCCGGGACGGGACGATCACCTCGAAGGTGGCTGTGCTGCCGACCAGGCGGGCCGGCTCGCTGAACGAGATCCGGGACCCCCGCGACGTCGGCAGCTTGGGCGAGTGGAACACGGCCACGCCGTCCTCGGAGGTCAGCTCGACGCCGCCGTAGCCTGCGATCCGGCCCTCCTTCACCTCGAACAGGTGGGCGAAGTCGGCGCCCAGGGCCAGCTCCAGCGAGCAGTAGGCGGGCTCGTCGCCGAAGTTGCGGATCGCCAGGTCCTCGCGCATCCCCCGGCCGATGTAGCGCGAGCGGAAGACCAGCAGGGTGCTGTCCGCCTTTCCCGGGCGCGGCGCGTTCCGGCTCACGAACACGGCGCTGAACGGCTCGGTCGCCTCGGCGGCCAGGGGTTCGGGGCGCTGGCCGTTGAGCCGCAGCTCCAGGCGGGACAGGAAGCGGCTGTCCCGGAAGAACAGCCCCTGCGGCGAGCCGGGACTGATGTCGCCCGTGCTGCCCGAGATGCAGAACGCGGCCCCCTCGACCAGCGTGACGATGCCGGCGTCCCCGCGCAGCGGCACGCTCTCCCCGGTGAAGTTCCACGGGTCCGCCATGAGGCGCGCACCTTACCCCTGCGCTTGCGGTCGGACAGCCGGCTCATCCCGGGAGCCAGGACCCCGAACGCGATGCGGCGCTGTTCCTCCGGCTTCTCGCACCGAAATCGCGCGTCCGGTGGTCGAGAGAGGATGGAGCGGGGCGCAGCGGGTCAGGAACCTGCCAGGACGTCCCGGATGATCCCGCCGAGCGAGTCGAACGTCACCCGCACAGTCCGTTGGGAGGACTCGGCGCCGCGCAGGCGCTCGAGGATCCGGTCGAAGCCGGGCGAGTCGTTCGGGAGCCGGTAGAGACGGGCCGACTCCAAGAAGAGCACCTCGACGTCGCCGGAGCCTTGCACCGCCCGGACTCGGGCGACGGTCAGATCGCGGTCGACGGTCGATCCGCTCCCGGACGGGGCCGTTTCCCTCGCATCGGCCGGCTCACGGGCAAGTCGCCAGGTTCTGATAGTTCGTCAAGGTGGTGTGCGTCTGGACGTACGTGGGGTCGGTGGCGAACGACGTCCCGGCGTAGTTCGCCGGGGTGTAGGCCGAACCGGGCTGGATCGAGTACATGGACAGGTTGGCATTGCCGGCGCACGACGTGTCCTCCTGGGCCGACAGCCAGGTGCTGAGCAGCACCGGCTTGTCGAACATGCCGGGGTCGATGACCATCGCCAGCGTGAGTTCGAACGTCCCGAACGGGAGCTTGATCCTGACGCGGACCCGGACGAGCGGGGCGACGTGGTACCACCACGTGACGCAGCAGCCTCCCCACTTGTTGGCCCGTACAGCAAGCCGGTCGTTGTTCTGGTTGGCGAAGCTGAAGACCTTTTCGCAGCAGAACCGGTACTGCTCCTCGATGATCTGCCGCATCTTGTGGGCACGGGCGTAGCAGCCGTCCCGCACGTACTGGAACGGGATGCAGTGCGAGATGGCCGGCGGGCCCGGCAGGTGGCACGACTGCGCCGCGCAGAAGTCGAAGATCTCCTTGGCCACCTTGTAGCTCGGGATGGTCCGCCTACAGAGCCTGAACGCCGGGAAGTCAAGGTAGTGATCGACGATGTTGAACGTCGTCGGGTCGATGGACGGGACGCGGATGCGTCTGGCCCGGTCCGGCTTCTCGAGCAGCGGGCGCGCCGCTTGGAACTCCCGCCGCTCTTCCCCGTCGGGCAGGTCGACCCTCTCGACGACGCCCTTCTCGCGGTTCAGGACCGCCCGCACAGGAGCGCCGAGATCGACTGCCTCCCGCAGGCGGGCGACCACGGCGTCGCGCCGCTTCGCCTGACCGGTGACCGAGAAGATCTGCTGGCGCTCGTTGAACAGGCACTCGAACTCCTGGCTGCCCTCCCGTGGCTCGCGGACGGCGGCGACCGTGAGGAGCTCGATCTCCCTGGTGGTTGCCATTCCCTGCCAACCTCCCCCGGACCACCCCGAGCGTGATCCGCAACGGCGATCGTGCGCAGCTCGGGCATTATCGCTCCGGCGGAGCGGCCGTGCCCGGAGAACCCGGCGAGCGCGCCTGGCCCCATCGACGGGCTGCCGAGTGCGGGCGACCACCGCCAGCTGTGACGGATCCCCGGTCGGTCCGACATTTCCCCTACGGCGGTAGTGGTAATACACTGACCCTCGTGACGGAGCCGCTGTTCCGCATCGAGGACCTGCACGTGTCGGTCGAGGGGACGCCGATCCTGAAGGGCGTCGACCTGGAGGTCGGCGCCGGCGAGGTCCATGCCCTGATGGGGCCGAACGGGTCGGGCAAGTCCACCCTGGCCAACACCCTGCTCGGCAGCACCGACTACGAGATCACCGGCGGCCGGGTCTGGTTCAAGGGCGAGGACATCACCGACTGGCCCACCGACGTGCGGGGCAAGGCCGGCATCTTCCTGGCCTTCCAGTACCCCGAGGAGATCCCCGGAGTGCCGGTCATCCAGTTCCTGCGCCAGGCCCTGTCGGCCCGCCGGGGCCTGGACCTGTCGGTCCTGGAGCTGCGCCTGTCGATCATGGACTGGATGAAGCGGCTGGAAATGGACCCGTCCTTCGGGGACCGGTACCTGAACGAGGGGTTCTCCGGCGGCGAGAAGAAGCGCAACGAGATCCTGCAGCTGGCCATCCTGGAGCCGGAGATGGCCATCCTCGACGAGACCGACTCCGGGCTGGACATCGACGCGCTGCGGACGGTGGCCAAGGGCGTCAACGAGGTTCGGTCCGCCCGTCCGGAGCTGGGCGTGCTGCTCATCACCCACTACCAGCGCATCCTCGACCTGCTGACCCCCGACCGCGTCCACATCCTGGTGGACGGCCAGGTGGTGGACAGCGGGGGCCCCGAGCTGGCGCGCCGGCTGGAGCAGGAGGGCTACGAGGCGTGGCGGGGGTGACCGCCACCTCGACGGCCCAGCGACCGCTTCGCGCCCTCGACCCGGCCGCCATCGCCCGGGACTTCGCCGTGTTCGGCCGGCCGTCCCACGGCCGCCGGCTGGTCTTCCTGGACTCCGCTGCCTCGTCGCAGAAGCCGCGCCAGGTGCTGGACGCCATGACCAGCTACTACGACACGACCCACGCCAACGTCCACCGCGGCGTGTACGCCATGGCCGAAGAGGCGACCGCCCGCTACGAGGGCGCCCGTGCCACCGTCGCCCGGTTCATCGGCGCCGCCCACAGCCGTGAGGTCGTCTTCACCAAGAACGGCACGGAGTCGCTCAACCTGGTGGCCAAGGCCTGGGGCCGGGCCCACCTGGCCGCGGGGGACGTGGTCGTCCTGACCGAGATGGAGCACCACGCCAATCTGGTGCCCTGGCTCATGCTGAAGGACGAGCTGGGCGTCGAGCTGCGCTACATCCCCGTCGCCGACGACGGCTTCCTCGACTTGGCCGGGCTCGACCGGCTGCTGGACGGCGCCAAGGTGCTCTCGTTCACGGCGGCGTCGAACGTGCTGGGCACCCTGCCGCCGGTGCGGGCGCTCGCCGACGCGGCCCATGCCGCCGGTGCCCTGGTGGTCGTCGACGCCTGCCAGCTGGTGCCCCACGTCCCGACCGACGTGGCCTCCCTGGGTGCCGACTTCGTGGCCTTCACCGGCCACAAGATGCTCGGCCCGACGGGCATCGGCGTGCTGTGGGGGCGGGCCGAGGTGCTCGACGCCACGCCGCCGTTCCTCGGCGGAGGCGACATGATCTGCGACGTCCGCCTGGACGGCTTCACGCCCAACGAGCTGCCCTGGAAGTTCGAGGCCGGGACCCCGCCCATCGCCGAGGCGATCGGCCTGGCGGCGGCGGTCGACTACCTGTCGGCCCTGGGCATGGACGCCGTGCGCGACCACGAGGTGACCCTGACCGACTACGCGCTGCGCACCCTCGCCGCCCGCTTCGGGGATGCCATCACCGTCTACGGCCCAACCGACCCGGCCTTCCGTGGTGGCGTGGTGTCGTTCACCTTCCGCTCGCCCGAGGGCAGAGAGGTCCACCCGCACGACGTGTCGCAGGTGCTCGACCAGGCGGGCGTCTGCATCCGCGCCGGCCACCACTGCGCCAAGCCGTTGATGCGCCGCCTCGGGGTCGGGGCCACCGCCCGGGCCTCGCTGTACCTGTACAACGACCAGGCCGACGTCGACGCGCTGGCCGACGCGCTGGGCGCAGCCGCCGACCTGTTCTGCTGACGCATGGCCGGGCTCGAAGACCTGTACCGCGAGATCATCCTCGACCACTACCGCAGCCCCCGCAACCGCGGGGAGCTGGCCGTCCCACCGGCCCAGCGGCTGGAGGGGTTCAACCCCCTGTGCGGGGACGAGATCGTGGTCTATCTCGACGTCCGTGACGGGCGGGTCGAGGACCTGAAGATCGGGGGGCAGGGGTGCTCGATCAGCCAGTCGTCGGCGTCGATGATGTCGGCGGCGGTGAAGGGCAGGACGGTGGCCGAGGCCCGGGCCCTCATCAAGGCCTTCAAGTCGATGATGTCCATCCACGAGCACCGCCTGGACGACGGCGACGACAGCGACGCGAGCACCGGCGGGACGGCCGCGGATGGCGACATGGAGGTGAAGCTCGGCGACCTCGAGGCCCTGCAAGGAGTCGTCCGGTTCCCGGTCCGGATCAAGTGCGCCACGCTGTCGTGGAACACCCTCGCCCAAGGCCTGGACGGGGCGGAGCAGTGAGGATCTCGGTGGACTTCGACCGCTGTCAGAGCAACGGCGTGTGCATGGACAAGGCGCCCGAGGTGTTCGAGGTCCGAGCGGACGGGTCCCTCTCCGTGCTGGTCGAGGAACCGGACCGGGCGCTGCACCCCAGGATCAAGGAGGCGGCCCGGCGCTGCCCCACCCGCGCCATCACCGTCGAGGGCTGAACTCCGGCGGGCTGGCCAGGGCGGCGGCCACCGCCGCCTTGGACACCTCGGCCGTGGTCCGCTCGTCGCACTGCTGACAGGCGCCCTGGTGGCGCCAGGAGCGGAGCAGCCGGCTGCCGCGCTCGTCGAGCGCCACCTCGAAGGCATCGGAGTCCGGATCGACGTCCAGGCGGGCGAAGGGCTGCCACTCGCCGCTGGTGGCGGGGAGGTCGAGCGGCACTCCCCTCGGGACGCGCCGGAACCGCCGGCGCTCCATGTCGAACAGCCAGGTGTTGTTGCAGGACTCGATCACCTGGACCAGCACACCACCGACCACCACCTGCACGGGCAACTCCTCTCGCTGACCACCAGGCTGCCGTGCCCCGCCCATTCTTCCTCGCCGGGGCACCCCGCACCAGCGCGGCTGCCCGAAATGTTCTCCCCCGGCCGGCCCCGGAGGCGGCCGCGGTGTCAGCACCGGTCCCGTGGGGCACCATTCGCGCTTCATGGCGCCTCTCGACTTTCGCCGGTCCTTCGACTTCCGCCGATCTTTCGACATCTCTGGAACGGGACTGCATACTGATGCGTCGAAGCGGCGTGACCCCGGCTCCCGCCCCTCGGACGACTTCCCTGTGACGCCCACGCCCGCCGCCGCCACCCGATCGCGCTGGCTGGCGCCCCTGGCCCTGGTCGGCGCGGCGGCGATCGGACTGTCAGGTTGCTCGTTCGTGAACCCGCGCGGGGGCGAGGCGGCGGCCCCGCCGACCACGCGCCGGCCCGCCACCACCACGACCTCCAGCACGACCACGACCACCACCACGACCACCACCACGACGACCACGGTTCCCGGCATCACCGCGACCACCGCACCGCCGCCCGGGCTGGGCCAGGGCGCCTCGGGCGCCGAGGTCCTCGCCCTGGAGCAGCGCCTCGCCGAGCTGCGCTACGACGTCGGCAAGGTGGACGGGTCCTTCGACGCCACGACCCACCACGCGGTGATGGCCTTCCAGAAACTTCACGGGCTGGCGCGCACCGGCCGGGCCACCAGCGACGTGATCGCCGCGCTGCCGGGGGCCACGCTGGCCGCGGCCATGTTCGCCGAGGGGGGCCCCAACCGCGTCGAGATCGATCTCAAGCGCCAGGTGCTGCTGCTGTTCCAGAACGGCGAGCTGGTCCGGGTGCTGTCGGCCTCGACGGGCACCGGCAAGCGCTACTGCGTCGACGGCGAGTGCGCCCGGGCGGTCACCCCCGGGGGATCGTTCAAGGTCGGGCGGAAGATCAAGGGCCTGCGGGTCAGCCGGCTGGGCAAGCTCTACAACCCCCTGTACTTCAACGGCGGCATCGCCATCCATGGCTCGCCGTCGGTGCCGGCCGGCCCGGCGTCCCACGGCTGCGTCCGCATCCCGATGTCGGCGTCGTTGTGGTTCCACGAGACGGTGCCGACGGGCACCCCGGTCTACGTGCTCGGGGGCAGCCGGGCACCGGTGCCCTTCAACGAGCAGGCGCCGGCCGAGGCGACGACGGCGCCCGTCCCCGCACCGGTGCCGGTGCCCCTGGAGGCCCCGACGACCACCACGACGCTGACGCCGGTGGTGCCGCTGGTCCCGGTGGAACCGGCTCCTCCGGCGCCGGCGCCCACCCCGTTGCTGCCGTTGCCCGCCCAGCCGCCCGGGTAGGCCTCGCGCTTCGTCCCGAAGATCCCGATTGCCCGGGCGCTGCGGGGAATTGTGCGCCTTGACGACTAAAGCCGGTCATGCCATCCGTCCGATGCCCTACGGGTGCAAACGCATCCGGAGAGAACCCAAGCTGCGCCTCGGGTACGGGCGGCCCTCGCCGTCGTCCTGCTGGCCGTCGTCGCATCCGTCCTGGCCCCGCCGGCCGGCGCCGCCCCCATCCGCGTCAGCGGGCGGGGGGCAGCCGCACCTCCGGCGACACTGTCCGACTACTGGAACGGTCGGGCCGACTGGAAGCTGGCGCACTTCTACGACAAGGAAGCCTACGAACTGCTCCCGGGCGACGGCGGGTTCGGGGCCGGAACCCTGTTCGACATCGGTCCGGACGGCAGCTGGTACTGGTTCTACCGGACGATCGTCAACCCGGGCGCCAACTGCTCCTTCTTCCCCTCGACGGGCACCGTCGTGCGCAAGTCGAGCGACCGCGGCCACACCTGGGGGCCGGCGGTCCGCGTCGTGGAGCCTCAGGCGGGCACGGCATGGGCGTGCGAGGCGACCGACGGCGACGCGCACTGGGACGGCTCGCAGTGGTACTACCTCTTCCAGTGCCGGGCCGATCCGGCCCACCCCGGCCCATGGGGCGACGTGTGGAACGTCTGCGTGTTCCGCAACACCGCCGCCGACCCGACGACGGGCCGCTGGGAGCCCGTCGTGGACCACCCCGTGATGGGTGACTACCCGGGCGGCTACAACCCGTGGCTCGACATCTGCGACCAGGCAAGCGACGACTGCGCCCGTGTCGCCGGGGGGACCAGACGGGTCGACGGCACCGGGACCCCGAGCATCTTCGACGTCCCCTCCGAGCCCGGCTGGCACTTCGTCGACCTGCACGGCGTCGATCCCCAGGGCCTGCAGTACCAGGGGATCGTGAAGACGCGCGACTTCCTGACCTACGTTGCCGGGACCGGGAGCAATCTCCCGACCGACGCGGTGTTCGATCGCGGGGACGCCGTCGCCTGGCGGGAGCCGACGCCCTTCTGGGGGCCGGCCCAGATCGGCGGCGGCGGAGGCGCCATCGCCTACGACCCGACCGACGGCTACTACTACAACGTCGTCGAGGCCTCCAACGGCCCGGGGGGGTGCTTCCTGGCCTCGACCATGGACCTCGGCATCCTGCGGGCGAAGAGCCCGGCTGCGACCTCCTGGGAACAACCGTCCAGGCCGGGCCGTGAGAACCCGATCTTCTACTCCCAGCAAGACACCTTGTCCGAGGAGCCCCACGCCCTCCGGTGCACGCCCTCGTACTCGACGGTCTTTCGCGATCCGACCACCGGTGAGACGTTCCTCTCCTTCGTCCGCCGATCGAGCGACCGGTCCCAGGGCGTGTACGTCTTCAAGCTTCTCTTCAACCTCCTGGCCAACGGCGACGCCTGGCGGTGCGTCGACTCCGCGCCGTGGCGCCTGGCCAGCCCGTCCTCGCCGACGGATGCCTTCGCCATATGGCGGGACGGCAACTGGGCGAGCGACGGCGGCTGCTACTTCGCGCTGACCCAGGACGTCGCCCAGGACGTCCGTGTCGCTCCCGGGTCGGTGAGTTCGGTGGCCTGGGGCGGCAAGCTGGCCGGGCGAAGCTCGTCGGCGGCACCGCCCATGGGCTACCTGTCCCTGCCCGGCTCGGGAACGGCGCAGCTCACGTTGACCCAGCTCAACCGGCACGGCCGGCTGCTGTCGACCGCGACGTTGCCCGTCGCGGTCGGGGCCGCCGGGGAGGACTACGTCGCCGCCTCGAGCCGGACATCGGTGCACCGGTCGACGAGCACGCTCCGGTTCACGATCAGCCCCGGCGGGAGCGGTCTGGCCGTCCTGGCCGACGAGCTTTACGTCGAGCCGCTCGCCGGGCGGGCCCGCATCCCGCTGCCGGGAAGGTTCTCCCGGTAGGTCGCTGGTGTCGAACGAGCCACCTTCGGCGCCGGGCCGCTGGCGGCGCAACCAACTCGCCCATCAGGCCGGTGCATCAGGGGCTCCATCGTGCGGGAACGTCGTTCGACACCAGCCACCTGGGCCCAGCCGGCGGGTGCGCTCAGCGGGCCGGGGCGTCCTCGCCGTAGAGGGCGTAGCCCGTCTCCTCGAGCTCGATGGCCAGCTCGGGGCCGCCGGAGCGGACGATGCGGCCGGCCGACAACACGTGCACGGTGTCGGGCCGCAGCTCCTGGAGCAGGCGGCTGTAGTGGGTGATGGCGAGCACGCCGAGGTCGAACTCGGTGGTGGCGGCCTCGACCCGGCGGGCCACCGCCCGCAGGGCGTCGACGTCCAGGCCGGAGTCGACCTCGTCGAGGACGGCGAAGCGCGGCCTGGTCACCGCCATCTGCAGCGTCTCGTGCCGCTTCTTCTCGCCGCCTGAGAGGCCGACGTTCATCGGCCGCCCCAGCAGCCGGGCGTCGAAGCCGATGCGGGCCGCCTCGGCCGCCATCTCGGCAGCCAGCCCGGCGGCGTCGCGGCCCATGCCCACGAACGCAGCCCGGAGGGCGTCCTCGGAGGCGACGCCGGGCACCTCGATCGGGTACTGCATGGACAGGAACAGGCCGGCGCCGGCCCGCTGCCATGTGGGCAGGGCCAGCAGGTCCACGCCGTCGAGCGTCACCTGGCCGGCCAGCACCTGGTAGCCGGGCCGTCCCATGAGGACGTGGGACAGCGTGCTCTTGCCCGAGCCGTTGGGGCCCATGACGGCGTGGACCTCGCCGCTGTGCAGCTCGAGGTCGATGCCCCGCAGGATCTCCTTGCCCTCGACGCCGGCCCGCAGGCCCGAGATGGTAAGCGTGCTCACCGGGGCAGCTCCAGCACGAGGTCGTCGCCGTCCCGCCTGACGGCGTAGACCGGGACCGGCTTCACCGCCGGGAGCGACTGCGGCTCACCGGTGGTGAGCGAGAACGTGCTGCCGTGCTTCCAGCACTCGATCTCCAGGTCGTCGGCCAGGACCTCGCCCTCGGACAGCGAGAAGTCGGCGTGGCTGCACCGGTCGCCCAGAGCGTAGAAGTCGTCGCCGATGCGCACGACCGCCACGCGATGCCCGTCGACCTCGAAGCGCCGGGCCTCGCCCGGGGCGAGCTCGTCGGCGGCGCACAGCCGCGTGGTCGTCACTGCGCCGGGCTCGCGGCCGGATGGGTGAGCTTGGCGGCGAGCGCCTCGCGCACGACCGGGCGGAGACCCGGTACGGGCGAGCGCTCCACGATCTCGTCGAAGAAGCCGAGCACGATGAGGCGGTCGGCCACCTCGGGGGGCACGCCACGCGACTCCAGGTAGTACCGCTGGTCCTCGTCGATGGGCCCCACGGCAGAGGCGTGCGAGCAGCGCACGTCGTTCTCCTCGATCTCCAGGTTCGGCACCGAGTCGGCGTGGGCACCCTCGGTCAGCACCAGGTTGCGGTTGGTCTGGAAGGCGTTCGTGCCGGCTGCGCCGGGGCGCACCCGGATGAGGCCGGTGTAGACGGCGTGCGACTCGTCCTCCACCGCCCCCTTGAACAGCAGGTCGCTGGTGGTCTTGGGCGCGGCGTGGTCCTGCATGGTGCGGAAGTCGTGCATCTGGGTCCCGTCGCCGAAGTAGGCGGCCCGCAGCTCGCTGGTGCCTCCCTGGCCGGCCAGGCCGGAGTCGGCCCGGAGGCGGGCGTAGTCCCCGCCCAGGGCCACCACCGTGGACTCCAGGGTGGCGTCCCGGCCCACGCGGCTGGCCTGGTAGGCCACCTGCCAGGCAGAGCTGCCCAGCTGCTGCAATCCCAGGTAGGACAGGCGGCCGGCGTCGCCCACCTCCAGCTCGACCACCGGCGCCACCAGCGAGCGCTGGCCCTCCGGCGACACCAGGTGGTCGACCACGGTCAGTCGCCCGCGATCGCCCACCTGCACGACGAGCCGGGGGAACACGGCACCCCCCGGCGCGTCCACCACGTGGACGACCACCACCGGGTGCTCGACCTCGACCGCGGCTGGGACCCGCACCAGCGCGCCGTCGAGCAGGAATGCCTCGCCGAGATCCACGAAGGGGTCGGCGCGGCCGGCCACCGAGCCGAGCGCCTCGGCCGCCCCCGGCACGTCGGCCAGCGAGCCGAGCAGCACCTGGGCGGCGACCAGCTCCGGGCCGAGTTCGGCCCGGACCACCTGGCCGTTGTGGACCACCAGCAGGCCGGCCCGCGGCCCGACCGCCTCCACCAGCGCGAGGACGGCGGGCGGGAGCGGGCCCGCCTGGCTCGGCCCCGGGATCACCGGCCTGTACGCGTCGAGGTCGAGGTCGTCGATGCGGCTGTAGCGCCACACCTCCTCGGCCTGGCTCGGCAGCGTCGCCGCCGCGAAGCGATCCCAGGCCTCGGCCCGGCGCTGGCGCAGCC
>DATLFQ010000015.1:0-23482 GCA_035540915.1 Acidimicrobiales bacterium
ACGCTGTTCTTCCTCCTGAAGGACGGGCGCCGCATCGGCGAGTGGCTGATGGACCGGACGCCCCCGGCCTACCGGGAAGACGCCGCCGAGGTGGCTCGGCGGTCGCGCCTCGTCATGCGCCAGTTCCTCGCCGCGACCGCCATCACCGGCGCCATCGACGCGGTGCTCATCGCGCTGGCACTGGTCCTGGTCGGCGTCCCGCTCGTCCTCCCGCTGGCCCTGCTCACCTTCCTGGGCGGCTTCTTCCCCATCGTCGGGGCGACGGCGGCCGGCGCGGTGGCGGCGCTGGTGGCGCTGGTCTCGGGCGGTTTCGCCGACGCCCTGCTCATCGTGGCCGCCACGATCGTCGTCCAGCAGTTCGAGGGCAATGTGCTCCAGCCCCTCGTCCTCGAGCGGGCCATCAAGCTGCACCCGCTCGTCACGACGTGGGCGGTCGCCGCCGGCCTCGTCCTCGGCGGCCTGCTCGGCGCGTTCCTGGCCGTGCCCGTCGTCGCCATCGCCGTCAAGGTGGCCAGCTACTACCGCGGCCGGGACGTCGACCGCCTGGTGCTCCCGCCCACCTCCTGAACTGGGGCGAAGCGCGCGCCCTGGCGCGCGATGCGGGTGCAAGTTCGGCGCCGCACCGGAACGGGCGCCCGCGCCCGTCGGCAATGATGGGGGCGATGGCCCGCATCCTCGACACCACGCCCGCCTTCGAGGAGTACGCCCGCACGGCGTTCCTGGATCCGCCCGCCCTGCGCGAGTCCCAGTGGCGGGAGCGCTACGAGGGCGCCCACCCCGAGGTCTTCGCCGCCTTCTACGCCGACCAGCCCGACACCTCGGGCCGGGCCGCGCTGGTGCGGGAGCTGTCCCGCGTCCGCCAGCTGGCACGAGAGGCGGCGCCCGTGGTGGGCGGCATCATCGAGGACCTGGAGCCGGCCGTAGCCGCCGCACTCGGCGTCGACCTGCCGCCCGAGCCGCAGCACGTCCTGATGATCGGGCCCCACACCACCAACGCGGTCGTCGGGCGCCTGGACGGCGGGGTGGCCCTGTTCCACTGCCTGGAGTGGTATTTCTCGGAGGACGGCGCACGCGTCCTGGTCGCCCACGAGGACGCCCACGCCCTGCACGAGCTGGCACTCGGGCTACGCCCGCCGCAGGACGACGCGGCCTGGCTCGCATTCTCCGAAGGGCTGGCCATCGCCGTCTCCCGGGTGGCCGCGCCGGACCTCCCCGAGGCCGACTACTTCTGGTACGGCTACGGCGGGTTCGAGGAGTGGCTGCCGTGGTGCCGCGAGAACCGAGCGGACCTGCTGCAGCGCTTCGGCGCCGCGCTCGACGACCCCGCTACCGGCGAGACCTGGTTCGGCGGCGGGCTGGTCGAGGGTCGCTGGCGGGTCGGCTACTTCGTCGCCGACGAGCTGGTCACCGCCCTGGGGCGCCCGCTGCCAGAGCTGGCCGCGCTGACGGTGGACGACGCGCGTGCCGCCATCAGGGAGGCCGTCGCCGCCTGCGGTTGACCTGGCCCTAAGGGCCACCCTCTACCGTGGCATCAGGAGGTGGAACTGATGACCGAACCGAACCCGTGCTCGTGTGGCTGCAGCAGTATGACCGCGGTCACCGAGGCCAAGGAGCCCTGTGGCTGCGGCTGCGAGTGCTGCGGCGACGCGGCTCCCAAGACCCCGGCCGACGAGATCGCCGAGCTGACCAACCTGCGGGAGTCCATCGAGCGGCGCCTCGCCGAACTCGGCGCCTAACGGCTGTCGGCGCCACCTGAGCCGGGCCCGGGCGGTTCCCTTCCCGCTCGGGCCCGGCACCGTGCCAGCCCATGGAGAATGGGTCGGTGCGCGTGCGGCTGCTGGGGGGGTTCGAGGTCGAGGGCGTGGCCGAACGCGATCTCGGCAGCCGCAAGGGCCGGACGCTGCTGAAGATCCTGGCGCTCGCCCGGGGCGCGCCGGTGTCGGCTGATCGCATCGCCGACGTCCTGTGGCGTGACGACCAGCCCTCGCGTCCCGCCGACCAGGTGGGGGTACTGGTGTCTCGCCTCCGCCGGGTGCTTGGCGCGGAACGGATCACCCGGTGCGACGCTGGTTACGCGCTCGTTGCGGACTGGCTCGATGTCGGCGAGCTCCGCGCCCTGGCGGCGGTGGCCGCCACGGCCAGCGCCGAGGGACGCGTGGGGGCGGCGCGGGCGGCCGCCGACGCGGCGATCGCACTCGCCCGCGGCCCGCTGCTTGCCGACGAGGACGGCGACTGGGTCGAGGCCGAACGCACCGCTGTCGGAGGCGTCCTTGCCGAGGTTCGCCGACTCGCCGTGGAGGCCGCCGTTGCCGCCGGCGACCACGGCGGCGCCGCGGCGCTGGCCGAGCAGGCGCTCGCAGGCGATCCCTACGACGAGGTCGTGCTCCGGGCCTTGATGGAAGCCCACCTCGCAGCGCGCCGCCCGGCGTCGGCACTGGCGGCCTACGCCCGGGTCCGCGAGCGCCTGGCCGAGGAGCTCGGGGTGCCTCCGACGGCCGAGACGGAGGCCCTGCACGCCCGCGCCCTCGCCGCCGCCGACGGGGACACGGTCCTCGCCGCGCCGCCGCTGCGATCGGCGCCCACCGGGGTCGCCGGGCGCGGCGACGAGCTGGCGGTCCTGGACGCCGCGCTTTCTCAGGCGGCGAGCGGCGGCGGCGCCCTCGTGGTCGTCGAGGGCGATGCCGGCATCGGCAAGACCACGCTGGTCGACGCGTGGTCGCACCTCGTAGGCGACGAGGCCGTCGTGCTGCGGGGTCGGTGCGACGAGCTGGGCCGTGACCTTCCGCTGCAACCGGTGTGCGACGCCCTGGCCGAGCACCTCCGCGTCGTCGGTGCCGAGCGGGCCGCCGCCCTGCTGGGTGGCGACGCGGCGACGCTGGCCCCGCTGCTGGGGCCGGTCACCGGTTCCTCGGCGACCGTCGTGGCCGACGTGGAGACGGCCCGGGAGCGGGTGTTCGCGTCCCTGGTCGCCGTGGTGGAGCGCTCCGGCGGCGAGCGGCCGGCGGCGCTGGTCGTCGAGGATCTCCACCACGCGGGTGCGGGCCTCCTGGCGTGGCTGGCCTTCGCCCGGCGGCGCGGCCGGCACACCCTCGTGGTGGCGACGACCAGGCCCGGCGGCGCGAGGGGCCTCGCCGCCACGCACCATCTCCGGCTCGGGCCGCTCGACCGTGACGCGGTCGCCGAGATCGTCGGTTCCGACCGCGCCGACGCGCTGTACGCCCGCAGCGCGGGCCACCCCCTCCTGCTCGCCGCGCTGGCGGCCTCACACGACGAGGAGCTCCCGGCGACGCTCCAGGACGCGGTGGCGGCCCGGGCGGACTCGCTCGGCGACGACGTGGGTGCCACGTTGCGGGTGGCAGCCGTTCTCGGTCCCGACTGCGACATCGACCTCGTCGCCCAGGTCGCCGGTACGCGAGCTGTCGATGTGCTCGCCCAGCTCGAGGCCGCGGCGCGCGCCGGTCTCATCGTCGAGCGCGGGAGCGGCTTCGGCTTCCGGCACCAATTGGTGCGGGAAGCGCTGGAGGCTGCGACAGGGGCGGCCCGGCGGGCCCTCGTCCATCGGCAGGCCGCCCGGGCGCTGGCGGCCAGACCGCATCACGACCCGCTCGCCATCGCCGTGCACGCCCGGGCGGGAGGTGACACCGCGCTGGCCTCGTCGTCGTTCGTGGACGCGGCTGCTGCGGCCGCGGCCCGCTTCGATCTCGACGCGGCCGAGGACCACCTGGCCGCCGCCCTGGACCTCGCCCCTGCGCCGGATGCACTCGCCGCCCGGGCCCGGGTCCGCATGAGCCGCCTCTCCCTGGAGGCTGCCGCGGTCGACGCCGAACGGGCCATCGCCCTGGGCGGGGGCGCATCCGCCCTCGAGGTCGCCGGTTGGGTTGCCTACTACCGGCGCCACTACGACGAGGCTCGTGCCTACGCCGACGGTGCGGCGGCCCGCGCCACCGACGACGCCGTCCGGATCAGCGCCCTCGCCCTCGCCGGGCGCGTCCGCCACGGCGCCGGCGACCTGGCCGGCGCGGCCGAGCAGCTGACTGCCGTCGGTGGGGGACCGCCGGCCGTCCGGGGGATCGCCGACGTCTGGTTGGCCCAGGTGCGCGTCCACCAGGGCCGTCCGGCCGACGCCCTCGCGGCACTGGCCGGGCCGATGGTCGATCCCGATCGCCTGGCGCACCCGTGGGCGCCGCTGCACCTGCGCTTCAATCGCATCCTCGCCCTGGGGCAACTCGGGCGGGTGTCGGACGCGCTGCGGGTGGCGGCGGACCTGGATGCCGCCGTGGCGCGGGAGGGGGCCGTCGGCGACCGGTTCCTCGGACCGGCGGCGAACGCCGCGGCGTGGATCCTGCGGTGGTCGGGACGCGGCGACGAGGCCGACGTCCGCAACCTGCAGGCGCTGGAGACGACCGGTGGCGTCGGCGGGCCGTCCGCCGACGCGGTCGCCGAGGGTCATTACGTGGCCCTGCTCGACCTGGCCGACGGCTGCCTGCTGCGGGGCGACGCCGCCGGCGCAGCCGAGTTCGCGCAGCGCTTGGCGCCGGTCGACGCCTGGGGCGGCACCATGGCCTGGCACCAGCGCCACCGGCTCGGCCTGCTGCGGGCGCAGCTGGCCCTGGCGGATGGTGACACCCAGGCCGCGGCGGCGCTGGCGGCGGCGGTGGCCGAGGACGCCGCCAGGCGCGGTGCGGGCCGCTACGAACTGCTCGGGCTGGCCGTGCTCGGCGTCGCCGACCCGTCGGTCCCGGCCGAGCGGCTGGCCGCGGTCGTCGAGGGCCTGGGCCGGTGCGCCGTCCTGGACGGCTGGCGGCCAGTCGCCGCCCTCGCGAGGAGCCGCCGGTCCGACGCCTGGCGGTCCGCGTCCGCGCGCATGGCGGCTGCGGTCGTGGCGGGCGCCGGCGCCGCCGGTGGCCAGGCCAGCCGGTTGGTCGACCGCATCGTCACGGGCTGATCGCCCCCAGCACGAGGATGGAGCGCACCAGCGGCGGTGGTTCGTCGCCGAGCCGGCCCCGGGCCTCGACGGCGACGGCCTCGCGGTCGCCGGGCGGAAGCTGGGCCAGGAAGGGCGCGTGCTGTGCGAGACCGAGCCGCCAGGCGACGAGAGCGCCGGCATCGAGGTCCGGGAAGGGCACCCGGAGTCGCTCGACGTCGGCGTCGAGCCCGGCGGCCCGGGCGGCCGCCGCGCAGCCCTCGACCGTCGCCAGCTGCGGCGCGATGTCCGCCTGCAGGGCCCGGTACCACGGCTCCGGTGTCCAACCCCAAGCGGCCAGGGCGGCTTCCACCGCCGCCTTGACCGGATGCCCGTCGTCGGCGGCGTAGGCGGAGGCGAGGAGGGCGCCGCCGGGCCGTGTGACGCGGGCCATCTCCCCCAGCCCCGCCGCAGGCGAAGCCAGGTGGTTGAGGGAGAACGCCGCCACCGCGGCGTCGAACGTCGATCCGGGAAAGGGCAGCGCGAGGGCGTCGCCCACGGCGGAGGGCGGACGGCGGGAGGCGTCGTGGGCCAGCATCCCGAACGCGGTGTCGACGGCGACGACACCGGTGGCGCCGGCGGCCAGGAGGGCGCGGCTGGCGGCGCCCGTGCCCGCCCCCACGTCCAGGGCCAGGCGCACCTGGAGCGATGCCGGAGCGCGGGCGACGAGCACCTCGGCGAGGCGGTCGTAGATGCGCCCCGGCCCGTGTTGCCAGGCTTCGCCCGTGACGGAATAGGCGGCGGCCGAGCCCCGGTTCACAGCGTCGTCGCCGGGGGCTGCGCCCCCGGACCCCATCTCCGGCCGGCGAGCTGGCGCTCGCAGGCCGGGGCTGCTCGGTCGCTGCGCTCCCTCACAGCCAGGCGGCACCGCCGCGGGCCGCGTCGCACCACCAGCCCAGCTCGTCGTCGTCGCCCAGCGCCTTCTCCCACCCGAACACCACTACGGCCCCGAGCAGGCACAAGCCCAACTGGCGGTCCCACCATGGGGCGGTGTCGACACCGTGGCCCTCCAGGGCGGCACGGAAAGCTTCGGCCGTCTCCTCCTTGGAGATCGGCAGCCGGGAGCGGTCCAGGGCGAGATGCCACGTCAGCTCGTGGCACGCCGGTCCTTCACCGACGTACGCCCAGTCGATCAGCACCGTGCGCCCGTCGGCGGCCCAGCCGGTGTTCGACGCCTTGACGTCGCCGTGCAGGAAGCACGACGGCGTCTGCCTCAGGGCACCGGCCAGGGGGGTCACGTCCCGGCGCAGCTCGTCGACGACGCGGGCGACGTCCCGAGGAGCCCGCTCGCGGAACCGGTCCCACCCCTCGTCGGCCAGCCGCGGAACTCTCTCCGGCCACCCGAGGGCGCGCTCGCCCTCGACGGCGGCGTGGCCGAACCACGCCCACCGCGCCGCGTACGGCAGCAGCTCGGGACCGGACGGCGGGTCGTCACGCCAACCCCACGTTGCCGCGCAGAAGCCGGCGAGATGGTCGAGGAAGGCGGCGTGGCGGTCGGTCGGGACGGGGGCGTCACCGGGAGCGAGCAGCTCGTCGGACACGTCCCGCATCAGCAGGGCGGCGCCCAAGCCGTTGCGGCCATGCCCGAGGGCAGCGCCCACGATCGCGTGGTCGACGAGGGCGGGCGCCGAGTCGAGCAGGCCGGCCGCCCAGGCCCGAACCGTCCGGCAGCAGACGTCGCCCGACACCCGCATCGTGAAGTCGTGGTCGATGTGCACGTACTTCACGACGTGGGCGACGCCGTCGATCCACACCCGTTCGAACATCGCACTCGAGCGGCCGTCCGGATTGACGAACGGCTCCCGGCGCTCGACCGCGGCGAGCAGTTCGTCGACGGACGGAGCCACGCGGCGCACGTCAACCAGCATCGTTCGTCGCCGCCATCTCGGCGAGCCGGCCGGCGCCCCACCGGCCACCGCAGAAGAACCGATCGCGCACGATGCGCCCGTCCGGACCGAGGCGCAGCAGGTGGCAGTGATGGGCGGCGTGGGGAACGCCCCGCTCGACCCAGGTCAGGAGATAGGTGACCACCTCGCCGCCGTCGACAGCGAAACGCTCGAGCTCCTCGAAGGCAGCTGGGTCGGCGAACCAGCTGCTGTACTGGCGGGCGACGGCTTCGGCACCGGAGACGGCGAAGCGCCACTCCGGCACGGTCGCGTCGAGGACGGCGCCCGGCGAGAACAGCTCGACCGGCACACCGACGCCGGCTTCGACGGCGTTCAGGAACCGGTCGACCGTGGCGGCGTTTTCCATGACGGGATCGTCGACCCCCTCCCCTGCAGCGATCCTGCAACCGGTGCCCTGTGGGTGGGTGGCCGGGGGCGGCCGGAGTGCAGCGGCGCTGCAACCCCTGCTTCCTACGGTGCGCTCACCGGTCCCGAGACGCGGACCGTGACCAGAGGACAGGGAGGCACCACATGGCCCGGACGGACGTCCACCGAGAGATGAAGGAGATGTTCGGCGAGGTGATCGGCTTCGTCGACCTCATCCCCGACCAGTTTCTGGACTCGGAGTGGGATCTCATCAAGCGTGTGCAGTTCGGGGAGACCCTCATCCCCAACAAGTACAAGGAACTGATCGGCCTGGCCGTGTCGGCCGCCACCCGCTGCCGCTACTGCGCCCTGTTCCACACCGAGGCGGCCAAGCTGTTCGGGGCCACCGACGCCGAGATCGAAGAGGCGATGCACTACACGAAGCTGGTGAGCGGGTGGAGCACCTACATCAACGGCATGCAGGTCGACTACGACGAGTTCAAGGCCCAGGTGGACCGGGTCGTCGAGCACGTCAAGGCTGCGGCCTGACATGACGCTGGACTGGGACCGGCCCGGGATCGTCCAGGCCACGCTGAAGGTGGAGGAGCTGGCCACCCTGGTGGCCGGCGCCCGGCTGGCTGCCGCGGCCCTGGCCGCCCGGTCCGCGGAGCAGGCCGATCAACTCGAGCGGGTGCTGACCGGTTTCGACCGGGCGGTCGCCCATCTCGGGCCGGCGCCGGGCGCCCCTCAGCCCCGGATCACCGCAAGGTCGGCGACGCTCGCATAGTCGTCGTCCTGGCTGACGACGGGACATCGAGGGCCAGCGGTCGCCGCCGTCCAGGAGTCGATGACTGGCATCCCCAGCCCGGCGTCGGGGAGCATCACCCGCAGGCGCGCCCCCGCGGCCGCAACGCTGTCGTCGACGGGGGCTGTGATGCTCTCGCCCGCCGGTCTGGGCACGTCACGTTCGGCCGATCCGCTCTCGTTCGCCCGGCTCGTGGGCCTCACGGCGGTCCCCGATTATCGAGCGCCCCACCGCCCAGCAGGCCGGCGGCCCGGTCGTCGTCGGTCTTGGCCCGGTGGTGCGGCCAGCACCGGGGCGCCAGGTTGTCGAACGAGGTCACCCCACCGTTGGCCACCGGGTCCAGGTGGTCCCACTCCAACCCGTGGCGGCGCCCGCAGCCCGGCTCGACGCAGACCACCCCCTCCAGCTCCGGCCCCAGCTCCAGGGCGGTGCGCAGCTCGGCGGGGATGTGGCGCCCGAAGTGCGCAACCGTGTCGATGCGCCTGCCGTCGCGGATAACCGCCTTGACGAAGGCGTCTCGGCCGAGCGCCCGGGCCACCGCGACCGGCACCGGCCCGCCACCGACGACGTGGCACACCTCGCCGTCGGAGGCGGAGCCCCGGCGCCAGGCGTCCAGGTCACAGACGATGACCAGGTCGGCCGCCGTCGCCTTGCCGGCTCCCGTGCCGTTCAGCAGCGCCACCAGCGCATCGGCGCAGGAGGCCGACCGGGGCTCCAGGTGCTTGTCCAGGCCGGCGGCCCGGCGGATGCGATCGCATCCGGCGTCGAGGCGGCGCACGATCGGCAGTCCCACCTCGGGTGGCAAGGAGGCCTCCAGGCGGACCATGCCCAGCTCGTCGAGCCAGTGGCGCACCGACCGGGCCTGGTGCTGGCGGCGGTGCAGGTCCTCGGGATCGGCTGCGGCCAGACGGCGGCGGCGCCCCTCGTCGCGCAGCGAGGCCAGATCCGACTGGCGGGCCAGGGCCACCAGCTCGGACTCGCTGCCCGGGCACGCCGCCTCGGTGCTCGTGATGATCTCGGCCTGCCGCAACGACAGCTCGCCGGCCGCCAGGGCCTGGGCTGTCGCCGGGCACCGATCGGCCGCCCCGGCCACGCCCAGCGCGGCCCGGGCGGGGGGCTCGTCCAAGGGCGAGGCCCGGGCCAGCCAGTCGGCCGCGTCCCGATAGCCCCGCTCGGTGTGCGCCCGGCACGCGGCCGCCCGAGCTGCGGCCCGGGCCTCGGCTGCTGCGCACGCCTTGCGGATGCGCGCCAACTGCTCGACCAGCACCGCACAGTCGGCCCCGCTCACCAGGGCCGCGTCGAAGGCCGACAGCGCCGCACGGAACTCGGCGGCGGCCTCGAGAAGACCAGCAGCCATGAGACACCTCCTCCGACGATCGAAGGTGGCAGGACCAGGGGGAGCCGTTGCCGCCGGCCGAGGCGGTGCCCGAACAATAACGAACACGCGTTCGCCTGTCAAACGGAGATTCCGCCCCGCGCGCCGACGTCGCCCGGGCCGGGATGCCAGCACGGCGGTTCAGCGGCAGAAACGGGGCACGAGGTTGGCGGCGTCCACGAACGAGGTGATCCGGAACCACGCGGCGTTCATCTGGTCGGTGGCGAGCAGCTACGAGCGGCGCTTCCGCCAGTGGGAGGACGGCCTGGCCGCTCTGGGTGAGCCGCCGCCGGTGTTCCGGGAGACGACCTCGGTCTTGCCCGAGCCGGCGGCGGCGATGATCTGCAGGTGGCTGCCGCGGTGGCGCACGGCGGCCAGCGCGTCGCCCTCCAGGCGCGGTGCGGCCATGGCGCCATGCTGGCACCCACGCCGCTAGCCGGTGACGGGGGCCGGGTCGCCGAGCCGGTACCCGCGGCCGCGAACGGAGGCCAGCGCGGCACCGCAGGGGCCGAGGCGCCTGCGGAGGCGGCTCACGGTCGCCTCCAGGGCACGGGCGTCGGCGGTGGACGAGCCCCAGCCCCGCTCCAGCAGCGCGGTGCGGGGGACCACCGCGCCGGGGCGGGTGGCCAGGGCGTCGAACACCGCCTGCTCCAGCGGTGGCAGGGCGACGGGGCGGCCGTCGACCAGGAGGCTGGCGCCCTGGATCACCACCGTGGTCCCGTTGAGGACCAGCGTCCGGCGGCGCTGCTCGAAGTGCTCGGTGAGGGCCCGGACCAGCAGGCCAAGGCGGCCCACCGGGGGCTCCAGCGGCTCGGCGATGCCGACCTGGCGGGCGCCGCCGGCGCACACGGCGCCGATGCACGCAGCGACCACGCCGGAGTTGAAGGCCTGCCGCAGGTCGTCCGCCCGGCCGGCGCCGTCCGCGATGGCGAACAAGTTGTGCACGGCAGGGGCGCTGGTGAAGGTGACGGCGTGGGCCCTGCCGCTGCACGCCGCCTCCACCAGGCGCAGGGCGGGGCCGGGGTCGTCGGGCATGCGCCAGCGGTAGACCGGTACCTCCATCACGTCGGCGCCACGGCCCACGAGCGCTGCCCGCAGCTCCGGGCTCGGCATGCCGTACTCCTGGACCACCACCCGGCGGCCCGCCAGATCCTCGGCGAGGAGCAGGGCCATCAGCTCGTCCATCCGCTCGTTGGGCGAGCGGGCCCACACCTCCAGGCCGCTCGACTGCACCGCGGCAGCCGCCTTCGGCCCGCGGGCCAGCACACGGGTGGTGCCCAGCGCGTCGACCAATGCCTCGGCCACACCCCAGGCCTGCGCCGCCTCCAGCCAGGCCCGCACGCCGATGCCGGTGGTGGCGACCAGGTAGGCCGGTGGCGCGGCGAGCACGGCGGCCGTGGCGGCTCGCAGGTCCTCGTCGTCGCCCAGGTACGCGGTCGCCATCGTGGGCCCGTGCAGCACGGTGGCGCCCCGGCGGCGCAGCAACTCGGCCTGCTCGTCGGCCCGCCGGTCGGCGGTGACGCCGATGGTCCAACCCGACAGCGGCGGCAACGACATCGTCGGTCCATTGTGGACCTCCCGTGTTGCGGGGCCGTTTCCGGCTCGTCGCCCTTCGCCACCCCGAGCCTGTACGAAAGCTGAACGAGCGAACGAACGTTCAGGCGAGCACCACGAAGGCGGCCACCAGGCCGGCGGCACCCACGGCCGCGATGCCCCAGGGCAGCAGCGACGCAGCGGAGGGCAAGGGCAGCGGCCCGCCCGCCCGCATGACCGCCTCGGTGGTGAAGAAGCGCCGCCGGGCCGCCAGGGCGACGACGGCGCCGAGCACGATCAAGGGGACCCCGAGGGCGGCCAGCCACACCGGAGCATCGGTCACCGTGTGGCTGCCGACCACGGCCAGCCCGGCGAGGAGGAGCGAGAGCGCCGTGCGGCTGTACGCCAACAGGGTCCGCTCGTTGGCCAGGGACCAGCGGATGTCCGGCTCCGTCGGCTCGGTCATCGCCAGGGGGCCTGCAGCGCCGGGTCGATGCCCCAGGCGGTGGAGAAGGCGCCGACCTCCAGGGCGTCGAGGTCCTGCTGGACCCGGTCGACCAGGAGCGACGCCTCGCAGGCTCCCGCGGTCGGGATGGTGCTCACCACCAGGCCGCTGACCCGGTCGGTGACCACGACGTCCATCGGCGGCCACTGGTGGCTGGCGTCGTGGAACGCGGCCAGCCCGGCCAGGTTGCGCACGGCCGACCACGCCAGCCGGCGACCGCGGATGCGCCGCGCCGACACCTCGAAGCGGTCGCCGGCGGTGCCCACCCCGCCAGTGTGGCAGAGGGCGCCGTCCGAGGCACCTGATAGCTTTTCGTCCATGACGGTCACGACCACGCCAATGACCGTGGAGGAGTTCTCGGCCCGCGACTGGCCCCGTGGTACCCAGCTCATCGCTGGCGAGGTCGTCGTGAACCAACCGAAGCTGCCCCACCAGTCGGCGCTCGGCGTGATCTTTGCCGAACTGCACCGCTGGGCACGCGCCGAGCCGGGCCGCGGCTATCCGGGGCTCAGCGTCGACGTCCCGGTCGGCGACCACGACCTGTACGCCCCCGACGTCTGGTGGGTGGGCGAGGCCCGCCGGCCGGCCCTGGCCCAGTTGGATCTCGACGGCGTGCCCGACCTGGTCGTGGAGGTGCGGTCGCCGTCCACGTGGCGGTACGACGTCGGCGTCAAGAAGGCCCGCTACGAGGCGGCCGGCGTGGCCGAGCTGTGGCTGGTCGACACCGCGGCGCACAGCGTGCTGGTGTACCGGCGTTCCGCGCCCGGAGCGGCGACGTTCGACGTCGCCCTGGAACTGGCCGGCACCGACGTGCTCGCGTCGCCGCTGCTGCTGGGGTTCGCGCTGGCCGTGGAGGCTGTCCTCGACGGATGACGCCCGCGTGAACGGTCGCGCACGGCGGCCGGGGCCGCGTCCTCAGCCGGTGGTCACAGGATGTTGACATCGGGGCAACCTCGCCGGAACCTGGCGCCGCTTGGCTGGGAGGCATGGCCCGAGAATTCCGTCGCGCCGGGCACAGCCCGAGCCTGGTCGCCGCCCTGATCCACTTCGACATCTCGTTCATGGTGTGGGTGCTGCTCGGCGCCCTGGGCGCCTACATCGCCGCCGACCTCGACCTCACTGCGGCCCAGAAGGGCCTCATGGTCGCCGTCCCCGCGCTGGGGGGCGCCGCCTTCCGGCTGATCGTCGGTCCCCTGGCCGACCGCGCCGGCACCAAGCGCACCGGCCTGGCCACCCTCGGGCTCACGCTCGTCCCCCTGGCCTGGGGGTGGCTGGCCGGTGGCACCTACGCCCAGGTGCTGGGCATCGGGCTGCTCCTCGGGATCGCCGGGTCCAGTTTCGCGGTGGCGCTGCCCCTGGCCAGCCGGTGGTATCCCCCCGAGCACCAGGGGCTGGCCCTGGGCATCGCCGGCGCCGGCAACTCGGGCACGATCATCGCCGCGCTGGCGGCGCCCCGGCTGGCCGAGCACGTCGGCTGGCACGCGGTATTCGGGCTGGCCACCCTCCCGGTGGCGCTCGCCTGGCTGGCCTTCGCTCTCCTGGCCAAGGAGCCGCCCGGCGCCACCAGCGCGTCGAGCAACTCGCTGGCCCTGCTGGCCGAGCCGGACGCCCGCTGGCTGTGCGCCTTCTACTCGGTCACCTTCGGGTGCTTCGTGGGCCTGGCCGCCTATCTGCCCATCTTCTTCGTCGACGGGTTCGGGCTGGCCAAGGTCAGCGCCGGTGGCTACGCGGCACTCTGCGCGGCGGCCGGGTCGTTCCTGCGACCGGCGGGTGGTGCGCTGTCCGACCGTTTCGGCGGGACCCGCGTGCTGTCCACCGTCCTGCTGGGCGTCGGCGCCCTGGGGCTGGTGCTGGCCAGCGCACCCTCGTTCGGCCCCACCGTGGCGTCGATGTTCCTGATCCTCGGAGCCCTCGGGGTCGGCAACGGGGCGGTGTTCCAGCTCGTGCCGCAACGGTTCCCGGGCCGGGTCGGCGCAGTTACGGGGCTGGTCGGTGCCGCCGGTGGCGTCGGTGGCTTCGTGCTGCCCTTCGCCCTCGGGTCGCTGCGCGGTTCGACCGGCAGCTTCGCAGCGGGATTCGCCGTCCTGACGGCTGCGGCCCTGCTCGGGGCGCTGGCCGTCGTGCGCCGCCAGCGGGCCTGGCGGACCGCCTGGGCCCTGGAGGTGGCGGTGTGAACCAGCGCCGCACGCTGGTGGTCGTCGGGCACGGCATGGTCGGCCACAAGCTGATCGAGACGCTGGTGGAGCGGGGCGCCACTGCCGAGTGGGACATCGTCACCTTCTGCGAGGAGCCCCGGCCGGCCTACGACCGGGTCGGGCTGTCGTCGTTCTTCGCCGGCGCCAGCGCCGACGACCTCTCGCTGGTGGCGCCCGGCTTCTTCGACGCCGTGGGGCTCGAGATCCACGTGGGCGACGCGGTGGCCGCCATCGACCGGTCGTCGGCCACGGTGGTGTCCCGGCAGGGCCGGGTCGTCGCCTACGACGCCCTGGTCCTCGCCACCGGCTCGTCGCCGTTCGTGCCCCCTGTCCCGGGCCACGACCTGCCCGGTTGCTTCGTGTACCGCACCATCGACGACCTGGTCGCCATCGCCGAGTACGCCGCCACCTGCCGCACCGGCGCCGTGGTGGGGGGCGGGCTGCTCGGCCTGGAGGCGGCCAACGCGCTGCGCACCCTCGGCCTGGCGACCTCGGTGGTGGAGTTCGCCCCCCGCCTCATGCCCGTGCAGGTCGACGAGGGCGGCGGGGCGGCCCTGCGCCGCCACATCGAGGCGCTCGGCGTCGCCGTGCACACCGGCATGCAGACCACCGAGATCGCGGCCGGGCCCGATGGCGCGGTGGCAGCCATGCGCTTCAAGGAGGGCGAGGACCTTCCCGTCGACATGGTCGTGTTCTCGGCCGGCATCCGGCCCCGTGACCAGCTGGCCCGCGACTGCGGCCTGACCGTGGGCGAACGGGGCGCTGTCGTGGTCGACGAGGCGTGCCGCAGCTCCGACCCGGCCATCTTCGCCATCGGCGAGTGCGCGCTGGCGGCTGGCCGCGTGTGGGGCCTGGTGTCGCCCGGCTACCAGATGGCCAAGGTGGTGGCCGACCGCATCCTCGGCGGCGACGCCACCTTCACCGGCGCCGAGCTGTCCGCCAAGCTCAAGCTGCTGGGGACCGACGTGGCCAGCTTCGGCGACGCCTTCGGGGCCACCCCGGGCTCGGACTCGATCACGTTCGCCGACCCGGCCCGCGGCGTCTACAAGCGCCTGGTGGTGGCCGAGGGAGGGCGACGGGTGCTCGGCGGGGTGCTGGTCGGTGACGCGTCGATGTACCAGACGCTGGTGCAGATGGCCCGGGGCGACATGCCCACGCCCGACCACCTCGACCAGCTCGTGGTGCCGGCCCGGGGCGAGGCGGAAGGCGCGACGGCCGCCGCGGGGATCGGCGCCCTGGCTGCCACCGCCACAGTGTGCTCGTGCAACAGCGTCAGCAAGGGCGACGTCGTGGCGGCCATCGCTGCCGGCGGGCTGACCGAGGTCGGCCAGGTCAAGGCGTGCACCAAGGCCGGCACGGGGTGCGGCGGGTGCGTCCCGCTGGTGACCGAGCTGCTCAAGGACCAGCTGCGCCAGGCCGGCGTCGAGGTGACCGACCACCTGTGCGAGCACTTCGCCTACAGCCGCCAGGAGCTGTTCGACATCGTCCGGGCCTTCCGGCTCTCGACGTTCGCCGAGGTGCTGGCCGACCACGGCACCGGTCGGGGGTGCGAGGTCTGCAAACCGGCGGTGGCGTCGATGCTCGCCTCGCTCGGGAGCGGCTACATCCTGGCGCCTGCGCAGGCGCCGCTCCAGGACACCAACGACCACTTCCTGGCCAACCTCCAGCGCGACGGCACCTACTCGGTGGTGCCCCGCGTGCCGGGCGGCGAGATCACCCCGGACCAGCTCATCACCATCGGCGAGGTGGCCAAGGAGTTCGGCCTCTACACCAAGATCACCGGTGGCCAGCGCATCGACCTGTTCGGGGCCCGGGTCGACCAGTTGCCCGCCATCTGGGCGCGCCTGATCGCAGTGGGCATGGAGTCGGGCCATGCCTACGGCAAGGCGCTGCGCACGGTGAAGTCCTGCGTCGGCCGGACGTGGTGCCGCTACGGGGTGCAGGACTCCACCTCGTTGGCCATCGAGCTGGAGCTGCGCTACCGCGGCCTTCGCTCGCCGCACAAGCTCAAGTCGGCCGTCTCGGGCTGCACCCGGGAGTGCGCCGAGGCCCAGAGCAAGGACTTCGGCGTCATCGCCACCGAGGCCGGGTGGAACCTCTACGTCTGTGGCAACGGCGGCATGAAGCCGCAGCACGCCGTCCTGCTGGCCGCCGAGCTCGACTCCGAGACGCTCGTCCGCTACATCGACCGCTTCCTGATGTTCTACATCCGCACCGCCGACCGGCTGGAGCGCACGGCGACGTGGTTCAACAAGCTGGAGGGCGGCATCGAGCACCTGCGGCGAGTCGTCGTCGACGACGTCCTGGGCATCTGCGCCGAGCTGGAGGCCGACATGGCCCGACACGTCGACAGCTACCGCTGCGAGTGGCGGGAGACCGTCGAGGACCCCGAGAAGCTGGGCCGCTTCCGGACGTTCGTCAACTCCGACGAGCCCGACCCGGGCGTGGTCATGGTCCCCGAGCGCGGCCAGCTGCGCCCCGCCCATCCCGAGGAGAAGCCGGCCATGGCCGGGGTGGTCCGATGACGTGGGCCGCGGTGTGCCCGCTCGACGGCCTGCTGCCCGACCGCGGCGTGGCCGCCATGGTGGCCGGGCGGCAGGTGGCGCTGTTCCGCACCTCGCCCGACGACGCGCTGTACGCCATCTCCAACCACGACCCCTTCAGCGGCGCCAACGTCCTGTCCCGGGGCATCGTCGGTTCCCGGCGCGACGTCCCCAAGGTGGCGTCGCCGATGTACAAGCAGTCCTTCGACCTGCGCACCGGCGTCTGTCTCGACGACGCCTCCGTCACCGTGCCGGTGTTCCCGGTGCGGGTGGTCGACGGGGTCGTGCAGGTGCAGGTCCCCGGTTGACGATCGTCGACGACGCCCCGCCGGGGGTCGCCGACCGGCTGCGCAAGCTCACCGGTGTCGGCCCCGGCGGGCCCGAGCTCCTGCCGCTGGACGCCGGCCAGCAGTACCGGTTCAGCTTCGCCATGGAGGCGTGCATCGGCTGCCACTCCTGCGAGGTGGCCTGCGCCGAGCAGAACGACACGCCGGTCGACGTGGCCTGGCGCCGGGTCGGTGAGCTGGAGAGCGGCGCGTTCCCCCAGACCCGGCGCTTCTCCATGTCGATGGCCTGCAACCACTGCCTGGAGCCGACGTGCCTGTCGGGCTGCCCGACCAACGCCTACGTGAAGCTGGGCAACGGGGTGGTCAAGCACCTGGAGGACGAGTGCATCGGCTGCCAGTACTGCATCTGGAACTGCCCCTACGAGGTGCCGGTGTTCGACCGGCGCCGCAAGATCGTCTCCAAGTGCGACATGTGCGTGCCGCGATTGGAGGCGGGCCAGAAGCCGGCCTGCGTCGGCGCCTGCCCGACCCGGGCCATCGACGTCGAGCCGGTCGACGTCGCCGCCTGGCGGGCGGACCACCGTGCCGCCGACGCGCCCAGCCTGCCGCCCTCGGACGTCACGCTGTCCACCACCCGGCTGATCCTGCCGCTCGACCTGGCCGGCGACGCGGTGGCGGCCGGCGACCACGCCGTGCAGCCGGAGCACCCGCACTGGCCGCTGGTGGCGCTGACCCTGCTGACCCAGCTTTCGCTGGGGACGGTGGCGGCCACGGTCCTGGCCGAGCTGGCCGGGGGCCGCCGGCTGGCCGGGGGCGCGGTCGGCGCGGCGGCGGCCGGCTCGGTGGCCATGGGCGCCTCGCTGCTGCACCTGGGCCGGCCGGCCCGCGCGCTGAAGGCGCTGCGCAACGTGCGCACCTCGTGGCTGTCGCGCGAGGTCGCCCTGCTGTCGGGCTTCGCCCTGCTGTCGCTGGCGTACGCCGCGGCCTGGGAGGGCTGGGCCGCCGGCGCACTCCGCCTGCCGTTGGGGTTGGCTGCGGTGGTCCTCGGCGCGGCCGGCGTGTACGCCAGCGGGCGCCTGTATCTCGTGCGCAGCCGGCCGGTGTGGAACTCGCGGCGGACCCTCGTCGCCTTCTTCGCCACCGCCGCGGTGACCGGGCCGCTGGTGGCGCTGCTGACGTTGGACCGGGGCCGGCTGGAGCCGGGCCTGGTCCTGGCCCTGATGGCCGTCGCGGCAGCGGGGTCGCTGGCCCAGGTCGCCGCCCACGCCCACCTGGCCCGCGTGCTCCGCTCGCGCCACGACCGCCAGCACCAGGGCACGGCCACGCTGCTGCGGGGCCGGTTCCGCGGCCTGGTCCAGGCGCGCCTGGCCGCCGTCGTCGTGGGCCTCGCCCTGGTGGCGTGGGCCGCCGCCGACCCGCTGGCCGGCCCGGCTGCCGGCGGCCGCCTGGCGGTCGCCCTCGCCGTCCTGGGCGCCGGCGAGCTGGCCGGCCGCTACCTCTTCTACGTCACGGTGGTGCCGTACCGGGTCGCCGTCCCCTTCTTCGGCGGCCGCGGCCACCGGTGACGGGCTACGTCGCAGACGAGCGGGCCGGCGTCATCCACGGGACGAGGGCGCCGGAGCGGTGGGTGCGGACCACCTGCGGCTACTGCTCGGTGGGCTGCGGGATGCTGGTCGGGGTCCGGGACGGGCGGGCGGTGGCGGTGGCCGGCGACCCGGACCACCCGGTCAACGACGGACGCCTGTGCCCCAAGGGCCTGACCGAGCACCACACCCTGGCCGCCGATGGCCGGCTGACGACGCCGAGCATCGGGGGCCGGCCGGCCAGCTGGGACGAGGCGGTGGGCGCCATGGTCGTCGGGGCTCGGCGCATCCTGGCCGACCACGGCCCCGACGCCTTCGCCGTGCTCAGCACCGGCCAGCTGGTGACCGAGGAGTTCTACGCGCTCGGCAAGCTGGCCCGCCTCGGCCTCGGCCTGCGCCACTACGACGGCAACACGACGCTGTGCATGGCCAGCGCGGTGTCGGGCTACAAGCGCAGCTTCGGCAGCGACGGCCCGCCCGGCGCCTACGAGGACCTCGACCAGGCCGACTGCATCCTGCTCGTCGGCTCCAACCTGGCCGACAACCACCCGCTGCTGGCGCCGAGGGTGCTGGACAACCGGGACGCCACGCTCATCGTGGTCGACCCCCGGGTGACCAAGACCGCCATGGTGGCCGACCTCCACCTGCCGGTGAGGCCCCGGACCGACATCGTGCTGCTCAACGGGATGATCAAGCTGCTGATCGACGAAGGGCTGGTCGACCACGGCTACGTCGCGGCCTCCACCGAGGGCTACGAGGAGCTGGCCGCCCACGTGCAGAGCTACCCGGTCGAGCGGGTGGCGGCCGAGTGCGGCATCGACGCCGACCTGTTCCGGACCGCCACGCTGGCCTTCGGGCGGGCCGAGCGCGGCTTCGTCGGGTGGACCATGGGCGTCAACCACTCGGTGCAGGGCACCGAGACGGTCACCCTGCTCAACACGCTGTGCCTGCTGACCGGCAACGTCGGCCGGGCTGGCGCCGCGCCGTTCTCCCTCACCGGCCAGTGCAACGCCATGGGGACCCGGGAGGCCGGGTTCACCGCCTCCATGCCCGGCTACCGCGACTGGGCTGACCCGGACCACCGGGCCGAGCTGGCCGCGCTGTGGGGCCTGCCCGAGGACCGCATCCCGGCCGAGCGGGGCCGCGCCTACCCCGACATCGTCGACGGGATCCTCGACGGGACCATCAAGGGCCTGTGGGTGATCGCCACCAACCCGCCGGTGTCGTTCCCCAACCGGGCCCGCCTGGAGAAGGCGCTGGCGTCGCTCGACCTGCTGGTGGTCCAGGACGGCTTCGAGACGCCGACCACGGCGCTGGCCGACATCGTCCTGCCGGCCGCCATCTGGGGCGAGAAGGACGGGACCTACACCAACTCCGAACGCCGGGCCTCCCGTGTGCGCAAGGCGGTCGAGCCGCCCGGCCTGGCCAAGGCCGACTTCGACATCTTCCTGGAGGTCGCCCGCGCCCTCGGCTGCGACCGGGAGCTGTTCGGTGGCTGGCGCGGGCCCGAGGACGCCTTCGCCGAGTGGGCCCGCGTGTCGGCCGGCCGCCTGTGCGACTACAGCGGCATGACGTGGGACGGCATCGACCGGGCCGGCGGGCTGCAGTGGCCCTGCCCACCCGGCACCGCCGAGGAGGGGGGCACCGCCCGGCTCTACGCCGACGGCGTCTTCCCGACGCCGAGCGGCCGGGCCCGCCTGTGGTGCGTGTCCCCCGAGCCCGTCGCCGACGCACCGACGAGTCGCTACCCGCTGCTGCTGAACACCGGCCGGACCGTGGAGCACTGGCACACGAGAACCAAGACCGGCCGGGTCGACCTCCTCGAGCGCCTGGCCCCCGAGGCGTGGGTCGAGGTCAACCCGGCGGACGCGGCCCGCCTCGGGCTGGCCTCCGGGCAGCGGGTGCGGTTGGCGTCACGGCGCGGGGTGGTGGAGGACGTGGTGGTGCGGGTGACCGCCATCGTCCGGGAGGGCGAGGTGTTCATGCCGTTCCACTACGACGAGCGCTGCGTGAACCGCCTGACCGTCGACGAGTTCGACCCCATCTCGCGCGAGCCCAACTACAAGCAGTCGGCCGTGCGACTGGAGGCCATGGAGCCCGTGGGCTAGGCCGGCCGCCTCCTAGACTCTCGGGCCGCAACGGACTGGCGGGAGGCCATGGAAGACCAGGCGGCAGGGGGGGCGGACGGCACGACCGGAGACGAGCAGGCTCCGGTCACCGGCCTGGTGGCCGACGTGCTGGCGGCGTTCGCGGCGGGCGGTCACCTGCGGACCGTTCTGCAGCGGGGCGCCGAGGCAGCGGTTGCCCGTCTCGGGGCAGCGTTCGCCCGGATCTGGTTGGTCGAGCGGAGGGACCGCGTGCTCGTCCTGCAGGCCAGCGCCGGCCTCTACACCCACCTCGACGGCGCGCACGGCCGGATTCCCATCGGTTCTTACAAGATCGGTCGGATCGCGAGCGACCGGGTGCCGCGCCTCACCAACCAGGTGCAGGACGACCCGGACATCGCCGATCCCGCCTGGGCGGCACGAGAAGGGATGGTCGCGTTCGCCGGCTACCCGCTGGTGGCCGGCGACGAGCTCACCGGCGTCCTGGCCATGTTCTTCCGGCAGCCGCAGGAGGCCGCCGTTCTCGACGCACTCGCGCTCGTGGCCGACTCGTTGGCCGTGGGCATCCAGCGAATCCGGGCGGACGAGCGCGCTCGCGCCACCGTCGAGAACCTCGACCGGATCGGCCAGGCACTCATGGCCGAGCTGGACCACCAGCGCGCCCTCCAGGCGGTCATTGACGCCGCGGTCCAGCAGACCGCGGCCCAGATCGGCGCCTTCTTCTACGAAGGGCCCGGCGAGGACGGGACTCCCCAGGTCCTGTGCACCATGGCCGGTGACCCCGCCCTGAGGGCCGAGTGTCCGGTTCCACCGGAGCAGCCGGCGGTCGATGTCCTGCCGGCCGCCGGGACGGTGCGGATCGCCGACGTCACCGCCGAAGCCGACCCAGCTGCCATGCCCTTGCTCCTCGGGGCGGGTGACCAGCCGATCCTGCGCAGCTACCTCGCCGTCCCGGTCACCGGGGCGGGCGGTCCGGTGCGCGGTGTGCTGGTCCTCGGCCATCGTGAGCCGGGCGCCTTCGACGACAGCGACGTGCGCATGGCGGAGGCCATCTCGGGCTACGCCGCGGTGGCGATCGCCAACGCTCGACTGTTCGGCGCAGCCACGGCTGCTGCCGAGCGCGAGCGCCGCCACGGCGCCGCCATGCGGGCACTGGCCGACCTGGCGCTCGGGTTGAACACGCCGCGCTCGGTGGCCCAGATCGTCTGCGAGGTGAACGAGCGGTCGAGGGAGATCATCGGCGCCCACCAGTCGGTGACCAGCATGACGATCGGCCAGAACTGGGCGCAGGCCATCTCGGCCGTTTCGTTGTCGGACAAGTACGCAGCCTGGCGCGACTACGACGAACCGTCAGGTGGATCGGGCATCTACGCCGTCGTCTGTGCCCGCAACGAGCCCATGCGCCTCACCCAGGTCGAGTTGGAGGCCCATCCAGCCTGGCGGGGGTTCGGTGACGCGGCCGCCAGCCACCCGCCCATGCGGGGCTGGTTGGCCGCCCCCCTGGTCAGCGGGGACGGCCAGAACCTCGGGCTCATCCAGTTGTCGGACCGGTACGAGGGCGAGTTCGACGAGACCGACGAGGCCATCCTGGTCCAGCTGGCGCAGCTCGCGGCAACCGCCTTGGGGCGGGAACGCGCTCGTGCCCACGAGCGGCGGACCGCCGACCAGTTCCGGGAGCTGGCCCGGGCCGCCGTCGCCATGAACCGGCCGCTCACGCTCGACGAGACCCTCTCGTCGATCTGCGAACACGCCCGGTCCATCGTCGGCGCCCGTCTAGGCGCCATCAGGGTCAGCTGCCCCGGCGCCGACGACGCGGTGGCGGTATCCCTGTCGGACGAGCACGCGTCGTGGCGGGACGACCGGACCGCCTCGGCCATGGCCGAGGTGTCCCGGTGGTTGTGCGACGGTACGGCCGCGGTCCGCCTGACCGACGACGCGCTGCGCGGCCATGGGGCGTGGGAGCGCCTGGCCGCCGGCGCCGAGCGTCGCCCACCGCTCCGGGGCTGCCTGGTGGCGCCCCTGCGAACGCGCAACGGCTCGCACCTGGGCGAGCTGCTGCTGTCGGAGAAGCACGACGGCGAGTTCACCGAAGCGGACGAGGACATCGTGGTGCAGCTCGCGCAGCTGGCGTCGTCCACCCTCGAGAAGGAACGGCTCCTGGAAGGCCAGGTCCGGCTGGTGGCCACCTTGCAGCGGAGCCTGCTGCCCGAGCGGCTGCCGGACGTCCCCAACGTGGACCTGGCCGCCCGTTACGTCGCCGGAGCGGTCGAGGTCGATGTGGGCGGCGACTGGTACGACGCCGTCACCCTGCCCGACGGCGACCTGTTCCTGGTGATCGGCGACGTGGTGGGCAAGGGGGTCGAGGCCGCCGCCGCCATGGGCCAGCTGCGAAACGCCCTCCGGGCCTACGCCCTCGAGGGGTACCAGCCGGCGCAGGCCCTCGTGCGCCTGAATCGGCTCGTGACGACGCTGGGCGGCACCGAGTTCGCCACGGTCCTGGCCGCCAGGCTGACGCCGGCCACCGGGCGCCTGCGCTTCGCCAGCGCCGGCCACCTCCCCCCGCTGGTGGTCCGGCCCGACGGCACCGCCGAGTTCCTGACCGGCGCCCAGTCGGTCCCGATCGGCGCACTGCGGGAGCTGCCCTGCGACGAGGACGAGCGGCGGCTGGTACCCGGATCGACGCTGGTGCTCTACACCGACGGCCTGGTGGAGAGCCGGTCGGTGCGCATCGACGACGGGCTGGCCCGGTTGGCGAGCGCAGCGGGGGGGCCGCTGCGTGAGCCGGCCGCCCTCGTCGACCACCTCGTGGCGGTGACCCGGGAGGCAGGGGAGCCCGACGACGCCGCCGTCCTTGCCGTGCGGACGTCTTCTGGCGGCTCCGGACTGCGCCTGCGGTTGCCGGCCAGCTTCGCCTCGTTGCCCGAGTTGCGCCGCGCGCTGCGCGACTTCCTCGATGAAGGCGGCGTCGACGAGGCGACCTGCGACGACGTGGTCCTGGCCTGCTCGGAGGCGGCCGCCAACGCAGTGGAGCACCCGGTTGGCCCGCGACAGGAGTGCATCGAGGTGGAGGCGAGCTGCGAGGGTGGCGAGGTCATCGTGATCGTCCGCGACTTCGGCCGCTGGCGCCCACCGCCGTCGGCCGGCGACCGCGGGCGCGGCCTGCTCCTGATGGAGGCGCTGATGCAGGTCGACGTCCAGTTCCCTGCAAGTGGGACCGAGGTGGTCCTGCGGCGCCGGTCGCCGGCTCTCGCCCCCAGCTAGAGTCCCGCCGGTACGAGTTGGGGGCGGAGACGAAGATGGTCGAGTTCGAGGTCGATGCGAAGGCGGTGGGCCCGC
>DATLFQ010000016.1:0-3223 GCA_035540915.1 Acidimicrobiales bacterium
TGTTGAGGATCACCTGAGTCTGTAGGAAGGCGATCACTGAAGATGTAGGTCCTGAGTGCCCTGGGTGGGCCTTGAAAGCAGGGTCCACCAACGAGCTGGGGCTCCCTCCCACGCTGACGGTTCCGATACCGGCCAGCACCAGGAGGAAGCCCGAGCTCATGCTCACACAGGGAGAAGACGTGGAGATCCACGCACTCAGGAAGAGGGGCTGGTCGTTCGCCGCGATCGGCCGCCACATCGACTGCGACTGGCGAACGGCCAAGGCCTACCTGGATGGACGGGAGCCCGGCACCCGCCGGTCCTCGGCCCCCGACCCGCTGGAGGCGTTCGTGCCCTACCTGGCCGCCCGCTTCGCCGACGACCCGCACGTATGGGCATCGGCGCTGTTCGACGAGGTGGTGCCCCTCGGCTACGACCGGGCCTACCCGAGCTTCGTCCGCCAGCTCCGCTCCGCCGGCCTGCGCCCGCGCTGCGAGGCCTGCACCGGCGTAGTCGGCCGCGACACCATCGACATCGCCCACCCCGCCGGCGAGGAGATCCAATGGGACTGGTTCGAGCGCCGCTCGGCGCCGTGGGGCGGCACCGCCTACGTCCTGCTCGGCACCCTGCCGCACTCGGGCCGCTCCCGGGGGGTGATTGCCCCGGCCACCGATCAGGCCCACCTCGTCGAGGCCATGGACGGCGTGCTGCGCCGACTGGGCGGCACCGCCCGGCACTGGCGGGTGGACCGCATGGCCACGGTGATCGTGCCCGGCAGCGCCGACGTGCAGGCCAGCTTCGCCCCGGTGGCGAAGCACTACGGGGCCGTCGTGGTTCCCTGCCCGCCGCGGCGGGGCAACCGCAAGGGGGCGGTGGAGGCGGCTGTGCGCTTCGCCACCGGGCGGTGGTGGCGCACCGTTGCGGCGGAGTCGCCCGAGGCCGCCCAGGTGAGCCTGGACCGGTTCTGGGCCAGCACCGGCGACGCCCGCCTGCGCAGTCCAGGCCGCATCGAGGATCCTCCGGCCGACGGTTCCCGGCCCCGGTGGCCGACCGTCGCTGAACTGGCCGCCGCCGAGCCGTTGTCGGCGCTGCCAGCGGCCGCCTATCCGGCCACCGTCGAGGTCACCGCCCCCGTCGACCACCAGGCCACCGTGGCCTTCCGCGGCAACCGCTACTCGGTGCCGCCCGGCCTGGCCGGGGTGATCATGACCCTGCGCCATCGTCTCGGCACCGCCACCGTTGACATCGTCGGTCCCGCCGGTGTCGTCCTCGTCACCCACCGCCTGGCCGCGCCCGGCACCGGTGCCATGGTGCGCACCGAGGCGCACCGCGAGGCCTTGGAGAAGGTGGTGCTCGGCCAGTTCACCACGGCGAGGCCCTGCGATCGCAAGGCCAACCGCCCGCCGGGGCAGGCGGCGCTGGCCGAGCGGGCCCGCCTCCTCGGCGCCGCCGGCGCCGACCCGGCCGTCGACCTCGAGGGCATGGCCGAGGTCATCCGCCTGGCCTTCCCCGGTGCCACCGAGGTGTCGGCATGAGCGCGTCCTCGGATTACCAGCGTCTCCGGTCCCACCTGGCCTTCCTGCGCATGGCAGCGGCGGCCGAGGCCCTGCCCGGGGTGCTGGAGGAGGCCACCAAGGCCAAGCTCTCCCACTCGGCGTTCCTGGAGCGCCTGTTGGGCATCGAGGTCGAGGCCGTCGACGAACGCCGCCGGGCCAGCCTGGCCCGCTTCGCCTCCCTGCCGTCGCCGTTCACCCTGGCCGACTTCGACTTCTCGGCCCAGCCCTCGGTGGACCGCAGCCTCATCGCCGAGCTGGGGACCCTGCGCTTCGTGGAGGACGCCACCAACGTGTTGTTCATCGGCCCGCCCGGTGTGGGCAAGACGATGCTGGCCGTCGGGCTCGGCCACGCCGCGGTGGCCGCCGGCATGCGGGCCTACTACACCACTGCCTCCGAGCTGGCCGCCCGCTGTCACCGAGCCGCCCTGGAGGGCCGGTGGGCGACGACCATGCGCTTCTATGCCGGGCCGCGCGTGCTCATCATCGACGAGGTGGGCTACCTGCCGCTCCCGGCCGAGGCCGCCTCGGCGCTGTTCCAGGTGGTCAGCCAGCGCTACTTGAAGGGCAGCATCGTGTTGACCACCAACCTGGGGATCGCCAGCTGGGGGAAGGTGTTCAACGACGACGCCATGGTGGCCGGCGCCATGCTGGACCGCCTGCTGCACCGCAGCGTCGTCGTCAACATCGACGGCGACAGCTATCGCATGCGCAGCCACCGGGCCCGCGCCGAGGCCACCCGCAAGGCGGTGGCGTCCCGTGGCTGAGACCGCCTGCCCGGTGTGCCAGCGGTGGTTCTCACCGAGCTCGTCCCGGCACCGCCACTGCTCGACGGCGTGCCGCAAGACGGCGTGGGAGCGCTCTCACACCGTCCCGCCGTCGGGACCGACGCACGTCGCCGCCAGCCCCGGTGAACCGGGCGACGTCTACGCCTGCGCCGTCTGCCGGCGCCGCAGCCTGGCGCCCGGCCGGTGCCCTGACTGCCGCGTGTGGCTCACCCGCGTCGGCCTCGGAGGCGCCTGCCCGCACTGCGCCGGGCCGGTCGCCGTCCGGGATCTACTGGAGGAGGTGATGGCGCCCGAGGAGTGATCTGCCTACCATCACCAACGACCCGCTCCGGGCCTCGGGACCACCGACACTTTCGGTGATCGCGGACCTACATTTCCAGCGATCCGCGACAAGCGTGCGCCATCGCGACTCCACGGTGGTGGATCTGCAAGGCCAAGGTTGCCTGACGCGGCACTAGCCCTGAGCACGGCCTGAAGGGCAGGGTGCCCTGGCCGGCGATCGGGCGCCGACCGCCGCCGCCGGCACGCACCGAAACGGTCCCTGACAGATACAGGTAGACTTAACGGTCTATTCAGACAGAGCGGCACGGGTCTTCGTGGGTGCCGTGCGGAAGGAGGCGGCGCAGGGTGGGCGGCACTCCATCGCCGGACAACCCGGCCTGGGGCCTGATGGGCGCCATCCCGACGCCCATGGCCCTCAGCGACCCGTCGGGCGTGCTCCTCGGAGTGAACCACCACCTGTGCACGGCGGTCGGCCGCGACGAGGCCGAGCTGCTCCAGGGCGGGATCGGCGACCTGCTCGATCCCCGGGATGCAGCCGAGGACGAGAGCCTGCTTCGCCGGCTGCTGGACGGTGAGATCGGGCCCTACCAGGCACGCCAGCGGCTCCGCACGGGCGGAGGC
>DATLFQ010000017.1:0-4214 GCA_035540915.1 Acidimicrobiales bacterium
AGGCGCCTCGGGAGCCGCACGCCGGGCACCCAGCCCCCGGCGACGGCCCGGGCGCTGCTCACCTGTGGGAACGTCGCCGCCAGCGCGGCCCGCTCCTCGGCGACCGACGAGAGGTAGCGCTCGACCTGGCGGGCCCGCTCGCCGGCCGACCAGCCCAGTGCGTCGGCCATGAGGTCGGCCACCGCTCCGGCCGCGTCCGCCGACGCATCCCGGGCCAGGAGGCGGGCCCGGGTCCGCCGGTCGAGCACGTCACCGATCGTGCGGGCCATCTCGTGGTCGACGGCGAACCGCACCTCCGCCCGCACGTACGGAAGGCCGGCCACCACCGGGCGGCCCATGTCGCGGTCGCCGACGATCAGGTCCAGCACCGCGGCGGCATCTGCGCCGAAGCGGCCGACCAGGTGGTCCCGCAGCACGACGCCGAGACCACGATCGTCGACACGGTCGTACCCGGGCGCACCGTGCAGCGGCAGCGACCTCGTCCGGCACCGGGCCGTCCGCCCGAGCACCTGTAGGGCCATGTCGACGGTCTGCTCCGCCATGGCCCGAGTGGTCGTGAGCTTCCCCCCGGCGATGCTGACGACGCCGCTCGGAGAACGCGTCAGGCGATGCTTGCGGCTCAGGTCCGCCGTCTTGGGTGCCGCCCCCTTCAACAACGGCCGCAGACCGGCCCAGCTGCCGACCACCTGATCGGCGGTGACCGGCGCCGCCAGGTTGTGGTTGAGGTTGGCGAGCAGGTACTCGATTTCGCCGCCGGTGCAGTAGGGGTCGTCCAGGCTGCCGCCGAAGTCCGTGTCGGTGGTGCCGACGTAGGAGAACTGCTCGTCCCACGGGATGGCGAACACGCTGCCCTTGCGGCCGGGGATGGGCAGGATCACCCCGGCGTCGTTGCGCAGCAACGCCCTCGGCACGACGATGTGCACGCCGCGAGCAGGGCGGATGGTCGGCGAGTCGACCGGCACGTCCATGCCGTCGATGTGGTCGACCCACACGCCACCGGCGTTGACCACCACTCCCGCCCGCACCTCCACCGTGCCGTCGCCGGCGTCGACGGTCGCCCCGACCGTCCGCCCCGAGGCGTCCTTGTGGACCGCAGTGAGGGCCGCGTAGTTGGCGACCGCCGCCCCGTGGTCCGCCGCGGTACGGGCCATGGCGAGCACCAGGCGGGCGTCGTCGACCCGGGCGTCGTAGTAGAGGTAGGAGTGGTCGACCGGACCGGCGGCCAGGGTCGGCATGTGGGCCAGGGTCTGCGCCTTGTCGAGGCGCCGGTGCCGGAGGCGACCGATGGCGCCCCCGACCAGGTCGTAGAACCACAGCACCAGCCCGAAGCCGCGGGCCACGATCCTCGGGATGATGCCGCCCTTGGTGAGGATCGGGATGACGAACGGCTGGACGGTGACCAGGTGCGGGGCGTTGCGGAGCAGGTTCCGCCGTTCCCGGAGCGCCTGCCACACCAGCCCGACATCGAACTGCTCGAGGTAGCGGATGCCGCCGTGGACGAGCTTCGACGACCGGGAGGAGGTTCCCGACCCGAAGTCGTGGCGTTCGATCAGCGCGGTGCGCATTCCGCGAGTGGCGGCGTCGAGGGCGATGGCGGCCCCCGTGACGCCGCCCCCCACCACGAGCACGTCGAACTCCTCCGCGTCCAGCCGGCGGAGTGCCTCGGCCCGGTCGAAGCGGGTCGTCATCGCGGCAGTCCGGCCGTCGACGGCCGGGTCACCGTCGGGGCCGGCATGGCGTCATGGTGCCAGGTTCCCGGGCGGCCCGACAGCCGTCCCGGCGAGGCCCGCCCGGCCGGCCTACGCTTCCCGGCCGGAGGTGGATGTGCCGCTCCTGATCCTCGACCTGGTGCGACCAGACGACCTGCAAGGCCGGACGAACGGCGGCCTGCCCACCGATCTGCTCCGACAGGTGAAGGATGTCGGTCAGTTGCACCACCTGGCCGCCCGGGCCTGGACGGCGATGCGCATCGCCGCCGAGGCGGACGGCGTCGAGCTCAATCCCAGGTTTCCCGGCAACGCCTATCGGCCGTTCGAGCAGCAGGAGCGGATCTTCCGGGACCGCTACCGCGCCGAGGACACCGACGAAGGCCGGCGACTGCGGGTCCAGCGCCGACCGCACAAGATGTTCCAGGGCAAGCGTTGGTACCAGCGGCCGAACACCGCCGAGGCCGCCTCACCGGGCAGCAGCAACCACGGGTGGGGCCTGGCCGTCGACGTCGACTCGGTGGAGCTGGGCGGCCGGTTCCCGTGGCTGGAGCGCAACGCCCTGCGGTTCGGCTTCTCGTGGGAGCTCCAGAGCGAGCGCTGGCACGTGCGCTACGTCCGGGCCGAAGAGGTGCCCCGGGCGGTCCTCGACGTGGAGGCGAACGGCCCGGGAGGCGACGACGGCGGCACCGAACCCAAGGAGGACGACGAGATGACACCGGACCAGGCCCGCAAGCTCGAGCTGATCTACAACGCCCTCTGCGGGGGGCTGGAGCGCGGTGGCATCGACCCCGGCTCGATCGACCTCGGCGGACCGATCCTGACCACCCACCATCTCGCCCACCTCCTGATCGCCGGGCAGGACCGCGTCGCCGACCCTCAGACGATCGCGGAGGCGATGGTGGAGCAGCTCGACCAGGAGCTGGTCACCGAGATCCACGTCGCCCTGGGCAACGAGCTGAACAAGCGGACCCGCGGGCTGCGCTGACGCGCGGCGTCAGCCTCGGGCGTGCAGCTCCGCCCACGTCGGGACGTTGGGGTGCCGACGCCCCTCGATGAAGTGGTCGTTGAGCGCTGCCGCCAGGATGTCGTGCTCCATGGGCGTCGCCAGTTGTTCGCCCGCTGCGATGCGCTGGACGTCCCGGGCCTCGAAGCCTCCGCCGATCCCGACCGCCGCAACCCACAGGTCCCGTGCGCTCCAGTCCGCCAGCCGGAGACCGCGGCGGATGGCCACGGCACTCGGGCTGTGGTCGGTCACGTGACGTCCTTCGAGCCGCCACGGCGGCGGGCCGTCACGTTGTCCACGATCCGCTGAGCGACGGCGCGCAGTTTGACGTTCTCACGTTGCGACGCACGCACGAGCACCTGGAACGCCTCGTCCTCGTCGTATCCCTGGGCCCCCATGAGCACGCCCTTGGCCTGCTCGATCACGGCCCGGTTCTTCATCGCCTCGCCGAGCCCCGTGCTCAGCTCGCGGGCGTCCCAGTAAGCCTGGGCGTTGGCCAGCACGATGGCGGCCTGCGACGCGAACAGCTCGCCGGTCTCCCGGTCGTGGTCGGTGAAGGCGCGCTCCCGCCGGGAGTAGAGGTTCAGCGCACCCACGGCGTCCTTGTCGACAACGAGTGGGAACGACAGGGTGCTGTAGATCCCGTGGTCGGCGGCGGCCCGCCGGAAGGCGGGCCACTCCGCCTCCTCGCGGGTCGACTCGATCGAAGTGATCCGTTGCTCCTCGAACGCGGTCAAACAGGGGCCCTCGCCCGAGTCGTACTGCGCCTGGTCGATCTCCGGGGCCGTCTCGTGGGTGAAGACCGGCGTCCGGCCGCGGCCTTCGACGAGCATCGTGATGCCCGCCATGTCGGCTGCCGGCACGGCTTCGACGGTGAGGTCGGCGACCCGGGCCAGCGTCTGCTCCAGGGTGCCGTCGCCGACGAAGAAGCGCGACAACGCAGCCAGACTGCTGGTGAGAGGTGTATCGGCCACCCAGACTTCCTTGCCTTCGGGCAGGAGCGGTCGCGATCCCTGTCAGGTCAAGGACGAACGCCGAACTCTGGCTCGTTTCCTCGATCCTATCCCCGAGGCGGGTGAGGGGCCGACGACTACAGGCCGGTCCGCTCTCGGTGCTTGCACCCTGGCCAGCAGCACGGCCGGCGCTGGCCTTCCTCCAGCTCCTCCACGGCCCGGCGGATGCGGCGCTCCCGGCTCGGCGCCTGCCTGGCGTCCTCGACCCAGCAGATGAACTCGTTGCGCGCCAGTGGTGTGATGTCCTTCCAGGCGTCGAGCGCCGCCGTGCTGGCGATCAGCATCTCGCGTAGGTCCTTCGGGAGCTCGTGCACGACCCCATCGGGCAGCCGCGGGCCGCTCACGCCGCGACGGTAGCCCCGACCCGGCCAGGAGCGCAGCCGGCCATCGGGCCACGGCTGCAGGTCTCCAGGTCGGTGGTGCAGTCGCCGCGACCAGCAACCACTTTCCTGGTCGGGAAGGCGGGATTCGAACCCGCGACCTCAGCGT
>DATLFQ010000018.1:0-14682 GCA_035540915.1 Acidimicrobiales bacterium
GAACCGCGTCCGTGGTGGGCCGGGAGGGATTCGAACCCCCGTAGGCTGTGCCGGCAGATTTACAGTCTGCTCCCTTTGGCCGCTCGGGCACCGACCCCAGTGGGGAGCCGAGGATAGCGTGTGCGCCGTGCCCACCTTCGATGTCGTTTCCGAGGTCGACATGCAGGAGGTGCGCAACGCGGTCGACCAGGCCAGCCGCGAGCTCTCCACCCGCTTCGACTTCAAGGGCACGGACTCCGCCGTCGAGTTGTCGGGCCAGGAGCTGCGCCTGCGGTCCTCCACCGAAGACCGCCTCCGGGCCGTGACCCAGGTGGTCGAGGAGAAGCTGGTCAAGCGCCAGGTGTCCCTGAAGGCGCTCGATCGGGGCCCCGTCGAGGAGGGCTCCCGAGGGGCGGTCCGCCAGACCATCACCCTGAACGCCGGCATCTCCGCCGACAACGCCCGCAAGCTGAACCGCTTCGTCAAGGACCTGGGCCTGAAGGGGGTCAGCTCCCAGGCCCAGGGCGATCAGCTGCGGGTCTCGGGCAAGAAGCGCGACGACCTCCAGGCCGTCATCGCCGCCCTCAAGGCGGAGGACTTCGGCATCCCCCTCCAGTTCACCAACTTCCGGGACTGACCTTCGCAGCTAGCTGTGGGCCCACTCGCCGGCCCGCAGGCGGCCGACGCGCTCCTCCACCGGGGGGTGGGTGGTGAACAGGTTGGCGAACTGGATCCGCCGGCCGCTCAGCGGGTTGACGATGTACTTCTGGGCCTGGGCCGGCTGGACGTTCATGGGGATGCGCTTGGCCCCCTCGTGCAGCTTCAACAGCGCCCGGGCCAGGGGCTCGCCGTCGCCGATGAGGCGGGCGCCGGTGCGGTCGGCCTCGAACTCCCGGCTGCGGCTGAGGGCCATCTGCAGGAGGCCTGCGGCCATGGGGGCCAGCATGGCCGTGAGGAGCAGGCCGATCGGGTTGCCCCCGTTGTCGTCGTCCCGGCCGCCGCCGAACATGGCGCCCCACATGGCCATGTTGGCGATGAAGCTGATCCCGGTGGCCACGGCGGCGGCCACCGAGCCGATGAGGATGTCTCGGTTGCCGATGTGGCTGATCTCGTGGGCCAGCACGCCCCGAAGCTCGTTCCAGTCGAGGATGTTCAGGATCCCCTGCGTGACGGCGACGGCCGCGTGCTGGGGGTTGCGGCCGGTGGCGAAGGCGTTGGGCTGCAGGTCCGGCGTGATGTACAGCTTGGGCATCGGCATGTTCGCCGCCGTGGTCAGCTCACGCATGATGCGGTAGTACTCGGGCATCTCGGCCTCGGTGACCGGCACCGCCCGGGCCGCCCGGATGGCCAGCTTGTCGGAGTTCCAGTACGAGAAGCCGACGATGGCCACGCCGAGCAGGAGCCCGAGTGCGGCACCGCCGTTGCCACCGACCACGCGGCCGACGGCGACGAGGAGCCCGCCGATGCCGGCGAGCAGGACGAAGGTCTTGAAGGTGTTCTTGTTCATGGCACTCCAATAAACGTCGGACCCGGTCTGGACGTTCCCGTCGCGAGGGGCGCCGGACGCTCACTCGTAATACCCGGAATGGATGTAGACGCACGGGACGCCCTCGGCCCGAAACATCTCGAGATTGCGGCGGTCGTCCTCGAAGGCCAGGCACAGCTCCATGCCGTAGCGCCTGAGGTCGGCCACCGAGCTGCGCTTGAACCGCAGGGCGGCGGCATAGTCGCCCTCGTCCCGCATGACGAGGAGGTCCCAGCGCAGGTCGTGGTGCTCGAGCCAGGCCAGGGTCTGGGGCTCCACCGAGGCCGGGCGCCCGGTCAGCAGGACGATGCAGAGTCGGCGGTCCAGGAGCGACAGCAGGTCGGCGACCTCCTCGATCAGCGGGTCGTCGCCGCAGGCGGCGAAGAAGGCGTCCCAGTCCCGTCGGCCGGCCTCCAGGAAGTGCTGGCGGCTGGCCGCGTCCGACAGCACGCCGTCCATGTCGAACACCACCGACGGCCCGGGCTGGACGGGGCCGTCCCGCCAGCGCCACGACACCCCGTTCAGTCCTCGGTCGGTGCCGTCTCGGCCCGCCGCTTGATCTCCTCGACCACCGACGCATCGGCCAAGGTGGTGGTGTCGCCCAGCGCCCGCCCCTCGGCGACGTCGCGCAGGAGCCGCCGCATGATCTTGCCGCTCCGGGTCTTGGGCAGGTCGTCGGTGAACACGACCGTCTTCGGGCGGGCGATGGGGCCGATGCGCGTCGTCACGTGGCGGCGCAGCTCCTGGGCGTGCTCCGCGCCCGGCCCGTGACCGCCCTTCAAGGTGACGAAGGCGATGATGGCCTGACCCGTGACGGCGTCGTTGGCCCCGACGACCGCCGCCTCGGCCACGCTCGGGTGGTCGACCAGGGCCGACTCGACCTCGGTGGTGGACACGCGGTGGCCGGACACGTTCATCACGTCGTCCACCCGGCCCAGGAGCCAGAAGTAGCCGTCGTCGTCCAACCGGGCGCCGTCGCCGGCGAAGTAGCGGCCCTCGAAGCGGCTCCAGTACGTGGCGTGGTAGCGCTCCGGGTCCCCCCAGATGCCCCGCAGCATGGACGGCCACGGCCGGGTGAGGGTCAGGTACCCACCGCCCCGCTCCACCGGGCGCCCGGCGTCGTCGACGACCTCGGCGGCCACCCCGGGGAGCGCGAAGGTGGCCGACCCGGGCTTCAGGGTGGTGGCGCCGGGGAGCGGCGAGATCATGATGGCGCCGGTCTCGGTCTGCCACCAGGTGTCCACCACCGGGCAGCGGCCGCCCCCGATGTGCTGCCAGTACCAGACCCACGCCTCGGGGTTGATGGGCTCGCCCACGCTGCCGAGCAGGCGCAACGACGACAGGTCATGGGCGGCCGGCTCCGCCGTCCCCCACTTCATGAACGTCCGGATGGCCGTCGGCGCGGTGTAGAGGAGCGTGACGCCGTAGCGCTCGACGATCGACCACCACCGGTCGCGCCCGGGATGGTCCGGCGTGCCCTCGTACAGCACGCCAGTGACGCCGTTGGCCAGCGGCCCGTAGACGATGTAGCTGTGGCCGGTCACCCACCCGATGTCGACCGCGCACCACCAGACGTCGGTCTCCGGGTCGACGTCGAAGACGTACCGGTGGGTGAAGGCGACCTGGGTGAGGTAGCCGCCCGTCGAATGCATGATGCCCTTCGGCTTGGCCGTCGTCCCCGAGGTGTAGAGCAGGTAGAGCAGGTCCTCGGCGTCCATGCGCTCGGGCTCGCAGGCGGCCTCGGCGCCGGCCATGAGATCGTGCCACCAATGGTCGCGGCCGTCTTGCATGTCGACGCCGTGGTCGGTGCGGCGGACGACCACGACGCTGTGGACGGCCGGCACCTGGGCGGTGGCCGCGTCGGCGTTGGCTTTGAGAGGCACGACGGCGCCCCGCCGCCATCCGCCGTCGGCGGTGACGAGGACGCGGGCGTCGGCGTCGACGATGCGGTCCCGGAGGGCGTCGGCCGAGAACCCGCCGAACACCACGGAGTGGGGTGCCCCGATGCGCGCGCAGGCCAGCATGGCCACGGGCAGCTCGGGGACCATCGGCATGTAGATCGCCACCCGGTCGCCCCGGCGGACGCCGAGCCCCTTCAGCACGTTGGCGAACCGCTCGACGTCGGCCAGGAGCTGCGCGTAGGTGATCGTTCGGGTGTCCCCCGGCTCGCCCTCCCAGTGGAAGGCGACGCGGTCGCCCCGTCCGGCGGCGACGTGGCGGTCGAGGCAGTTGACGCTGGCGTTCAGCGTGCCGCCGTCGAACCATCGGGCGAACGGGGGCTGCCAGTCGCAGATGGTGTCCCACTCGTCGAACCAGTCGAGGGCCAGGGCCTGGCGGGCCCAGAAGCCGCGCCAGTCCCGCGCCGCCTCGTCGTAGAGCGACTGGTCGGTGACCAGCGAGCGGCGCCTGAACTCGTCCGGCGGGGGGAACGTGCGGTTCTCGAGCTGGAACGACTCGATGGCCGGCTGCCCGGTCGGCTCGCCCATCGCGGGGAGCCTAGAGGTGACGGAGGTCGACGACGGCGCCCGTGGCGAGACCGCTGTCCAGGAGGGCCCACATGCGGCGGGCCACTTCGTCCGGCGGGGCGAGCTTCCGGGCGCGATGGAGGTCCTCGAACTTCTGACGCTGCGGGAACTCCGCTTCGGTGGCGGCGCGCAGCCTGGCCTGCATGTCGGTGTCGACCGTGCCGGGGGCGACGGCGAGGACGTGGGCGGCGTTCTCGACACCCGCCTGCTCGGCACCGACCGTCCGGACCCACTGGTCCAGCGCCGCCTTGGCCGCGCCGTACGACGACCAACCCGGGTAGGGGGTCGTGGCCGCCCCCGAGGTGAGCATGACGAGGTGGCGCCGGGTTACGCCCGAGGTGGCGCCGAGGAACGCCTGGCCGATCACCTGCGGCGCCGCGCTGTTCAGGATGACGTTGCGGCAGTAGGCGCTGTCGTCCACCCGACCGGCGAAGCCGATGGGCTCCAGCGCCCCGGCCGCCTGGAACAGGACCACCCGTGCGGGCTGTTCCCCTGCGACGGCCTCGGCCAGCGAGCGCGTGATCTCCGGCCAGCTGGCCGGGTCCGACAGGTCGGCGGCGAGATGCTCGGCCGGCGCAGGGGGCGGGCGCCGACTGGTCCCGATGATGCGCGCGTCGGGCCACGGGCAGGTCTCCACCAGTGCGGCACCGATCCCGCTCGACGCGCCGGTGATCCAGACGAGGTTGCGGGTCACGGCGGCGAGCGTAACGATCGGAGGCACCGAGGTAGATGCTCGTCATCGCCCTGGTGCTGCTCGTAGTCGGCGCCTCGTAGCGAGTGCCGTTCCGGCGGCCGGGGTACAGCGGCGTCACCGGAGAGATGGAGGTCGGACATGGGAGTCGTGCTGCTGCTGGTGCTGCTGGCCCTGCTGCTGGGGGGGATCGGTCTGGCGGTCGAGGCGCTGAAATGGCTGCTCGTCATCGCCCTGGTGCTGCTCGTGGTCGGAGCCTTCTCCGGTTACCGGGTCCGCTCGCGCCTGTAGCTTCGGGCGGTGACGCCCGACCGTGCCCGCTCTGCAGCCGGCCTGCTCGCCGCTGGGCGGGTCGTGCTCGGGCTGACCGCCATGGTGGCGCCGACGCTCCCGTCCCGGCCCTGGGTCGGCACCGAGGCCACCCGGCCGGCGGTGAAGCTGTTCGCCCGCTCGCTCGGGGCGCGCGACGTCGCCCTCGGCGTGGGCTCCCTCCTGGCCCTGCGTCACGGCACGCCGGTGCGGGGATGGATCGAAGCCGGTGGCCTGTGCGACGCCGGCGACGTCGCCGGCACCCTCATCCACTTCCGGGACCTCCCCAGCCTCGGTCGACTCCTGGTGCTGGGCGCGGCCGGCGGCTCCCTCGCCCTCTCGCGGTGGCTCGCCCCCCGGGTGGACGAGCGGGCCTGAGGCTCGATCCCTCCTCGCCGGACCCCTTCCCATGCGATCTCCGCCTCGTCGGGACGGGTCGGGTCTCGGCCCACGAACGGGAGCAGACCGCGAGCCGCGTCGAGGTCGGGTGGACCTGAGGCCGGCCGCTTCAGCGTGACGCAGCGGCGTTTGCCGACCGGCAGGCCGGGCACCGGCCGATGAGCTCGATGCGGTGGTCGTCAACGTCGAAGCCGGTCTCCCGGGCCGCGCCGCGCGCGGCCGCCACAAGTGCCTCCTCCAGCCGGGGGGAGGCACGGACGTCGACCACCGTGCCGCAGGAACGACACACCAGATGGTGGTGGTGGTCGCCGCTCAGGTCCTCCGCCAGCTCGAAGCGCCCCAGGTCGTCTGCGCCGGCCAGCCGCCGAGCCACCCCCGCCTCGCACAGCACGGTGAGGTTGCGGTAGGCCGAACTCATCGGGAACCCGGAGCCGCCGTTCACGATGTCCGCAATGGTCACCGGCCGCCCGGCCTCGGCCAGAGAGTGGACGAGCGCCCGCCGCTTCGTCGTGTAGCGCTGGTCCAGGGCGGCCAACCGCCCGGCCGCCTGCTCGTGCACCCAAGCGGTGTCGACGTCGCGGGGCCGGGCGGCGGAAGACGGCACAGTCGCGCTCAGTGCTCGTCCCAGTGGCCGGCGTGGCTGGCGTGGCGATGGCCGTCGTGCACGTAATCGCGGTGGTCGCCGTGGTCGACCACCTCGTGGCCACAGCCGTCCCCGTGCTCGTGCCCGTGCTCGTCGTGGACGACGTGGACCGCAGGCTCGCACTCGTCCCAGTGGTCGTCGTGGGGACGGTGGGCGTGGCCGTCGTGCAGGTAGTCGGTGTGGTCGCCGTGGTCGACAGCGACGTGGCCGCACGAGTCACCGTGGGCGTGATCGTGGTGGGCGTGGGCTTCATGGTTCATGGTCACGGGTTCTCCAGTTCCTTCGCATGCAGGATGGCGTCGTTGACGATGTGGGCGACGTGGTCGTCTCCCAGCGAGTAGGCGATCTCGCGACCTCGACGCTCCGCGCTGACGAGCCGGACGGAGCGGAGCACCCGCAGGTGCTGGGAGACGAGAGGCTGGGAAATTCCCAGCACACCCACCAGCTCGTGGACGCATCGGCTGCCGGCGCTCAACTCCAACACGATGGCGACGCGATGGGCATTGGCCAGCGCCCGGAGCAACTCCGTGGCGCCTTCCAGCGCCGCCCGGTCTCCAGGCCGCACCGGGGCATCGGCCTGCCGGGATGCGCCCACGGCCTTATAGTACTATGCGCATGTTCTTATGCGTCAACCCGGGGCTGGTCGTCGCCGACCGGGGGTGACCAGCGCCGACGCCACGAAGCAGGCTGCCGCCACCAGCACGATGGTCCCTCCCGGGGCCAGCGCCCATTGCCGGGCCGCCACCAGCCCGGCAACCACGCTGAGCGCGCCGATGGTGCTGGCGCACACCAAGGTCCCGCGGAACGAGGACGCGAGCCGCTGCGCGGCCCCGACCGGGAGAGCCATCAGGGCGGCGACGAGCAGCACACCGACGATCCGCATCCCGGCCACCACCGTGACCGCGGTCAGCGCGGCGAGCCCGAGGTTCAGGCCGTCGACGGGAAGGCCGGCGACCCGCGCCGCGTCCTCGTCCAGCACGACGCTGAACAGCGCCCGCCAAGCCAGCGCGATGGCGGCAACGATGGAGGCGCCGAGCACCCCGATTGTCAGCGTGTCGGCGGGGGTGACGGTGAGGATCGACCCGAACAGATAGACGAGCGATCCGGCGTCGAGGGATCCGGCCAACCCGATGAGCACCACCCCACCGGCGATGCCCGAGTAGAAGAACAGGGCCAGGGCCAGGTCGCCGCCGGCCCGGCCGCGGGCGCGAAGCCACTCGATGGCACAGGCGCCGCTCACCGCCGCGACCAGCGCGGTCCAGATCGGCCACACGCCGAGAAGAAGCCCCGCCGAGACGCCGGCGAACGCGACGTGGCCGACGCCGTCGCCCATGAGGGCGAGCCGCTTCTGCACGAGAAACGTGCCGATGAGGGGCGCCGAGGCCCCGACGACGAGGCCGGCCGCCAGGGCGAGCTGCATGTACTCCCGCTCGAACGGCCAGGGCAGCGGCAGGGGGAGCACTAGGCCAGCCCTTCCAGCCACATTGGGAGGTCGTGCTCGTGGACCCCGAGGTCGACGCCGGTCGCCGTCAGGTCGCCGGGGGGGCCGTCGAAGACGATCTTGCCGGACCTCAGGATCGGTACCCTGTCGGGGTCGCCGGCGACGGCGCCGAGTTCGGGTGAGACGAGCAACACCGCCGCGTTCTGCTTCCGCGCCCGGACCAGGGCCTCACGGAAGCGTCGACGGGACTCGGCGTCGACGCTGGCCATCGCTTCGGCCACGGCAACCGGATCGGCGGTTTCGAGAGCAGTGGCCCGTCCCCTGCCGAGCGCTACGGGCAGCCGAGCGCCGATCGCAGCGCCGCCAAGTTCTTTCGCATGACCCCGGCGTAGTCCTGCCCCGCCGCCAGCGCCTGCTCGGAGAGGCCTTCGATGGGGTCCAGCACCGCCGCCGTGGCGCCGGCCTCGCGAGCGAGCGTTTCGGCCACGGCCGGTGAGGCCAGTGTCTCGTAGAACACCGTGGTGATGCCCCGGTCGGTGATCAGCGTCGTCAGCTCGGCGATGCGCTGGGCGTCGGGCTCGGCTTCGGGCGAGAGCCCCGCAATCGGGAGCTGGGTCAGTTCGTAGCGGTCGGCCAGGTAGAAGAAGGCGGCGTGGGAGGTGACCATCTGGTCCCGTGCACAGCCTGAGAGCCCGGTCTCGAACTCGCGATCCAAGGTGGCCAACGCCGCCTGGTAGCGCTCGAGGTTCGCCGCGAACGTGGCGGCGTCACCTTCGGCCAGCTTGGAGAGTTCCGAGGCGATGACGCCGGCGGCCCGGCTCTGCAGCATCGGGTTCAGCCAGTAGTGCGGGTCGACCATTTCGCCGTGGCCCTCGCCGCCCTCCTCGGCGTGGCCTTCGTCCTCGCCTTCGCCACCGTGGCCCTCCTCGAGTTCGAGCGCCTCGATGGCGCCCTCGCCCACGGGGAGTTCGGCCAGCAGGTCGACGACCGGACCGTCGCGCCGCTCGGCCACCGCCTCGACGGCGGGCTGGAACCCCTTCCCCAGGTACACCACGAGATCGGCGTCCTCCAGCTGGTCCACCTGGGCGGTCGTCAGCTCCAGGTCGTGCGGCTCGCTGCCCGCGGGCGTCACGTTCGTGACGTCGACCCGGTCGCCGCCGACCCGGGCCGCTGCCTCGGCGATCGGATAGAAGCTGGCGACGACCCGAATCGGCGCGAACCCGTCATCGGCACCACCGGCGCCTCGGATGTCGCCGTTGTCGCCGCCGCAACCGGCGACGACGACACCCACCAGCACGACCACCGCAGACCAACGTCGCATGGCGACCTTTCCTCCCGCTCCCCAGCGCAGGAACGACTCTTGGACTTACTCTACCTACGAGTCGGTGAGACCCTCCCCCCCACTCGGGCGGTGTCCGGTCGCTCCAGCTTCCAGTGCCGCCCGGGTCAGCCGGGGCATCCTTCGAGCTCGATAGCGGCCTCGGCGGCGATGGCGCAGCGCTGCTCGTCGGAGCTGGAGAGCGGGAGCTCGCCCGCCGTCGAAGGTGGCCTCGTGGTGACGGGGCCCGCGCCCGGTGCCGTTGGCGTTGCCGCGGGGACAGTGGCGGCTGGCGCCGTGGTGGTGCTGCCGAGGGGTGCAGTGACGCCCGGCGCGAACGGTTCAGAGTCGCTCGTGCCCGCCGTACAGGCGCCAACGGCCAGCGCCGCCGCCAGCAGCCAGGCGGGGCGGGCGACCGCCGGACGGGCCATCGCGGGATGGTACCGACCTCGCACGGGAGTCGACGCCGGCCGATATGATAGGAACCATTCTCATCTCGTGGCAGGAGGCCGACATGCAGCAGCAAGTTCCGGTGACGATCGTGACCGGGTGGGACGGCGCCGGGACGGCACGGTTGATCGGCCATTTGGCCCGGACCATGGACCCGCAGCGGGTGGCGGTGGCGGCCAGCGGACCGACCGGCCGAGTTGGGCTCGGGCCCGCGCACTTCGTCGAGATCCAGCCCGAGATCTCGGAGCGGTCCGCCGGTTGTTCCTGCTGCGCGGTGCGGTCTGACCTGGTCCGTGTCGTCTCGCGTCTGAGCCGCCGGAAGCAACCGCCGGACTGGATCCTGGTGGAGGCGGCCGGATGGACCGATCCGGTGCTCGCCGCCCAGACCTTCCTGATCGACCCCGGCCTGGCCCGTCTGGCAAGGCTGGACGCCATCGTCACCACGGTGGACGGGCCCGGCGCGGGCGCCCGCATCGCCTCGGGCCTGCCACCGTGGCTCCACGAGACCGCCGCGGAACAGGTGGCGATGGCAGACCGGATCGTGATCAGCGGAGCGACCGAGGCCACCGCGGAGGCGACGGCCCTCGGCGTCAGAGCGGTCGCGTCGGCGAGCCGGGTGGCCCAGGTGGTCGTCAGTGCCGACGGCTGCGTCGAACCCTCGGCGGTGCTCGGGGTCGAGGCCTTCGGTCCCGCGGGACCTGCCCGGCTCGGGGCGGTCGGTACAGCGACGTTCGACCCGTCATCCGAGCGCGTTGCGACGGTCCGCGTCGAGGCGGCCGGCCCGCTGGACGGGGACCGGCTCGAGGCGTGGCTCGACCGGCTCCACGAGGGCGAGCACCAGCGGGTGCTGCGCCTGGAAGGCGTCGTAGCCATCGCCGGCATGGAACGCCGGCTGGTCTGCCAGGGTGTCGGCAGCTATCTGAACCGGTGGCGCGGTCGGCGATGGACGCCGGGCGAGGCGCGGCGCAGCCGGCTGGTGGTGGCCGGCCGCGACTTCGACGGCGCGGCGCTCTCCGCCTCGTTGTCGGACTGCGTGGCCGCGTGAGCGCCCGGACCGGGGGTTCGCCCGAGCGGGCCCCCCGGTGGTCGGTCCCGATGGCCGACGCGGTGTCGGCCCTCGAGTGGTGCTCCGACGGATCCGGCGTGGCCGCCGGGTCCTGCGCCGGCGACGTCGTGGTCCTGACCGAGGAGGGGGAGCCGGCGTGGCCGCTCGAGGAGCACGGCGCTGGTGTGCTGTGCCTGTCCTGGTCGCCCGACGGCTGCCGGCTGGCGGTCGGCGGCGAGGACGCCACGGTGCGGACCTGGGGCCGCGACGGCACGGCCGTCCGGGTCGCCCTTCGAGGAGAGGTGAACGCGCTGGCCTGGGCGCCGAGCTCCGACCGCCTGGCGGTGGCCGGCGGCTGCGACGTCCTCGTCGTCACCCCCGACGGCTCGCTGGTGGCCGACCACCCGTGGCAGGCCGGCACCGTGAACGACGTCGCCTGGTCCCCCGACGGCGGCACGCTCGTGGCGGCGACCCTCGGCGCGGTGGTCTGGTTCGAGTCGTCGACCGGCCGTTTCGCGCCGGCGAGGACCTCCTCGGTCGTCGGCGCGGCGCTGGCCGTCTCCTTCTCCCCGTCCGGATCGCTCCTGGCCGGCGGCCAGCTGAGCGGCGAGCTGGCACTGTGGCAGCGCGACAGCGGGCTCGGAACCGTGCTGACCCGCTACGACGGTGGCGTCGCAGAGCTGGCGTGGGGCAGTGACGGCCGGCAGCTGGCCGTCGCCGCGCCCGGCGAGGTGGACCTATGGACGCTCCGGGGCGACGGTTCGGTCGAGGGACCGCCCACCTCGTTCAGCGGGCCGGAGGGAACGGCGGCGCGCCTCTCGTTCGAACCGGCCGGGACCACCCTGGCCGCAGGCGGCCACGGTGGGGAGCTGCGCCTCTGGGACTCGGCCGCGGGGACACCAGCGTCGTATGGCGTGGGATCGGAGGTGACCGCACTGGCGTGGGCACCGTCGGGCCGCCGCCTGGCCGTGGGGACCAAGGCTGGCGAGTTGCGGTGCTACGAGTGGCCGGAACCGTGATGCCGGCATCCGGGGCCGAGCCCGCACTCACGTCGCCGGTCGCAACTGGCCCGCACGGTGACCGGAAACCGCACCGGTTCCTCACACGGTTCGACCGAGGCTGTCGACCCGCCACTCCACTACGCGAAAGGCGCCCAGACCGGCGGGGTCGGTGAGGGCGGCGGCCTCGCTGACGCGGCTGCGCGCGGCCAATGCCTCGAGGTCGCCCAGGTGAGCGCGCTCGTGCCAGGTGGCCCGGGCGGCGGCCACCAGGCCGCCGATGCCGTGGGCGGCCAGGAACTCGGCCTGGGAGCGGTCGGCGGTCGGCGGTCGGACGCGGGCCAGCTGGTCGACGGCCACCTCGCAGGTGATGTCCTGGGTCCCGGGCTCCTCCAGGACGGCGACTCCCCGGGCGTGTGACCGGTAGGTCCGGACCCACGCCTCCCAGGGCCGGGCGGCCAGCGACGGCGTGGAGTCGGCGTAGTCGATCACCACCACCCGGCCCGGGCGGACCAGGGCCAGCGCCCGGTCGAGCCACGCAGTGGCCCGGTGCTGGAGGGGGATCCGGGCGCCGGGGGCCGCGTCGGGTGCCAGCGCACGGGCCTCCGCTGCGAGCTCCGGTGCGGCCGGGACCAGCACCTCCACCCGCCGCTCGCCCTCGTCCCCCACCCGCACCTCCAGCCAACCTTCGTCCGTCCGCTCGACCAGCCGGAACGGCAGGTTGTCGAGCAGCTCGTTGGCCAGCACCACGCCGCAGAAGGGCGCGCTCGGCATCTCGGCCCGCGCGCCGGCGGGGCGGAGCCGGGCCGACCGCTCCACCATGACGTAGCGCAGCGCCGATCGGCAGGCGGGCTCGACGGCCAGCACGCTGTTGGCCAGGGCGCCCGTACCGGCCCCCGCCTCCACCACGGTGTAGGGATCGGGCCGGCCCAGCTCGACCCACCAGGTGTCCAGCGCCCGGGCCACGACGGCGCCGAACAGCGGGCCCAGCTCCGGGCTCGTCAGGAAGTCGCCGCGACGGCCCGGCCTGCCGGCCCGCTCGTAGAACCCCTCGACGGGGTGGTACAGCGCCCGCTCGACGAAGTCCTCGAACGAGACGGCCGGCGGCGTGGCCGTCAGCGGGCGGCGAGGTTGGCCAGGTCGCCGAGGCGGGCGACGGCCTGCGGGTAGATGCCGATGGCCACCACGGCCACCGCACAGATGCCCAGGGCGGCGACCAGCGCCGGCGGCACCCGGATGGGGCTGCGGTCCTCGTCGGGCACCGGTCGCATCCACATCTCGCGGGCGATGGACGAGTAGTAGAAGAGCGCGATCACCGAGTTGACGCCGGCGATGACGGCCAGGATGACGGCGGCCGGCGTGCCCGCGTCGAGCGCCGCCTGGAAGATGTAGAGCTTGGCGAACCACCCGCCCAGCGGCGGGATGCCGGCCAGCGAGAAGACGAAGATCGTCATCAGCACCGTGAGGCCGGGCGCGTAGGTGAACAGCCCCCCGTAGGACGAGATCTCGCCCGAGGCGGTCTTGCGGGCGACGGCGATGACGATGGCGAAGGCGCCCAGGTTCATCGCCGCGTAGATGAGCAGGTAGACGATGCTGGCCGTCTGCGCGGTGCCCACCGCCTTGGCGCTGTCACCGGCGACTGCGAAGGGCACCAGGATGTAGCCGGCCTGGGCGATGGACGAATAGGCCAGCATCCGCACGATGTTGGTCTGGCGCAGGGCCACCAGGTTGCCGACCGTCATCGTGAGCGCGGCGAGGACCCAGAACAGCGGGCCCCACACCTCCTCGCGACCCAGGAAGCCGACGTAGACCAGCGACATCAGGGCCACGAACCCGCCCGTCTTGGAGGCGACGGACAGGAAGGCGGTGATCGGCGTCGGGGCGCCCTCGTAGGTGTCGGGCGCCCAGGAGTGGAAGGGCACGGCCGAGACCTTGAAGGCGAAGCCGACGACGATGAGGAAGATGCCGAGGGTGACCAGCGGCTGGTCGCCCACCGAGCCGGCCACCTGCTCGCCGATCTCGGTGAGGACGGTGGAGCCCGTCGCCCCGAACACCAGGGACATCCCGTACAGCATCACCGCCGAAGCGAGGACGCCCAACAGGTAGTACTTGAGGGCGGCCTCGTTGCTCTTGAGGTCCCGCTTGCGCCAGCCGGCCAGCATGTAGGCGGGCAGCGACAGCAGCTCCAGCGCCACGAAGATCGAGATCAGCTCGCGCGACGACGCCATGACCACCATGCCGAGCAGCGACGACAGGAGCAGGAACGAGTACTCGCCCTCGTAGTAGTCGCCCTCGTCGATGTAGTTGGTGGACATGAGGAGCACGACGTAGCCGGTCAGCAGGAACAGGCCCTTGAGCACCAGGGCGAAGTCGTCGACCACGTAGGCGCCGCCGAACATGGTCCGGTCGGCACCGTCGACCGCCAGGGCGATGATCGGCACGAGGCTGAGCAGCACGCCCACGCCGGCCAGCTGGGTGACCAGGTACTTGCGGTTCTCGCCGACCACGAGGTCGGCCAGCAGCAGCACCACCAGCACCCCCGTGAGGACGATCTCGGGAGCCAGTGCGGCGTAGTCCAGTTGCGGCGCCTCGAAGGCCTGGGCGGCCACCAGGTGGAGTCGCACCTACCCACCCACCGCCTTGAGGGCGGCGGACACCGTCTGCACCGCCTCGTCGGTCATGCCGAACAGCAGCCGGGGGTACACGCCCAGCCCGAGGATCAGCGCCAGGAGCGGCGTCCAGGCCAGCCACTCGGGGCGGTGGACGTCGTGGACGTGAGCCTTGGCGAACTCCTCCTTGGGGGTCCCGAAGGCGACCCGCTGGTACATCCACAGCAGGTAGCCGGCGGCCAGGACCGTGCCGATGCCCGCGATCACCATGTACGTCCTGAACAGCGGCTCCGATAGGCCGGGCGCCGGCTGGTACGCCGAGAGGATGGCCGGGAACTCGCCCCAGAAGCCGGCCAGCCCGGGCAGGCCGAGCGACGCCATGGCGCAGAAGCCCAGGATCCAGCCCAGCTTGGGCGCCTGCACGAGCAGGCCGCCCAGCCGGGACAGCTCACGCGTGTGGTAGCGCTCCTGGATGGAGCCGGCCACGAAGAACAACATCCCGGTGATGAGGCCGTGGGCGACCATGCCGAACACGGCGGCGTTGATGCCGAAGTCGGTGAGCGTGGCGATGCCGAGCATCACGAAGCCCATGTGGGCCACGGACGAGAAGGCGATGAGCCGCTTCATGTCGCGCTGGGCCAGGCAACCCAGCGCTCCGTAGATGATGCCGATCACGGCCAGACCGCCGATCCACGGCGCCCATGACATGGCCGCCTCCGGCAGGACGGGCAGGGCGATGCGCACGAAGCC
>DATLFQ010000019.1:0-10668 GCA_035540915.1 Acidimicrobiales bacterium
CCGGCCCGGTCGGCCTCGAACACGTCCTCGGACCAGTCGAGCACGGCGGCCAGGTCCACGGCGTGGTGGGCCGCGAACGCGGCGAAGGCGGCGTGGTCGCCGTCGGCCGGCCGGGCCTTGTTACCCACCGCCGCCACCCGGTCGATGCCGTTGGCGCGGGCCTGGCCCACGGCGCGGGCCGCGCTGGCCAGCGACTTGCGGCTGGCCTCGGCCACCACCAGCAGGAGGTCCACGTGGGCCAGGGTGCCCGCCGGTCGGTCGAGGTGGTCCAGTCCCCCTTCGAGGTCGACCACGGCGAGGTCAGCCTGCTCGTCGAGCGCAGCGGCGAGCACGCTGCGGGCCGACGAGTGCGCCGGGCAGCCGCACCCGGCCACCTCGTCGCCGGCCGGCATGGCCTGGAGCAGCGTCACCCCCGTCGGTGTGGGCAGCCCGTAGCCGGACACGACCTGGGCGGCCGTCACGGCGCCCCCGGCCCGCCCCGTGGCCAGGGCCCGGGGCACCGTTCTGGCGGCGGCGGCCACCGCCGGGTCGATGCCGAGGCTGAGCCCGAGGTTCGGGCTGGGATCGCTGTCCACCGCCAGCACCTGGTAGCCGGCCGCGGCGGCCGCCATGGCCAGCAGGGCGGTCACGGTGGTCTGGCCGGCGCCCGTCTTGCCGGTGACGGCGATCCTCACGGCGGGTCACCGTACCGGCCGGCTCCGGGCGGTCTACGATGGCGAACTGATGTTCGAGACGACGCTCGGAGGCGGGGCCCTCAACACCGAGCAGCAGCGGGCGGTGGAGGCCGACGACCGGCCGCTGCTCGTCCTGGCCGGAGCCGGCACCGGCAAGACGGCGACGCTCGCGGCCCGGGTCGCCCGCCTGCTGGCCGACGGGGCCGAGCCGGAGCGCACCTGCCTGCTCACCTTCTCCCGCCGGGCGGCGGCGGAGATGCTGGCCCGCGCCGGCGCCATGGGCGACCCGGCCCGGGCCGCCCGCGTGGTGGGCGGCACGTTCCACGCGGTGGCGCAGCGCCTGCTGCACCACCACGGCCACCTGCTCGGGCTCTCGCCGGGGTTCAGCGTGCTCGACGGTGCGGACACGGTGGAGCTGCTCGGCCTGGTCCGCCACGAGGCCGGCCTGGACGGTACCGGGGGTGCCCGCTTCCCGCGGGCCGAGACGCTGGCCTCCATCCTCAGCCACGTCACCAACGCGCAGCAGCGCCTGACCGAGGTGGTGGCGTCCGGCTTTCCCTGGTGCAGCGAGGACATCGACGGCATCCGCGCCGTCTTCGCCGCCTACACCGCCCGCAAGCGGGCCCAGCACCTGTGCGACTTCGACGACCTGCTGCTGCTGGTCCGGGCGCTCGGGGCCACCGAAGTCGGCGGGCGGCTGCTGGCCGGCCTGTTCGACCACGTGCTGGTGGACGAGTACCAGGACGTCAACGCCATCCAGGTCGACATGGTCGACCTGCTGCGCCCGGGCGGCCGGGGGCTGACCGTGGTGGGCGACGCCGCCCAGGCCATCTACGGGTTCCGCTCGGCCACCACCGCGGCCATCACCGCCTTTGCCGACCGCTACCCCGGCGCCGCCGTTGTCCGCCTCGAGCACAACTACCGCTCCACGCCGGCGATCCTGGCGGTGGCCAACCAGGTGATGGACGAGGGCCCCGGTGGCGCCGCCACCCGCCTGTGGTCGGACCGGCCGGGGCGGCGGCGGCCGGTGCTGCGGAACTGCCCCGACGAGGGGGCCCAGGCGGAGGCGGTGTGCGAGTCGGTGCTGGCGCACCGCGAGCGGGGCGTGGCGCTGCGCGAGCAGGTGGTGCTGTTCCGCTCCGGCCACCACGCCGCCGTGCTGGAGCTGGCCCTGGCCCGACGGCGCATCCCCTACGTGAAGTACGGCGGGCTGCGCTTCCTGGAGGCGGCCCACGTCAAGGACCTGCTCGGCCTGCTTCGGCTGCTGGACAATCCCACCGACGAGCTGGCCTGGTTCCGCACGCTCCAGCTCCTCGAAGGCGTCGGGGCGGCGACCGCCCGGCGGGTCATGGGCCAGCTGGGCGTCGGCGGCGCGGCCGGCGCGCCGCCCGACCCCGGCGCGGTCTCGCCGCTGGCCCGCCTCCTGGCGGCGCCGCCCGCGGTGCCCGGCCCGGCGCGGGTCGAGCTGGCCGGTCTCCGGTCGGCTCTGGGCGACTGCACCGCGCGGGACGGGGAAGGGGACGGCGGCGGGGCGCTCCCGGTCGGCGCCCAGGTCGACCGCCTCCGCCGGTGGCTCGAGCCGGTCATCGCCCGCCGCTACAAGGGCGGGGCGGCCCGCTGCGGCGACCTGGCCCGGCTGGCCGAGCAGGCTGCTGCGGCTCCCAGTCGCAACCGGTTCCTGGCCGACCTCACTCTCGACGCTCCGGGCATCACCGGCGACCTGGCCGGGCCGCCGTCGCTCGACGACGACTGGCTCGCGCTGTCCACCGTCCACTCGGCCAAGGGCGGCGAGTGGGACGTGGTCCACGTCATCCACGCCGCCGACGGCATGTTCCCCTCCGACCTGTCCACCGGCGACGCCGAGGCGCTGGCGGAGGAGCGCCGGCTGTTCTACGTGGCGGTCACCCGGGCCCGCGACGCCCTGGAGGTCAACGTCCCCCTGCGCTACCACCGCCACCGGTCCCGGCTGGACGACCGCCACGGCTACGCGCCGGCCAGCCGCTTCCTCAGCCCGGCCGTGCAGGCCCTCATGGACGTCGAGCACGCCGGCAGCCCCGGCGGCGGCTGGGCGGGCGAGGGCGGACCGGGCCGGGCCGGCGACGGCCAGCCGGTGCCCGGCGCCGGCGTGGCGGCCGTCGACCGCCTCCTCGCCTCCCTGTGGTCGTGACCCCCGCTCACCTCCGCCGTTGCAGGAGGCCGGTGGGGCCGACGAGGTCGACGGCGAGGGTGCGGTAGCCGCGGTCGTCGAAGAGCACGGTCAGGGTACCGCCGTCGCACGACACCACCTCGCCGTCGCCGAACTCGACATGGCGGACGGCGGCCCCGGCCCGGGCGGGGGAGGGCGCCCGCTCGCAGTTGTCGCAGTGGCCGCAGCCCTTGCCATCGTTCGTGTGGCCGCTCGGGCCGTCCGTCTGGCCGAAGTAGGCCAGCAGGGCCAGCCAGCGGCAGCCGGACGTCTCCAGGTACTCCCGCACCATGTCGGTGCGGGTGCGGTCGATCTCGCCCGACCCGGCCGTGAAGCGCCGCTCGTCGCCCCCTTGCAGGGCCCGGAACAGGACGGCCTCCGCCGGCGCGCCGTCGCGCCCGGCCCGGCCCAGCTCCTGGGCGTAGGAGTCGACCGACTCCGGCGGGCCCGAGGTGCAGCACGAAGCGCACGTGGGGGGCGTCGATGCCCATGCCGAACGCGGTGGTGGCGGTGACCACGAGCCGGCCTCCCTCGAGGAAGCGCTCGTGCACGGCGTCGCGCTCGGCCCGCCGCAAGCCGCCGTGGTAGGCGGCGGCGGGGATGCCGGCGTCCTCCAGTTGCCCGGCCAGCTCCTCCGCAGTGGCCCGGGTGGCGACGTAGACGATGCCGGTTCCCTCCAGCCCGGCGGCCCGCTCCAGCAGGGCGGCGCGGGCGGCGTCCGGGTCGGGCGCGTGGTGGACGGCCAGGTGGATGTTCTCCCGCTCGAAGCCGGCCACGACCACGACCGGGTCGCGCAGGCCGAGCTGGTCGACGATCTCCCGGCGCACCGGTGGTGCCGCGGTCGCGGTGAGGGCCAGCACCGTCGGGTGGCCCAGCGCCTCGACCACCCCGCCGAGGGCCAGGTACTCCGGTCGGAAGTCGTGGCCCCAGGTGGCGATGCAGTGCGCCTCGTCGACCACGAACAGCGACGGGTTCGAGCTGGCCAGCCGTTCGAGCGTCTCGGCGTTGGCCAGCTGCTCGGGGGCGAGCAGCACGAACTCCAGGTCGCCGGCGGCCAGGTCGGCGAAGGCCTGCTCGCGCTCGACGGCCGACAGGGACGAGTTGAGCTGGGCGGCCCGGCCCAGGCTGTCGCCGATGGCTTCCACCTGGTCCCGCTGCAGGGCGATGAGCGGCGAGACGACGACCGTGGTGCCGTCGACCAGCGCCCCGGCCAGCTGGTACACGGCCGACTTGCCCGAGCCGGTGGCCATGACCGCCAGGGTGTCGCTCCCGGCGAGCACGGCCATGGCCGCCTCCTCCTGACCCGGCCGCAGCTCGGTGTAGCCGAGCGCGGTCGACGCCACCGTCCGCACCAGCGCCCGCCGGTCCTCCTCCTCGCCCACGGCGGCGGCTGTACCCGGAGTTTCCCCGGCCGCACCCGGCGGACAGAACTACCGCGACAATGCCGAACTCCTCCCACCCGTCGCCGCGCACAGGGGCGGCAAGCGGTCCGGACATCGTGCGGGCGTACCTGAACGACATCGGCCGCGAGCCGCTGCTCACCCGGGAGGACGAGCAGCGCCTCGGGCGGGCCATGCAGTCCGGCCGCCAGGCCTCCGAGGAGCTGGCCCGCCTCGACGGTGCCCTGCCTTCCGAGCGCCGCCGGTGCCTGCAGTCGCTGGTGACGGAGTGCGAGCGGAGCACCCGGCGCTTCATCGCCGCCAACCTCCGCCTGGTCGTGTCGATCGCCAAGCGCTACCGGGCCTCGGGGCTGACGCTGCTGGACCTGGTGCAGGAGGGCAACATCGGCCTCATCCGGGCCGTGCACAAGTTCGACCCGTCCAAGGGGTTCCGCTTCTCCACCTACGCCGCCTTCTGGATCCGCCAGGCCATCGGGCGCGCCGTGGAACGGGCCCAGCGGCTGGGACGCGCGCCCGGCCAGGCTGGCGGCGCGCCCTTCTCGCTGTCGGCGCCGGTGGGCGACGAGGGGGGCGAGCTGAGCGACGGGGTGGCCGACGACCGGGCCGCCCGGCAGCTCGATGACGCCATCACCGCTTTGTCGCCGCCGGCCGTCGACCGGCTGCTGGCCTGCCTGGACGACCGGGAGCGCGAGATCATTCGCCTGCGCTTCGGCCTGGCCGGCGACCGGCCGCTCATCCTGGCCGAGGTGGGCGCCCGGCTCGGTCTCAGCGGCGAGCGGGTCCGCCAGATCGAGCTGCGGGCGCTGCGCCGGCTGCGGCCGGTGCTGGCCGCCATGGAACCGGACGACGCCGGGCCGGCCGCCCACCGGTCCCGTTGACGCCCGCCCACCGGGCAGACTGACCCTCATGACCGGGCGACGTCGACCGTGGTTGTCGCGCCTCGACCGCTCGCTGTACCGGCGTGTTCCCCGCCGCTCGGCGGGACTGGCCGCCGTCCTGCCGCCGGTGGGCCGGCTGGCGCATCGGGGCGCGCTCTGGCTGGCGCTGGCCGCCGTGCTGGCGGGCACCGGTGGCCGGTTCGGCCGCCGGGCCGCCATCCGCGGTCTGCTGGCCTCCGGCCTGGCCTCCGCGGTGGCCAACGGGCCGGTGAAGGCGGTGGCCCGCCGCCAGCGGCCGTCCCGGAGCCGCCTCATGGCCCGCCTGCCCGGCTTCCCGGCCCCCTCCACCAGCTCGTTCCCCTCGGCCCACACCGCGGCCGGCTTCGCCTTCGCGGTCGGCGCGGCCCAGGAGCTGCCGGCCACCGCCGTCCCGCTGGCCCTGGTCGCCTCGGGCGTTGCGCTCTCGCGCGTCCACGCCGGCGTCCACTACCCGCTCGACGTGGCGGGGGGAATGGCCATCGGGGCCGGCGCCGGGCTTGCGACACGGCGGTTCTGGCCGGTGGCCCCCAAACGCGCCGCCCGGGCCGCCACCGCCGCGCCTGCTGATGTGGAGCCCTCGCCCGACGGCGCCGGGCTGGTGCTCGTCGTGAACCCCTCGGCCGGTCGGGGCGGCGGCCCGGAGGAGCAGCTGGCGGCCCTGCTGCCCGCAGCCGAGGTGGTCGTCGTCGACGAGGGCGACGACCTGGAGGCGGCGCTGCGAGCGGCGTCCGGCCGGGCCCTCGCCCTCGGCGTGGCCGGGGGCGACGGCACGGTGAACACGGCGGCCGCCGTCGCCGCCGAGCACGACCTTTGCCTGGTGGTGGTCCCGGCCGGCACCCTCAACCACTTCGCCGGTGCGCTCGGGCTGGCGTCGGTCGACGACGCCGCAGCCGCAGTCCGCGAGGGCCGCGCGGTGGCCGTGGACCGCGGCGTCATCGACGGCCGCACCTTCCTCAACACCGCCAGCATCGGGGACTACGTCGAGCTGGTCGACGCCCGGGAGCAGCTGGAGGACCGGATCGGCAAGTGGCCCGCCATGGCGGTGGCCCTCACCCAGGTGCTGCGCCACTCGGCGCCGGTGGAGCTGGAGCTCGACGGCGAGCCGGCCCGCGTGTGGATGATCTTCATCGGCAACTGCGCGTACCACCCGGCCGGCTTCGGTCCCAGCTGGCGGGAGCGCCTGGACGACGGCCAGCTCGACGTCCGCATCGTCCACGCCGACCGGCCCTGGTCCCGAGCCCGGCTGGTTGCGTCAGTGCTCACCGGCCGGCTTGCCCGCTGCCGCGCCTACGAGCAGCGGTTCCAGCGCGAGCTGCGGGTCCGCTCGCGGCAGGGACCGCTGCGCCTGGCCCGGGACGGCGAGACCTTCGACGGCTCAGAGGAGTTCACCATCGCCAAGGCCGCCGAGCCGCTGGTCGTCTACGCGCCCCGGCCCTGAGGGTGGGCCGGTGACCGCCGCCGCCGTCCGCCGCTGGTGGCGGCGCCGGCTCGACCCGGGGGAGAGGTTCGGGCTGCGCCTCAGTCTCCTGGCCGCCGCCGTCCTGCTGGTGGCGGTGCCGTTCGGCTGGCTGGTCACCCAGCTGGAGGCTGGCACCGTCGTCGCCCGCATCGACGCGTCGGCAGCCGACAGCCTCCACGAGTGGGCCCGCCGCTCGCCGGGCGCGGTGCGGGCCCTGAAGGTGCTGACCGTGCTGGGCGCCACGCTGTGGCTCTGGCTCGCCGTGGTCCTCCCGGCCGGTGCCTGGCTGTGGCGCCAGGGCCGGCGGCGGTCCGCCGTCTTCCTCGGGTCGACCGCGCTCGTGGGCGGGCTGCTGAACTACAGCGTCAAGCTCGCCGTCGGCCGGGCCCGTCCGGAGTTCCTGGAGCCGGTGGCCACCGCCGGCGGGCGGAGCTTTCCCTCGGGCCATGCCATGTCGTCCACCGTGGTCTACGGCGCGGTGCTCATCGCCCTCCTCCCGGTGCTGGCCGGCCGCCGGCGGCGGCTCGCCGCCGTCCTGGCCACGGGCGCCCTGGTGACGGCCGTCGGGTTCTCCCGGCTGGGGCTGGGCGTGCACTACCTGAGCGACGTCCTGGGCGGGCACCTGCTCGGCGTGGCCTGGCTGGCCGCGTCGGCGGCGGCGTTCGCCACCTGGCGGTCGGAGGCGGCGGCCGGGCAGCGGTGAGGGCCCGGCGTCAGGCCGTGGCGATGGCCCGGAGGACGTCGAGCCGGGCCGCCCGCCGGGCGGGGAGGACCGCGGCCAGGACGCCGGCGGCGGCACCGACCACGGTGATGACGGCCAGCTGGCCGGCCGGCAGGTCCAGCACCATGCCCTCGTCGGAAAGGGCGGTGACCATGGCCCAGCCGAAGAACAGCCCGATGGCCAGGCCCAGCACGGTGCCCAGCAGGGCGATCACCACCGATTCGTAGCGCACCGCCGACCGGACCTGGCGGCGGGTCATCCCGACGGCCCGCAGCAGCCCGAGCTCTCGGGTCCGCTCCAGGATGGACAGGGCCAGGGTGTTGGCGATGCCCAGGAGGGCGATGAAGACGGCCAGGGCCAGCAGCACGTAGATCAGGTTCAGGATCTGGTCGACCCGGCCGGCCTGGGCGTCGGCGTACTGGCGCTGGTCCCGCACCTCGGCGTTGGCGTAGCGGCCGGCCACCGACTCCACCGCGGCCCGTGCCCGGTCCGGGTCGGCGCCGTCGGCCAGATCCATCAGCACCGAGACGTCGAAGCGGTGCGGGAAGTTGGCCTCGTGCAGGGCCAGGCTCACGAGGTGGGTCCCCGCCACCCCGTCCTCGGCGTAGACGGCGGCCACCCGCAGCCGGGTGTCGCCGGTCTCGGCGAATCGGACCGGGACGGTGTCGCCCACGGCCAGGCCCTCGCGCTCGGCCTCGTCCTCGTGGACGGCGATGCCGTCGAGCCCCAGGTCGTCGAGGCGGCCGGCCACCAGCTCGACGTCCACGACGCGCGCGAAGGCGCCCGGGTCGACGGCCCGTAGCGAAACGGCGTCCCCGTCGACGGCGGCCAGGCCGAGGCGGACGCCCGAGGCGGCGGCCACCTCGGGCAGCGCGTCCAGCTCTCCGGCCAGGGCCGGGCTCAGGCCCCCGAAGCCGAACGAGCCCGAGTCGACCACCAGGTCGGCGGCCAGGGAGCCGTCGACGGCGGCCCGCAGCGACTCCTTGGCCGAGGCGGCGAAGATGGTGATGAAGCCGACCAGCCCGACGCCGATCATCAGCGCGGCCGCCGTGGCCGACGTGCGCTTCGGGTTGCGCATGGCGTTCTGGCGGGCGAGCGTGCCGGTCATGCCGGCCAGCCGCGGGAACGGGGCGCCCAGCAGCCGGCTGACCGGGCGGGCGATCAGCGGACCGAGGACGGCGACGCCCAGGAACACCAGGAAGGCTCCGAACCCGACGGAGCCGGCCGCGTTGCTGCCGCCGCCGAAGAGCCCGCCGAACAGGAACGCCGCACCGGCAGCCACCACGACGCCCCCGGCGACGGCGCGCCGGCGGGACCGGCCGGTGTCGTCGACCGCGACATTGCGCAGCGCCGCCACGGGCGGCACCCTGGACGCCTTGCGGGCCGGAACCAGCGCGGCCACGACGCTCACCCCCAGGCCGGCCACGAGGGAGACGGCCACCGTGCGGGGGGCCAGCACGATGCCGCCGGCGGGGATGTCGATGCCGAACCCGGCCAGCAGGGCCTTGAGCCCGCCGGCCACGGCAACCCCGGCGGCCAGCCCCACCAGCGAGGCGAGCAGCCCGATGGCCACCGCCTCGGCCAGCACCGAGCCGGTGACCTGGCGCCGGCTGGCGCCGACCGCCCGGAGCAGGGCCATCTCGCGGGCCCGCTGGGCGACGATGATCGAGAAGCTGTTGTAGATGATGAACGAGCCGACGAACAGGGCCACGACGGCGAAGATCAGCAGGAAGATGTTGAAGAACGAGAGCTGCTCTTTGATGTCGCTCTGGTTCTCCTCGGTGATCTCGGCGCCGGTCAGCACCTCGATGCCGCCCGGCAGGGCCCTGTCGATGCGGTCGGCCAGCTCCCGCTGGGTGACGCCGTCCTCCGCCACCACCGCGATGGCGGTGAACCTGCCCGGCCGGCCGACCAGGCGCTGCGCCTCGGCGGTGTGGAACATGACGTAGGACGTCCCGCCGGCGCTGTCGGCGGTGCCGAACCGGGCGATCCCCACGACGGTGACCGCCTGGGGCGCCCCGGTGGTGAGCACCGTGGCGCGGTCACCGACCCGGTAGCCCGCCTCGTCGGCGCTGCCCTTGTCGATGACCACCTCGCCGTCGGCCCGGGGCGGGCGCCCCGCGACCAGGGTGAAGGGGTTGAGGGCCTCCACGCCCGTCCAGTTGCCGCCGAAGGTGGGGGCGCCCTGGTTCGGGTCGCCGAGCGCCTCGCCCTCCCGGTCGACGAGCTGGGTGTAGCCCCGGACGACCCCGTCGGCTGCCTGCACGCCGGGGACGGACCCGACGGTGGCCAGCAGGGCGCCGTCGACGAGGGGCCGCTGGTCGCCGAACTCGTCGGCGTCGAACGCGGTCTCACCGCGGACGTAGGCGTCGGTGCCCCGGTTGACGGTGGCGAACAGGTCGTCGAAGGTCCGCCCGATGGTGTCGGTGAGCACGAGGGTGCCGGCCAGGAAGGCCACGCCCAGGACGACGGCCACGCTGGTGGAGAGCAGCCGCAGCTTGCGCCCGAGGAGCGACCGCACGGTGGCGTGCAGCACCGGTCAGCCCGTCGCCGGCGTCGACAGCGTGCGCAGCCGGTCGAGCACGCCGTCGGCCGTCGGGCCGTCCATCTCGTCGACGATGCGGCCGTCGCCCAGGAACACGACGCGGTTCGCGTAGCTGGCGGCCACCGGGTCGTGGGTGACCATCACGACCGTCTGGCCCAGCTCCTGCACGGCCCACTTCAGGAACCCCAGGACGTCGGCCCCGGACCGGGAGTCGAGGTTCCCGGTCGGCTCGTCGGCGAACACGATCTGGGGCCGCCCGGCCAGGGCGCGGGCCACCGCCACACGCTGCTGCTGGCCGCCGGACAGCTCGCTCGGCCGGTGGGACAGCCGATCGGCCAGGCCGAGCGTGCCGACCACCATGTCCAGCCAGTCCCGCTCGGGCTTCCGGCCGGCCAGGGCGGCGGGGAGGGTGATGTTCTCGATGGCGGTCAGCGTCGGCACCAGGTTGAACGCCTGGAAGACGAACCCGATCTCGTCCCGGCGGAGGATGGTCAGCCGCTTGTCGTCCAGCCTGCTCAGCTCCGTCTCGCCCAGGAAGACCCTGCCGGAGGTCAAGGTGTCGAGGCCGGCCAGGCAGTGCATGAGCGTCGACTTGCCCGAGCCCGACGGGCCCATGATGGCGCTGAAGGCGCCCGGCTCGAAGGTCACCGTCACGTCGTCGAGGGCCACCACTGCGGTGTCCCCCCGGCCGTACACCTTGGTGGCCCCCTCCGCCCGGGCGGCGGCGCCGCCCCCGTCGTGGCCGTGCGTGGTGGCTGTCATGGGAA
>DATLFQ010000020.1:0-3826 GCA_035540915.1 Acidimicrobiales bacterium
CGACCGGCCCGAAGCCGTCACTGGCCGACACCGCCGTGACGGCGCCGGCCGTCATGAACACCATGGCCTCGCCGCCTGGGCGGTCCCGGCGGCGGCGCTGCAGATGTCGTCGCGGTCCAGGGTCCCGACCAGGGCGAGACCGAGTCGCTCGAGCGGGAGCGGATCCTGCGTGAGCTCGGAATCGCCCTGGTCGGGACCCTGGACCGCGACGACATCTGCAGCGCCGCCGCCGACCACGCCCGCCGCCTGGGCGGTCCCGGCGGCGAGGCCACGGTGTTCATGACGGCCGGCGCCGTCACGGCGGTGTCGGCCAGTGACGGCTTCGGGCCGGTCGATCCCTCGTGCGTCCATCGCTGCGAGCTGCCGCCCGAGGTCGAGGCCGTGCTGGAAAGGGGACACTCGGCCATCGTGAATCCCGACGTCGGACCGCTCCCGATGGCCGGGCTCCCGGCTCACCTCAGCACCCGCCGGCTGGTCGTGACGCCCGTTTTCATCGGCGGCCGCAGGGCGGGTCTCGCCGTGGTGGCGCCGGCCAACCCCGTCGACCAGCCTGAACGCCTGGTGGCGGCGTGCGACGCCCTTGGTTCGGCCGTGTCGGTGGCCCTCGATGCTGCCGAGCTGTCCGAACAGCTGCTCGACGAGCGAAGCGGCGAGCGTTTCGAGGCCATGATCCGTCACTCGTCCGACATCGTGATGGTGCTGCGCTCGGACAGCACCATCCGTTTCGTGAGCCCCTCGGCGACCCGCGTCCTCGGCTGGGAGCTGGAGGGCGTCATCGACCGCCCTCTCACCGAGCTCGTGCACCCGGAGGACTCGGAGCGGCTGGCCGGCGCGCTCATCGCCGTGGTCGCCCGACCTGGCGTCCACGCCCCCTTCGAGTTCCGGGCTCGCCACAGCAGCGGCGACTGGCGCTTTCTCGAAGCCATCGGCACGTGTCTGGTGGACGACGCCGCCCTCGGAGGCGTGGTGATCAACGTGCGGGACGCGACCGAGCGGGTCACACTTGAGCATGAACTGACCCAGCAGGCCCTGCACGACGGCCTCACCGGGCTGGCCAACCGGGACCTGTTCCTCCGCCGGGTGGACGACGCCATGGACCGGGCCGACGGGACCCGCTTCCAGGTCGAGATTCTCTTCGTCGATCTGGACGACTTCAAGACGGTGAACGACAGCCTGGGTCACCGGGTGGGCGACGAGGTGCTGGTGGCGGTGGCCGACAAGCTCCGCCGGTGCGTCCGCACGGCCGACACCGTGGCCCGCTTCGGGGGAGACGAGTTCGCCGTCCTGCTGGCCGACGGGTGGGAGAACTGCGCGGTGGTGGCCGAACGGATCGTCGAGGCCATGCGCGTGCCGGTGCAGGTGGACGGCCAGCACGTCACCGTCCTGGCCAGCGTGGGCCTGGCCAGCAGCAGCACCCGAACCGACGCGTCGGACCTCCTCCGCCAAGCCGACCTGGCCATGTACGTGGCCAAGACCGAGGGCAAGGCCCGCTGGGTGGCCTTCCGGCCCGAGATGCTGGAGCAGTTCTTGGACGAGCTGCAGTTGGAGCGGGCCCTGCGCGCAGCCGTGGCCGACGACCGGCTCGAGGTCCATTTCCAACCCATCATCGACCTGGCCACCGGTGCCTTCACCGGCGCCGAGGCGCTGGCTCGCTGGAGCGATCCCGAGTTGGGACCGGTTCCGCCCACCACGTTCATCCCAGTGGCCGAGCGCAGCGAGCTCATCGAGATCATCGGCCGCTTCGTGCTCGGTCGGGCCTGCCGGTGGGCCAGCCGGTGGGAGCAGGAGTCGGGCAGGACGCTGTCGCACATCGCGGTCAACGTATCGGCGCGCCAGCTGCGTGGCGCGAGCCTGGTGAACGACGTGCGCTCGGCCCTGGCGGAGTCCGGTTTGGTGCCCGACAAGCTGGTCCTGGAGATCACCGAGTCGATGCTGATCGACGAGGGCGACGCCGTCATCGTGCGCCTCGAGGCCCTGCGCCGCCTCGGCGTGCGCATCGCCATCGACGACTTCGGAACCGGGTACAGCTCGCTCAGCTACCTGGAGCGGCTGCCGGTGGATGTGCTGAAGATCGACCGGGCCTTCATCGCCGGCCTCCTCGACCCGGGCGAGCGGAGCCTGGTCCCCGCCATCTTGGAGTTGGCCCGCACGCTGGGTCTGGCCACGGTGGCAGAGGGCGTTGAGACCGGCGAGCACGGGCGGCGCCTGGCCGAGCTCGGCTGCGAGCTTGCCCAGGGCTTCCACTACTCGAGGCCCATCCCCGAGGGCCGGGTAGCCGAGGTCGTCGCCGGGCTGCGCATCGCGCCGGCCGGGGGCGCACGGAGGCGTCGACGTGGAGTGACTCCAACCCCGTAGCCGTCTCGGGTGGTCTTGAGCAATCCGAGGTCTCCAGCCGGACCCGATTCAAGCCGGCGCCCGCCCGGCTCCACCCGGTGAGCGCTGGGTGGTGACGCCAACCCGTCGCCTTGCCACCTGCATCCCCCATCATGCTTCGGTACGGTGCCACAGTCGACCACCAGGGTCCTATGCCCCCGGGCGATTACGCGGATCCGCCAGACCGTGGGTGCCTCAGGATGGTTTCCGACGGAGCGGTAGGCCTCGTGCGTGTCTACGGGTCCACGGCGATATCAATAGATACCAAGCGTTGCTTGCCAACGACCCGGACATCTGGTGGACTGACCGGCTGCCGCTCACCTGCGTTCCGAAGGGAGCCGGGTCCGACGGAACCGGTTGAGCTGACATGTCCACTCCTCCTCGATGGAGTGCGTTCATGAGACTGGTGGCGGAAGCCGAGCCCCAAGACGTAGGCAAGCGGGTCGGCGTTATTGCTTCGCCCGGCAGCCGGTAACGTGTCGAACCGACGACTCCGAAACACAAGTCTTCAGTCGCTCGGGAACGCCCCGTCCTGGCCACCTGAGGCGTCGACACGGTCGACCGGGAGCCTGCACCGAAGTCTGCAACTGCGAGGAGGGGGCAATCGCACCCTCGCTGGTGTGCGCGTTGCTATCGTCCGCAGTCGAGCATTTACTTGTCCGATGTTCTAACCGGAACGTTCGACGACCCAAGCAAGAGGATGCGCCATGGTGAGGAAGGCAGCACCGGTCAAGAAGGCAGCGCCGGGCCGGAAGGCTATGAGCGACGGCCACAAGGCCGCCCTCGCCGAGGGGCGGGAACAGGGCCGAGCGGTACGGCGCTACCTCGAGGCTCTCGAGCAGCACCGTCCCAAGCGAGGACGTAAGCGCACCAGCGAAGCCCTTGAACGCCGTCTGACTGCGGTCGAGGGCAGCCTCGCCGAGGCAGCTCCTCTCGATCGTCTTCACCTCATTCAGGAGCGCCTGGACCTGCAGAGCGAGCTCGCGGGGATGAACGACAACGGCGTTGACGTCGCTGAACTCAAGGATGCGTTCGTTGGCGCCGCCGCTGGGTACGGCGCCCGGCGGGGGATCACCTACTCAGCGTGGCGTGCGGCAGGGGTACCGCCCGGCGTTCTGCGCCGAGCTGGCATCAGCCGCTCGCAGTAGGGCCCGTCCGGCGGGGTCGTCCGCAGCAGCGTGACCTTATCGGGCGCTGCTTCCGTGCCGTACTCGGGCGGGCCAGCGTCGATGTCTTCGACGTCCCGCCCGGGCGATGTGGGCGCGCATTATCGAGCGACCGGGCGCCGGCGAGTGGGGCGGGATCGCCGGAACCTACGGTGACCGGCGGCCGGGAAGAGCTTGCTACGCGCCGATCGGGACTGGTGACGGGATCGTGCGGATCGCGTTATGGAGCGCACAATCGGGGGTGTCGACACCACCGGACCATCTACCGGGCCCGCCTCGACGACAAC
>DATLFQ010000021.1:0-2336 GCA_035540915.1 Acidimicrobiales bacterium
GACGGCGCCTACCACCTGCCCGGCGAGGGCCTGACCATGTCGGGCGACGAGATGGTCGAGTGGTGGGCCGGCCTGTGCGACCGCCACCCCATCGTGTCAATCGAGGACGGCATGGCCGAGGAGGACTGGGACGGGTGGGCCGCGCTCACCCGCGCCCTGGGCAGCCGGGTGCAGCTGGTGGGCGACGACCTGTTCGTCACCAACGGCGACCGGCTGGCCCGCGGCATCGCGGCCGGCGTCGCCAACTCCGTGCTGGTGAAGGTCAACCAGATCGGCACGCTGACCGAGACGCTGGAGACCATGGCGCGGGCCGGCCGGGCCGGCTACACGGCGGTCATGTCCCACCGCTCGGGCGAGACCGAGGACACCACCATCGCCGACTTGGCGGTTGCCACCAACTGCGGCCAGATAAAGACCGGGGCGCCGGCCCGGGGCGAGCGGGTGGCCAAGTACAACCAGCTCCTGCGAATCGAGGAAGGTCTCGGCGAGGCCGCCGCCTACCCGGGCGCCGCCGCGCTGGCCGGCGCGCACGAGGTGCGGTGATGACCTCGGCCCACGGCGCGGCGAGGCGGACCTGGCCGTGGGTGATGCTGGTCGTGCTGATCGGCGTGGCCTTCGTGGCCGTGTTCCCGTCCCGCACCTACCTGGCCCAGCGCCGGGCGCTCGACGGGGTCGAGCGCCGGCTGGAGGTGCTGTCGTCGGAGAACGCCCGCCTGGCCGACCGGGCCCGGCGCCTGCAGAGCGACGCCGAGATCGAGCGCCTGGCCCGTGAGCAGTACAACCTGGTCCGCCCCGGCGAGGAGGCCTACGCCATCCTCCCGGCCCCCGCCCCCGCGCCGCCGCCCGCCAATCGCGCTCCCGAGTGAAGAGCGGGCCGTTTCGGCCCGCTCTTCACTCGAACGTGAGCACGCCGGCCATGCCGTAGGCGAAGTGGCCGGGAAGGTGGCAGGCGAAGACGACGTCGCCGGGCGTAGAGGAGCGGTAGGTGGTCACCGCAGTGGTGCCGGCCGGGAGGCCCACCACCACGGCGAGGTCCCCGGCGAGGTGTCGGTCCCGGCCGGCCTCGTGGCGGGCATGGGTGGCGGGGTCGCCCACGATCAGCTCGTGGTCGATCGGGTCGCGGTTGACGACGACGAACCGGACCGTGGTGCCGGGGGGGACGCTGACCCGGGCCGGCTCGAAGCGGCTGTGGCGGGCCACGAGCATGACGGTGCGGACCTCGGGTTCACCCTCGCCGCCGGCGGCGGCCACCGCCCCCATGGCGGCGACCGCGGCCACGGCCAGCACTGCGGTGGTGACGGCCAACCGCACCCCTACCGCCCCCGGGCGGCCATGGCCACGGCCACGCCGGCGGCGAGCAGGGCACCGGCCAGGACGGCCACCAGGGCCACCGAGCCGGAGCCGCCTCCGGCGGGCTCGCCGCCGCGCCGGGCCGTGGTGCCCGGCACGTCGCCGCCGGTGGTGGCCTCGGCCACGGTCCGGTCGAAGTCGAACAGCGAGGGCTCGCCGCCGTCGGTCGCGATGGCCAGGTCGTACGTCAGGTCGCCGCCCTGGGCGTCGACCTTCAGGTAGGTCAGCCACATGTCCTGGGGCACCCACTCCATGCCCTTGTCGGACCGCAGGTCGTCGAGCAGCGACCGGGAGGCCGCCTCGCTGCGCTCCGTGCGCAGGCCCGGGCCGGTCAAGAGCGCCGGCTCCCGGTCGGTGAGGAGGTACACGTCGGCCTCCACGGGCTCCAGCTCGCCCCGGCCCAGGCCGAGGATGCGGATGGGCACCCAGGGGCGGTCGGTGGGGATGGTCAGGTGGATCGGCGTGCCGTCGCCGATTCCCTGGCCCGCCTCCCGGGCCGCGGTGGCGTCGAAGCGGGCGGCCAGGAAGATGGGGCTCTTGCGGGCGTAGAAGTCGAGGACCTCGGGTGCGTCGGGCGACAGCTGGAAGCCGTGCTGGCGGGCCCAGTCGCCCACCGCGGTGCCGCCGCCCTTGAGCACCGTCAGGTCCAGGGCGTCGATGCGGGTCTCGAGGAGCACCTCGGCGGGGGCGGACGCGGCGACGGACTCCAGGCCGGCGTCGAGGGCGAGCGCCCGGGCGACGGGCTGCGTCTCGCGCCGGAGGCGCTGGAGCGTCCAGTCGCCGCCCCGCTCGACCGAGGTCGGCACCCCGGGCAGGGGCACGATGGAGCCGACCTCGGCCCCGCCGCCGGCGAACTGGAACGAGGTGACGTAGTGCTCGACGCCGCCGGTGTAGGCGGCCAGCGTGCTGGTGCGCAGCAGGCGCACCGTGCCGTTGGGGGCGACGAGCCCCCCGCAGGCGAGGGCCGGCCCGACGGCCAGCAGCGA
>DATLFQ010000022.1:0-25644 GCA_035540915.1 Acidimicrobiales bacterium
AGCGCCGCCGCGATGTCGGGCGTGGACAGGCCGCGGGCGATGGCCCGCACCACGTCCCGCTCGCGGGACGACAGCCCGTAGGCCTCGATGACGATGGGTGCGACGTCGGTGCTCTTCGCCGGCTCGACGACCACGGCGACGGCGCCGTCGCCCAGGCCCCCGTCGAGGCACGAGGCGTGGAACACCAGCCACCGGCCCGTTCGATCACGCAGCCGCAGCCGGGCCGGTCCGTCGTCCATCCCGGCGGCAACCGCACGAGCCCGCGCCAGCAGGGGCAGTATCGGGATGGCCGACCGGAGGTCGCCGGAGGACCCGCCGGGCATCATCCGGCGCCAGTTCTGCCCGCCCTCGGAGGCCGGTCCGTAGAGGTCGCCGAGCCAGCGGTTCGCCTCGACGTTGGCCGAGATCAGCGTGTTCGACCCGTCGAACATCAGCAGGCCGGGTGCGGTGGCCAGCGCCGGGGCCGCATTTCCCGTGGCGGCGCGTGACCGGAAGGCCGCGCCGACCACGCCGGAGAGGCCGGCCATCAACGCCACCTCGTGGCGGTCGAAGGCCCGGCGACCGCTCTCGCGGTACAGCGCGGCGACCGCCCAGGTGCTGTCGCCGGACCGGAAGGCCACCCGCAGCTCGTCCTCGTAGCCCTGGGGCTTGACGAACCGCCGGTAGCGCGCACTGCGCAGTGGCCGGTCGGCGGTGGACTGGCGAAGTCCGGCCGCGGGGGTGGCCTGGCGGGCGAGGTCGCGATAGAGGCCGGTGTCCGGCTCGTGGAACTCACCGTCCCAGAAGATCTGGCAGTAACCCTCGTCCAGCGCCTCGAACCGGGCGGGCGCGACGGCCAGGAGGGTGGCGGGATCGACACCGAACCACATCGACCCGTCGAAGGGGACGAGCTTGGCGACCTCGTGGCTCAGGGCGGCGAACAACTCGTCGCCGGTGACGGCCCGGGAGCACGTTCGCTCGATGCGTTCGACGACCCGGGGGGTGGCCGCGGCGCTGCCCACGGGGCAACGGTAACCCGGCGAACGCCGATGCGGCACCCCCCAGATGGGGGTGATCGCCGTGCAGGTTCCGCCCGAACGGGGGGTGGCCGGTGCCTCGGCGGAGGCGCATGGTGACGGGGCCAACCGCCGAGCGAACGGAGTCGACCATGCAGGCGCCCGTCCCGACCACCAGCCCCGTGCTCATCGCACCCGAGACCTTCCTCATCCCCAACCTGGCACCGGCCGAGCCGGGCACCTACGTCCAGGTGAACTCGATGCTCGTCCGCGGCCAGGAGCCGATCGTCGTGGACACCGGTGCGCCCGTGCACCGCGAGCACTGGCTGGAGCAGGTCTTCTCGCTCGTCGAGCCCGCCGACGTCCGCTGGGTGTTCCTCTCGCACGACGACGGCGACCACACGGGCAGCCTCTTCGACGTGCTCGACGCCTGCCCGCAGGCCACCCTCGTCACCAACTTCTTCGCCTGGGAGCGGCTCGCCCTCGAGCGGCCGGCCGTGCCACCGCAGCGGATGATCTGGCGGGACCCGACCGAGACCTTCGACGCCGGTGACCGCCGCCTGCGGTTGGTCATCCCGCCCATCTTCGACGGGCCGACCACCCGGGCCCTCTACGACGAGCGCACCGGCGTCCTGTGGGCCGTCGACTCCTTCGCCGCCCTCACGACGGGCGCCGTGCACGACGCCGGGGAGGTCCCCCGGGACCTGTACGACGAGAGCTTCCAGCTGTTCAACAGCCTGATCTCGCCCTGGCACCAGTGGCTCGACCCGGCGGCCTACAACCGCCACGTGGACACCGTCGAGGCGCTGCGGCCCGATGTGGTGGCGTCCGCCCACGGCCACGTGCTGCGCGGCGGCGACATCCACGACGCCTTCGACCGGGTCCGCGCCATGGCCGGCCAGCCCCGCATCGCGCCGCCCGGGCAGTCGGCGCTCGACCAGCTGCTGTCGAGCGTCGTCGCCGCCTAGCTCGAGGCGGGCCTGCGGAACTCCGTTTGTCGGACGGGCACCGAGGGCAGAGGCGGGCTGGGCCCCGTGCCGGAGCCCCCGACCGCCCGAGAAAGGCAGACCAGTGGATCAAGAGCCCGAGGCCGCAGAAGACGCTGTCCCGACCAAGGAAGAAGACGACTCCAGCGGTCGGGTGTACGACCCCATCGCCGCCCGCCTGAATGCAGAAGGCGGCGGACAGGTGGCGTCGGGCGACGACGACGAGGTGACGGCCGCGCCGGGCGACTGACCGCAAGCGCAGGCTGCCGGCCGGCCGTCGGTAGCCTGCGCTGCCGTGGAGTACCGCCGGCTGGGGAAGAGCGAGTTGGTCGTCTCGGAGATCTCGCTCGGCTCGTGGCTGACCTATGGCGGCGCGGTGGAGGCCGAGCGGGCCCGGTCGTGCATCGACCGGGCCTTCGACCTGGGGATCAACTTCTTCGACACGGCCAACGTCTACGGCCACGGCGCGGCCGAGTCGTTCCTGGGCGATGCCCTGGCCGGCAGGGACCGCTCCTCGTACGTGCTGGCCACGAAGGCCTACTTCCCGATGTCGCCCACCGACAAGGGCCTCTCCGCGGCGCAGGTGGCCAAGCAGAGCGAGGCGTCGCTGCGCCGGCTGCGCACCGACCACGTCGACCTGTACCAGTGCCACCGCTACGACCGGGACACGCCGCTGGAGGAGACCATGGCGGCGCTCACCGCCCTGGTCGACCAGGGCAAGGCCCGCTACATCGGCTTCTCGGAGTGGACGCCCGACCAGATCCGGGCGGCGGCGGCCATCCCCGGGGTGGCCCGGTTCGTGAGCAGCCAGCCCGAGTACTCGATCCTGCACCGCAAGCCCGAGCCGGAGGTCTTCCCCCTCTGCGCGTCCGCGGGCATCGGCCAGATCGTGTGGTCGCCGCTCGCCCAGGGTGCGCTGACCGGCAAATACCGGCCCGGTCAGCCACCGCCGGCGGGATCCCGGGCCGCCGGGCGCGACGCCGCCATGCTGGGCCGCTGGCAGAGCGACGAGGTGCTGCAGGCGGTCGAGCGCCTGCGCCCGCTGGCCGATCGCGCCGGGCTCACCGTGGCCCAGCTGGCGCTCGCCTGGGTGCTGCGCCGCCCAGAGGTCACCTCCGCCATCGTCGGGGCCAGCCGCCCCGAGCAGCTGGACGACAACGCCGCCGCCTCGGGCCGCCAGCTGGACGAGGACCTTCTAGCCGCGGTCGACAGGGCCGTCGAGGGCGTCGTGGGCTGGGGATGACCCGCCCGATCGAGACGGTCGACGCCGGCTCCGTCGACGCGCGCTCCGTCGACGCCGGCTTCGAGGAGCGCCAGCGGGGCCTGGCCGCCCGGCTCGGCGCCACGGCGCCCGTCGACCTGGAGACGGGCACCATCGTCGTCCTGCCGTCGGCCACCTTCCCGGTGGCCGAACTGCGCAAGATCACCGGGATCCAGTTCTACGAGGAGCGGATGCTCTTCACCGCCCTGCTTCTGCGCCGGCCCGGCGTGCGGGTGGTGTACGTGACCTCCCTGCCCGTCGACGAGGCGGTGGTCGAGTACTACCTGCGCTTCCTGCCCGACCCGGCCGGCGCCCGGCGCCGGCTCACCATGGTGGCGCTGGACCAACCCGGCCCGGTGGCACTCACCGAGAAGCTGGTGGACCGACCCGACGTGCTGGGCGCCGTGCGCGACGCCGCCGGCGACCCGGCCGGGGCCTTCGTACTGCCCTTCAACGTCACCCCCGCCGAGCGGGCGGTGAGCGACGCACTCGGCATCCCCCTCTACGGCCCCGTGCCAGAGCTGGCGCGGCTCGGCTCGAAGTCGGGCGCCCGCGCCCTGGCCCGCCGGGCCGGCGTGCCCGTGCTCCCGGGCGCCGGGGACCTGTGGTCGCTGGCCGAGGTCGCCGCTGCGATCGAGGCCATCCGGGCCGAGCGGCCCGGTGCGACGGCCGTCGTGGTCAAGTTGAACGACGGTTTCTCCGGCCAGGGCAACGCCATCGTCGAGCTGGACGGCCGGCCCGGGACGGCGCTGGCCGACCGGCCGACCACGTTCTGCGCGGCCGCGGAGTCGTGGCCGTCCTTCGCCGCCAAGCTGGCCGCCGGTGGCGGCATCGTCGAGGAGCTGGTGCGCCACCGGCGCATGGCGTCGCCGAGCACGCAGGTGCACATCGCGCCCTCCGGGCGCGTCGAGGTCCTCTCGACCCACGACCAGGTGCTGGGCGGACCGCAGGACCAGGTGTACCTCGGGTGCAGCTTCCCGGCCGACGAGCGCTACCGCGGCGCCATCTCCGAGGCAGCCGTCGCCGTCGCCGCCGAGCTGGCCACCGAGGGCGTGATCGGCTCGTTCGGCATCGACTGGGTGGTGGTCCCCGGTTCGGCCGGCGACGAGATCACCCTCTCGGAGATCAACCTCCGCATGGGCGGCACCACCCACCCGTACTGGATGTGCCGGCTGGCGAACGGAGCGACCTTCGATCCGGTCGCCGGCGAGCTGCGGGCGGGCGGGCGGCCGCTGGCCTACCGGGCGTCGGACAACCTCAAGTCGGCCCGCCTGGTGGGCCGGCGGCCGGCAGACGTCATCGCCGAGGTGGACGCCGCCGGACTGGCCTTCGACCCGGGCACCGGGACCGGCACCTGCCTGCACCTCCTGGGTGCGGTCCCGGACTTCGGGAAGATGGGCGTGACGTGCATCGCCGGGGATGTCGCCGAAGCGTCGGCCCTCTACGACGAGGTGGTCGCCCTGCTGGCCGATTGAGGCCCACCGCGCTACCGCGGCTCCAGCGGTTCGAAGGTGCAGAGCAGCTCGGCCAGGGTGCGCACGCCCCAGCCGGTGCCGCCCTTGGTGAGGTAGGCGTCGTCGGCCTCGGACCGGGCCGGGCCGGCGATGTCCAGGTGCGCCCAGGGGACGCCGGCCACGAACTCCTGCAGGAACAGCCCGGCCACCAGCGCGCCGGCGATGCCGGCGTCGCCGATGTTCTTCAGGTCGGCGACCGGCGAGTCGAGCTGGCTCCGGTACACGGCCGGCAGGGGCAGGGGCCAGGCGGGCTCGCCGGCCCGCTCGGCGGCGTTCCGCACGCGGGCGACCAGGCCGTCGTGGTTGCCCATCAGGCCGGCCACCCGGGTGCCGAGCGCCACCTTCTGCGCGCCGGTCAGGGTGGCCAGGTCGACGATGGCGTCGGGGCCGGCCTCGGCCGCCAGGGCCAGGGCGTCGGCCAGGACGAGGCGGCCCTCGGCGTCGGTGTTCAGCACCTCGATGGTGGTGCCGTTACGGGCCCGCACGACGTCGCCCGGCTTCAGCGAACGGCCGCCCGGCATGTTCTCCGCCGCCGGCACGAGTGCGGCGACGCGCACCGCCGGAGCCAGTGCCGGCAGCACCGACATGGTCGCCAGGACGGCGGCCGCCCCGGACATGTCGGTCTTCATCGCCATCATCGAGTCCGCCGGCTTCAGTGACAGGCCGCCCGAGTCGAAGGTGATGCCCTTGCCGACCAGGGCCACGGTGGCGACCGGTGGGCGGGCCGGCTCGTAGGCCAGGCGGATCAACCGGGGGGGCTGCACCGATCCCTGCCCGACGCCGAGGAGCGCGCCCATGCGCTGGTCGGCCAGCGCCGCCTCGTCCAGCACCTCGACGGCCAGGCCCGCCCGCTCCCCCATCTCGGCGGCGAGTTCGGCCAGGCGGGCGGGCGTGAGGGTCCCGGCCGGCTCGTTGACCAGGTCCCGTGCCCAGCAGGCGGCGCCCGCTACCAGCGAGGCGCGGTCGAGATCCCGCTGAAGACCCCGGCTCCCCCGGGCCACGACCACGTCGACCGATTGGATGCGGCACGGCCGGGCGTCGCGCTTCAGGGCGCCGTAGCGATAGGCGGCCAGCGCCATGCCTTCGACCAGCGCACGCGCCGCGGCCGCCGGCCCGAGGGCGGGTGGCGCGGCCGCCACCACGGTGGTGGCCACCCGCTCGACGTGCCACGCGGCGGCCGTGACGGCGGCGCCGGCCCGGCGGAAGTCCTCGGCCGTCCGCTCGCCCAATCCCACCGCCAGCACCGGGCGGCCGTCGGGCCCCGGCACGATCTGGGTTTGGCCGGGCCGGTCCTCGAAGCCCAGGGCGGCCAGGGAGGCCGGGTCGACCACGGGGCCGCCGGCCGCCGTGCCGGTACGGCGCCCCGCCGGCGGCGTAGCCGGGACGGCCACCAGCCCGGCCTCGGCCGGCACGGCGCCGACGGCACGGAACACGGGCCCGGTCGCCAGGGTCATCCGGCGGCGACCTGGACGGCCATCCACTCGCGCGTTCGGCGGTCGAGCTCGGCGAGGTCGATGTCGTAGACGCTGGCGAGGACGAAGGCGGCGGCGCTGTCTGCGGCCGCCACCACCGAGGCCACCGCCGGCTGGAACCGGGTGTAGAACTCCCAGAAGCGCTCGGTCCCGAACTCCTCGACCAGGTAGGAGACCGCCGCGTTGGTGTAGGCGTACTGATCGCTGTCGGCCAGGTTCTCGCCCTCGGCGAAGCCGGCCACCGAGATGCGGTCGAAGGTGCCGTCCCGCAGGCCCAGCCGCCACTCGTCGAGCCGCCGCTCCCCGGCCAGGTGCATCGCGGCGCCCTCCTCCACCCACGACGGCGTGAACGGGCTGCCCACCCGGGCCAGCGCCAGGTGGGCCAGCTCGTGCTGGACGATGGACACCGGCGTCAGGCCGGCGGCGTGGCCGGCCGAGCGACGGTCGCGCTCGAGGACCCGGTCCAGGTTGAGCGTCATGTGGCGCGCTTCGGGCGGTGCCGACGGGATGTAGACGAGGGACACCACGCCCAGGGAGTCGGCGCCCCGGTCGCCCCCGAGGACCGCCTCGTACTCCTCCCGGTCCCGGGCCAGCACGACGAGGTGCATCGCGTCGGGCTCGCCGAAGCGCAGCCTGGGCTCCAGCCCGGCTCTCGCCTGCTCGGCCAGCTCGAGGACGGTGCCGGCCTCGGTCAGCTCGGGCCGGTGGAGGGCCAGGAAGTGCGCCGACCGGGTGGCCTGGACGGGGAAGCGGGCCCAGAAGGGCAGGGGCAGGTCGCGCTCGAAGCGGGTGCCCCCGCCCTGGTCCCGGTTTCCGGCCGCGCCGGCGGCCTCGGCGGGGGGGCGGGGATCGGAGTCGTGGCGGGAACCGGTCACCACCCAGGCGCCGCCACGCTGCTGCAGGTCGTAGCGCAGCGAGAAGCGGAACCGGTTGTCCTCGGGGAGGCCCTCGTAGCCGTACACCACCTCCACCAGGGCGTTGCGGAACTCGACCGCGTCGTCCCGGGCGACGCCGTGGGGCGTGACCGTCACGTTGGCGAAGGAGAGCGGGACAGCCGCCGCCCCGGCGGCGATGGCCTCCTCCAGTGGCCGGGCCGCGCCGACCACCGGGCGCAAGTAGCCCTCGGTGTCCTTCTCGACCAGCAGTTGCGCCCGGGAGCGCACCATCGCCCGGGCGCCGGCCAGGGCGCTGTCCTGGATCGGTGGTGGCGCCGTGGTGCCGCATCCCGCCGCCGCCAGGGCGGCGAGCGAGAAGAGCACGCCGGCCCGGCGCCGGCTCCGGGGGAGCGCCACGGATCGGCAGGGTACCGGCCCGGTACAGGCCGGTACCCTCGTCGTCGTGCCCGAGCGCTTCCTGGATGCCGTCCGCGAGCGGGTCGTGGTGTTCGACGGCGCCACCGGGACCAACCTGCAGCTGCGGGACCTGAGCGCCGACGACTTCGGCGGCCCGGCGCTTGAGGGCTGCAACGAGGTCCTGGTCGCCACCCGGCCCGATGTGATCGTCGACCTGCACCGCTCCTTCTTCGAGGTCGGCGTCGACGTGGTGGAGACCGACACGTTCGGCGCCTTCCCGATCGTGCTGGCCGAGTACGGCATCGCCGACCGGGCCGCCGAGCTGAACGTCACGGCCGCCCGCCTGGCCCGCGAGGTGGCCGACGGCTACGGGGGCTGGGTTGCCGGGTCCATCGGTCCCGGGACCAAGTTCCCGTCCCTGGGCCAGATCCGCTTCGCCGAGCTGCGCGACAACTACCAGCTCCAGGCGGCCGCCCTGCTGGAAGGCGGCGTCGACCTGCTGATCGTCGAGACGGTCTTCGACCTGCTCCAGGCCAAGGCGGCCATGATCGCCTGCCGGCGGGCCATGGCCGCCGCCGGGCGCGAGGTCCCGCTGCAGGTGCAGGTGACCATCGAGCTGACCGGGCGGATGCTCCCGGGCACCGAGATCGGCGCCGCCCTGACCGCCCTGGGCGCCCTGCGCCCGGACGTGATCGGGCTGAACTGCGCCACCGGCCCCCAGGAGATGGGCGAGCACCTGCGCCATCTGACGACCTACGCCCGCCAGCCGGTCAGCTGCATCCCCAACGCCGGGCTGCCGTCGGTGGTCGACGGCAAGATGCACTACGACCTCACCCCCGACGAGCTGGCCGCCTACCACGCCCGCTTCATCACCGAGCTGGGCGTGAACGTCGTCGGCGGCTGCTGCGGCACCACGCCCGAGCACCTGCGGGCGGTTGTGGAACGGTGCCGCAGCCTGACGCCCGCCCCCCGCCCGGCCCGGCCCGAGCCCGGCTGCGCCTCGCTGTACAGCCACGTGCCGTTCGACCAGACCCCCTCGTTCCTGGTCGTCGGCGAGCGCACGAACGCCAACGGCTCCAAGCGGTTCCGCGAGGCCATGCTGGCCGGCGACTGGGAGACCACCGTCGTCATGGCCAAGGAGCAGGTGAAGGAGGGCGCCCACGTCCTGGACGTGTGCGTGGACTACACCGGCGCCGACGGCGTGGCCGACATGGAAGAGGTGGCGTCGCGCTTCGCAACCCAGGCGACCCTGCCGCTGATGCTGGACTCCACCGAGCCGGCGGTCATCGAGGCCGGCCTGCAGTGGATTGGCGGCAAGCCCATCTTGAACTCGGTGAACCTCGAGGACGGCGACGCCCCCGGGACGCGGCTCGACCGGTTCCTCTCGCTGGCTCGGGAGTACGGCGCCGCCGTGGTCTGCACCTGCATCGACACCGAGGGCCAGGCTCGAACGGCCGACTGGAAGGTGCGGGCGGCCCGCGCCATCCACGACCTGGCCGTGGGGCGCTACGGCCTGGACCCGAGCGACCTGCTGTTCGACGCGCTCGCCCTGCCGCTCACCACCGGCATGGAGGAGAGCCGCCGCGACGGCATCGAGACGATCGAGGGCATCCGGCGCATCAAGGCCGAGCTGCCCGGCGTGCAGACGATCCTCGGCCTCTCGAACGTGTCCTTCGGCCTGAAGCCGGCCGCCCGCCACGTCCTGAACTCGGTGTTCCTCCACGAGTGCCAGCAGGCCGGCCTCGACGCGGCCATCGTCCACGCGGCCCGCATCATGCCCCTGGCCAGGATCGACGAGCGGGCCAAGGAGATCTGCCTCGACCTCGTCTACGACCGGCGCACGCCCGGCTACGACCCGCTGCAGGCGCTGCTGGCCCTGTTCGAGGGCGTCTCGTCCACCGTGCTCGAGGTCGAGGACCGCAGCGGCTGGCCGGTGGAGCAGCGGCTGTCGCAGCGCATCATCGACGGCGACAAGGAGGGCCTGGAGGCCGATCTGGACGAGGCGCTGGCGACCACGCCGGCGCTGGCCATCGTCAACGACACCCTGCTGGCCGGCATGAAGGTGGTCGGCGACCTGTTCGGCTCGGGCCAGATGCAGCTCCCGTTCGTGCTCCAGTCGGCCGAGACCATGAAGACCGCCGTCGCGTACCTGGAGCCGCACATGGAGCGGTCCGACCAGGGAGGCAAGGGCCGGTTGGTGCTGGCCACCGTCAAGGGCGACGTGCACGACATCGGCAAGAACCTGGTCGACATCATCTTCACCAACAACGGCTACGAGGTCCACAACCTGGGCATCAAGGTGGCCCTGGCCGAGATGGTCGAGAAGGCCCAGGAGGTGAAGGCGGACGTCATCGGCATGAGCGGCCTGCTGGTCAAGAGCACGCTGATCATGCGCGAGAACCTGCTGGAGCTGAACGAGCGCGGGCTGGCCTCCATCCCCGTGCTGCTGGGCGGGGCCGCCCTGACGCGGACCTACGTGGAGCGCGACCTGCGTTCGGTCTACGAAGGCCGGCTGTTCTACGGCAAGGACGCCTTCGAGGGTCTGCGCACCATGGACAAGCTCATGGATCTGAAGCGGAGCGGCGCCGAGGACGCCGACTTCGGGCGTGCCCCCGGCGGCCGGGACCTGCCGGCCCGGGCGGCCAGGGAGCGCCCCGACCCCGCCTCGCTGCCGTCGCGCTCGCCGTCGGTGGCGGTCGACAACCCCGTCTTCGTCCCGCCGTTCCTGGGCACCCGGGTGGTCAAGGGCGTCGGCATCGACGAGATCGCGGCATGGCTCAACGAGACCTCGCTGTTCCGCCACCAGTGGCAGTTCCGGCCCGAGACGGTGGGCGGCGCCACCGAGACCGACGACGCCTTCAAGGCTCGTATCCGGGCCATCCTGCGCGACCAGCTGGCCCGGGCCCGGGCCGAGGGGCTGCTGGTCCCCCAGGTCGTCTACGGGTACTTCGCCGCCAACGGCGACGGGAACGACGTCGTGGTGTGGAGCGACGACACCCGCACCACCGAGCTGGCCCGGTTCGGCTTCCCCCGCCAGGCCAAGGAACCGTGGCTGTGCATCGCCGACTTCCTCCGCCCGGTCGCCTCCGGCGAGGCCGACTACGTGGCCTTCTCGATCGCCACGATGGGCGCCGCCGTCTCGGAGGCCGCCGCCGCCCTGTTCGCCGCCAACCGCTACCAGGAGTACCTGCTGCTGCACGGCCTGGGCGTGGAAATGGCCGAGGCCCTGGCCGAGCTGTGGCACCGGCGCATTCGGGAGGAGTGGGGCTTCGCCGGCGAGGACGGCACCCTGGCCGACGTCCTGCGCCGCCAGGGCTACCGCGGCGGGCGCTACTCGTGGGGCTACCCCGCCTGCCCCGACCTGGAGGACAACGAGAAGGTGGCCGACCTCCTCGGGGCCGGCCGCATCGGCGTCACCGTCGGCGAGGAGACCAGCTACCAGTACCACCCCGAGCAGACCACCTCCGCCATCGTCCTGCATCACCCCCAGGCCAAGTACTTCATCGCCTGACCCCTCGCCCCTGCGGCGAACTCGGTGCAGATCGCGAGCTCGGGCGCGCGATTCGCGGACCGGTTCCCACATCTCGATGCCGGTGGTCACTCCGAGGTGCTGCTCGCGAGGGACCGCGAGGCCGGGCGGGCGGAGCCGGCCGGGCCCTAGTGCCCGCGGCCTGAGCGGCGAGCCCGGCGCAGCTGGGCCCGCAGCGACGACACGACGACCTCGGGGTCGTCCACCTCGAGCACGAAGCGGCGGTAGGGCCGGTCCCGGAGCTCGACGACCAGCACCTCCTCCCGCCGCCGGACGAGCCAGAACGACCGGTCCGCGCCCGTCCCGTAGCTGCCGGCCCGGTAGCCGGGGACCGAGGTGCCGGGCGCCCGGACCCCGACGGGGAGGTCGGCCGCCCGGGCCACGCCGATGTCGGCCACCGCCGCCACCGGCACCTGCAGCACGCGCCGCAGCGACCACCACTGGTGCAGGCCGCGGGGCCGGACCACCAGCTCCCCGTCCTCGACACCGATGCGGGCCAGTGGCGCCGAACCCCGCGCCGACAGCCGCACGGCCAGTGGCAGGGCGGCCACCGCCAGCGCCACGACCACGAGCACGGCGACGGCTTCCACTGCGCCCGCTAGTGCCCGGGGGCGAGGCCCCGGGCCGGCACGTCCATCATCTCGTCGAGCAGGGCGTCGGCATCAGCGGCGGCCGCCGGGCCACCGCCGCCCCGGCGCAACTCTTGGGAACGCCCCCCTCGGGAAACCGCCACCGCTGGACCCGGCGCAGCGGTGCCGGCGCCCCCCCGGTTGGCGTCGCCCGCCAGCCGCATGGACGCGGGGACCGGCGCGGCCCGGATGAGGGTGGCGTCCATGAGGATGGCCATCGTAAGGCCAGCCAGAGCCCGCCCCGGGCCCCGGGGCGACCGCCGCGCCAGGGCCAGCGCCACCGTCTCCGGCGTCGGCTCCGGGGGCGGCTGGCCCCCGAACCGGCGGAGGCTGGCCCCGAGCCGGCGGATCAGGCCAGGACCGCCCGAGCCACCAGGTCGGTGCCGAAGGCCGTCAGGATGGCGAGGTACAGCAGGCCGGTAGCGGCCATCACTGCCGAGTAGGAACGCTCCTTGAGCGCCGCCTTCGTGACGAATGCCAGAGCGAGCGTGCTCACGGCGCAGGTCACCCAGAACCAGCCGAGGATGCCGCCGTAGCCGTCGTCGATCGAGCCCGAGAGCACCGAAACCATGCCGGTCGGCCAGAGCAGCACCGCCACCTCCACCGGCCACAGCCGGATGAGCCAGCGGTTCAGCGCCACCAGCGGCTGGCGGCCCAACCCGGGCTGGACCAGGTACCAGTGCCCGAGCAGCATGGCGTCGCTGACGGCGCCGAGGAAGGCGGCTCCGACCACGGTGCGGGCGACGGCCAGTCCGTCGGGCCCGCCGGCCGCCACCCCGGCGGCGATGAGGCCGACAGCCCCGATCACCGGCGCCACCAGGTCGAGCACGGGCGGGAACTCCGGTACCGAGGGGTCCGGCTCGCGGCGGCCGTCGGCCTTGACGGCCGGGTCTGCTCCGCCCTCGGGCGGGCCACCGGTCATGGCCGCCACCCGGGCCGCCCGGCGCTCGCGGCGGGCCCGTTCGCCCGCCACGCCGGCCCTGCGCCGGAGAACCGACACCGCCAGCGCGGCCGCCGTCGCCAGCACCACGAGGGCGGCGCAGGCGTCGCGCACCGCCACCGGCTCCAGGCGGCGCCCGACGACCAGTGCCCCGAGGGCGATGACGCCGTAGCTGGCCCGGAGCAGCCACCCGTAGCCGATGCCCACGACCCGGTCCCGGCTGGTCACCCAGAGGAACAACAGCCCGCCCGTCGCCCACTGCAGCAGGACGGTGGCAGCGTCGAGGCGGATCACGGGGCGGTCACAGTTCCGCCGCCGCCAGCGGCGAGGCGACCAGGGGCGATGAGAACCGTCGGCGGCCGCGAGGTTCGGACGGCTCGGCCCCTCCCCGGGAGAACGGCCGCCGATCCGGCTTCGCCGGTCGGCGGCCTGGGCGCCGGCCGGAGGCCGGCACGATCGGCTCCGAGCCGAACCTCCGGTTCGGTGAGGACTCTCACAGCAGGCCCGAGACGATGGTGGCGCCGTCCACCTGGAGCGCGGCGCCGCTGACGAAACCGGCCGGCTGCGAGCACAGGAAGGCGACCACCTTGCCGAAGTCGGCCGGGTCGCCCAGGCGCCGCCCGTCACCGGGCGCGGCCGTCCCCAGCTCGCGGGTCCGCTCGGTGAGGTGCAGCCCCGGGCAGGCCAGGTTGAGGGTGATGCCGTCGGCGGCCAGGTCGGCGGCGGCCGTCTTGGCCCACGCCCACAGGCCCGTCCGGGCGGTGTTGGACAGGGCGAGCGTCGGGCTGGGCTGCTTGACGTAGGCGGAGGTGATGAGGCAGATACGGCCCCAGCCGGCGGCCCGCTGGTGGGGAACGGCGGCCCTGACCAGGCGCACCGAGGTGAGCAGGTTGGCCTCGACCGCGGTACGCAGCGCGTCGTCGTCGACGTCGAGGGCCCGGCCCTGCGGCGGACCACCGGCGTTCGCCACGAGCACGTGCAGGCCGCCGAAGCGCTCGACCGTCGCCGCGACCAGCTGCTCGGGCACCGCCGGGTCGGTGACGTCGGCGGGCAGGGCGAGCACCTCCGCGCCGGTGGCCTCCAGCGCGGCGGCGGCCTCGGCCAGCGCCGCCCGGCCGCGGGCGCAGATCGTCACCCGCACTCCCTCGGCGGCCAGCGCCTCGGCGGCGCCGCGGCCCAGGCCGCGCGACGACGCGGTGACCAGCGCCACCCGCCCGGCCAGGCCCAGGTCCACGGGACTACGCCTCCACCACGGCCAGGTCGTGGGACACGGTGTTCAGCGGCTCGGGCCCTGCGTCGGTGGCCACGACGATGTCCTCGATGCGGGCGCCCCAGCGGCCGTCGAGATAGATGCCGGGTTCCACCGAGAAGGCGTGGCCAGGTTCCAGGGCCTGGCAGTTGCCGCCCACCAGGTACGGGTCTTCGTGCTCCTCCAGCCCTATGCCGTGCCCGGTGCGGTGCACGAAGTGCGGCCCGTAGCCCGCCTCGTCGATCAGCCGGCGGGCCACGGCGTCGACGTCCTCGCACGGTGTGCCGACCGCGGCAGCGGCGACGGCGGCGGCCTGGGCATCCTGCAGCACGGCGTAGAGGTGGCGGAACCCGGCCGGCGGCGGCCCGGTGAAGACGGTGCGGGTGATGTCGGAGCAGTAGCCGTCGAGCGTCCCGCCGAAGTCGCACACCACCGCCTCACCCGGGCCGATGACGCGGGGGCCCGGCTCGTGGTGCGGGCTGGCCGAGTTGGGGCCGCTGCCGACGATGGCGAAGTTGACGGCGGCGTGGCCCTCGTCGAGGAGGCGCCGGCCGAGGTCGGCCGAGACGGCCGCCTCGGTCCGTCCCAGCAGGGCGACGTCGCCGGCCAGGAGCTGGGCCGCCACCCGGTCGGCGGCGGCCGACGCCCGGCACAGCGCGGCCACCTCGGCCGCGTCCTTCACCGCCCGCAGCGGCCCGGTGACCACCGACGCCGGCAGCCAGGTGGCGCCGGGCAGCCGGGCCTGGAGCTGGAGGACGAAGGTGGCCCAGGTGCGGTCCGACACGGCCAGCCGGCGCCGCCCGCCGACCAGCCCGGCGACGACCTCCACCGGGTCGTCGGTCTCGTCCCACGGCGCGGTGGCGAACACGTCCGGCACGGGTTCGACCCGGGGCGCCTCCAGTCGGGGCACCACCAGCGTGGCGTCGCCGTCGGCCGGGAGCACCAGCATGGTGAGCCGCTCCAGCGGCATGGCCCGGTAGCCCGTGAGCCAGGGCAGGTCGGCGCCCAGGGACAGCAGCAGGGCGTCGAGTCCGAGGTCGTCCAGGCGCGCCCGCACCCGGGCCAGCCGGTCGTGGAAGGGCATCAACCTGTACTGGTGTGCGTTTCGCGCGCCCTGGCGCGCGAAACGGCCCCAAGTTCGTCGGGAGGGGCGGCCGGGGGTCCGGCGGGCGTGGCGGGCAGGGCGGCGCGGGCGTGGTAGCTGGAGCGGGTGAGGGGCGACGCCTCGACGTGGGCGAAGCCCATGGCGAGGGCGGCGGCCCTCAGGCGGTCGAACTCGTCGGGGCGCCACCAGCGGGCCACCGGCAGGTGGCCGGCGGTGGGCCGCAGGTACTGGCCCAGGGTGACGATGGTGGCGCCGGCGCCGCGCAGGTCAGCCAGCGCGCCCAGCACCTCGGGCTCGCTCTCCCCCATGCCCAGGACCAGGCCGGACTTGGCCGTCAGGCCGGCGGCGGCGGCGCGGGCCAGCACGGCCAGGCTGCGGGCGTAGGACGCCGAGGGCCGGGCCAGTCGCTGCAGCCGGGCCACCGTCTCGAGGTTGTGGTTCACCACCTCGGGCCGGGCGTCGAAGATGGCGCCAAGCGCGCCGGGGTCGCCCTTGCAGTCTGGGATCAGCACCTCGACGGTCGTGCCCGGGCACCGGCGCCTGATGGCGGCGACCGTGGCGGCGAACGCCGCCGCTCCCCCGTCGGCCAGGTCGTCGCGGGCGACCGCAGTGACCACTGCGTGGGCCAGGCCCATCTGCTCGACGGCCTCGGCCACCCGCTCGGGCTCGCCGGCGTCAGCCGGCAACGGTCGCCTCGTGTCCACCAGGCAGAAGCCGCAGGCGCGGGTGCAGCGGTCGCCGTTGATCATGAACGTGGCGGTGCCCTCGCCCCAGCACTCGAAGATGTTGGGGCAGCCGGCCTCCTCGCACACCGTCACCAGGTCGAGCGACCGCATGGTGCGCTTCAGCTCGACGAACTCGGGGCCCATGTGCACCGGCGCCCGCAGCCAGGCCGGCTTGCGCTCGCCGATGGACAGGCCGCCGGCCAGGGCAGCCGGCCCCGATCGCGCCGGGGCTTCCCAGGCCGCGTCCTGGCGCTCGGCGGGGCCCCAGCGGTCGGCGGCCCGGCGGGCGACGGCGTCGACCACCTCGACCATGGTCGCCCGAACGCCGAGCGCGGCCAGCGAGGTGACGCCGGCGTCGGCCAGCCCGCAGGGCACGATGCGCTCGAACATGGCCAGGTCGGGGTCGACGTTGAGCGCGAACCCGTGCATGGACCGCCCCCGGCTCAGGCGCACGCCCACCGCGCACAGCTTGTCGTCGCCCACCCACACGCCCGGGCGCCCGGGCTGGCGGGTGGCGCCGCGCACGCCCAGGTCGCCGACCGCGTCGATGACCACCTGCTCGAGCCCGCGGACGAAGGCCGGCGTGCTCCCCGGTCCGGCCGGGACCGACCGCACCGCGTAGCCCACCAGCTGGCCGGGGCCGTGGTAGGTGACGTCACCACCGCGGTCGGCGACCACCAGCTCGGCCCCCAGCTCGGCCGGGTCGATCAGTACGTGCTCCGGCCGCGTGCGCAGGCCCATGGTGAACACGGGCGGGTGCTCCAGCAGCAGGAGCCAGTCGCCCCGGCCGGCCCGGTGCAGCCCACGCTGGAGCGCGCTCGCGTCCCGGTAGGCCACCCGCCCCAGCCACCGCACCCGCAGCGGGGCGCCCGTCATCAGGTCAGCTCCGAGGCCCAGTCCCGCGTCTCGATGATCTCCCGCAGGCGGGCCAGGAAGGCCGAGGCGTAGGCGCCGTCGTTGGCCCGGTGGTCGAACGAGAGGGCCAGGTTGCCGACCGGGTGGACGGCGACCCCGTAGCCGCCGCCGGGCAGCGCCACGGCCACGGGCTTGGGCTTCACGCCGTCGGTGGACAGGATGGCCACCTGGGGCTGGTTGATGATCGGCGCGGTGAGCAGGGTGCCGTAGCCACCGGGGTTGGTGATGGTGAAGGTGCCACCGGAGATGTCGTCGGCGCCCAGCTTCTTGGACCGGGCCCGGCTGGCCAGGTCGGCCACCTCCCGGGCGAGGGCCCGCAGCCGCTTGTCGTCGGCGTCGCGGACCACGGGCACGATGAGTCCCTCGTGGGCCAGGTCCACCGCGATGCCGAGGTTCACCGCCCGGTGGACGATCAGCGACTCCTCGGCGACGGACGCGTTCAGGCGGGGGAAGTCGGCCAGCGCGTCGACCACGGCCCGGGCCACGAACGGGAGGTAGCTGAGGCTGACGCCCTCCTCCTCCTTGAACCGCTGCCGCACCGGCAGCCGGGCCCGCTCGACCGCCTCGTAGTCGACCTCGGCCACCACGAGCGTGTGCGCCGAGGTGTCCAGCGACCGGCGCATGTGCTCGGCGGTGCGCCGGCGGATGTTGGAGAACGCGATGGTCTCGTCGCCGGCGGCGCGGGCCACTGTCGCCGGCGCAGGTGCGGCCGCAGGTGCGGGTGCGGGTGCCGGCGCCGTCGGGGCGGCGGAACCGCCGCCGTTGCGTGTGTCGATCACCTTCAGCACGTCGGCCCGGGTGACCCGCCCGCCGGCGCCCGAGCCGGTGATCGAGCCGGGGTCGATCCCGTGCTCGGCCACCAACCGGCGGACCACGGGCGACAGGACCTGGCCGGGGCGACCCCCTGCGGGCGGCCCGTCGTCGCCTCCCGGCTCGGGCCGGCGGGCCGCCTTGGCGCTCGCCGGTTCCGGCGCCGGCTCCTCCTCGGGCGGTCGGGCGCCCGCGGGCTTTGGGCTCGCCTCCGGCTCCGGCTGCGGGTCGGGCGCCGGATCGGGGTCCGTCGCCGACTCGGGTTCGGGCGCGGGCTCGGCCGCGGGCTCGGCCGCGCCCTCGGCGCTGTCGCCGATGACGGCCAGCCGGGCGCCGACGTCGACCGTCTGGCCCTCCTGGACCAGGATCTCGGTCAGGTAGCCCGAGGCGGGCGAGGGGACCTCGGAGTCCACCTTGTCGGTCGACACCTCGAAGAGCACCTCGTCCTCGGAGACCTGGTCGCCCACCTGCTTGACCCAGCGCACGATGGTGCCCTCGGTGACCGTCTCCCCCAGCTGGGGCATGGTGATGTCGATGCTCATGAGATGTGCAGTCCCCTTCCGGTCAGCGCCAGCACCGTCTCACCGAACACCTCGGACAGGCTCGGGTGGGGCTGGACGAAGCGGCCGACCTCGGCCGGCGTCGCCTCCCAGTTGACGGCCAGGTACCCCGCCCCCAGCTGCTCGGTGACCCACGGGCCGACCATGTGCACGCCCAGGATGGGGCCGGCCCCTGCGCCGTCGCCGCGGGCCGCCACCACCTTCACCAGCCCCTCGGGCTCGCCCAGGATGAGCGCACGGCCGTTGCCGCTGAAGGGGTCCTTCTTGGTGACCACGTCGTGGCCGGCCTCCGCGGCGGCCGCCTCCGACAGGCCGACGAAGGCCACCTCGGGGTGGGTGTAGATGCACCACGGCACCCGGCCGTAGTCCACCGGCAGCGGCGATTCGCCGAGCAGGTCCTGCACGGCCACCATGGCCTCGGCGAAGGCGACGTGGGCCAGCTGTGGCGTCGCCACCAGGTCCCCGACGGCGTACACGCCCTCCTCGCCGGTGCGGCACCACGGGTCGACGCGGACGTAGCCCTTGTCGTCGAGCTCGACCGCGGTGCCGGCGTCGAGCAGGCCGTCGGACAGCGGCCGGCGCCCGACCGACACGACCACGGCGTCGACGGTCACCTGCCCGCCCTCGCCGTAGAGGACCGTCGTGGTGCCCTCCACCGGGCGGTGGCCGTGGACCGGCACCCCCAGCTGCACGTCGATCCCTCGGCGCTTGAACGACCGGACCAGCACCTCGACGACGTCAATGTCGCAGCCGGCCAGGAGCGTCGGCAGGGCTTCGAGCAGGGTGACCTGGACGCCGAGGTCGCTCATCATCGACGCGAACTCGCAGCCGATGGCTCCGCCACCGATGACCGCCACCCGCCCGGGGAGTCGGTCCAGCGCCAGCACCTCGTCGGACGTCATGACCAGCTGGCCGTCCACCTCGAAGCCGGGAAGGGTGCGGGGCACCGAGCCGGCGGCCAGCACGACGTGCCGACCGACCAGCCGGGTGCCGTCGTCGACCTGCACGGTCCGGTCCGGGCCGAGCCGCCCGGTGCCGGCCACGGTGGTGACCTTGCGCTTCTTGAGCAGCCCGGCCAGCCCCTTCCAGAGCTGGTCGACCACCTTCTGCTTGCGCTGCTGGCTGACGGCGAACTCGACGGCGGGCTGCTCGGCCTGCACCCCGAACTCCTTGGCGCCGGCGACCGTCCGGTAGACCGACGCCGTCTCCAGGAACTCCTTGGCCGGGATGCACCCGCGGTGCAGGCAGGTGCCGCCCACCTTGTCCTTCTCGACGACGGCCACCGAGAGCCCTGCGGCAGCGGCGTAGAGGGCGGCGGCGTAGCCGCCGGGGCCGCCGCCAACCACGACCAGGTCATGGGTCAGCGCGATGGTCACCGGGTCAGCCTAGGGCGGCCGCACCGCGGGTCGCGATGACGGCGCCGGCCACCACCAGGGCCGTCGCGCCCAGGACGGGCAGGAGCCGGAGCACCCGCCCGGCGCCCCGGCGTTCCAGGACGGCGCGGCCTCGGACCAGCGCCAGGCCGACACCCGTCAGGGTGGCGGCCAGTCCGACCGAGAAGGCGCCGACGAGGGCCAGCCCCAGGGGAGCGCGCCCGGCGGAGAAGGCGCTCACCACCACGACGACCGCCGTCGGCGAGGGGAACAACCCACCGGCGGCACCGAGGGCGACCAGCCCGGCCCGAGACAGCGGCGCCACCCCGGCCGGCAGGGCGTGCGAGTGCCCGTGGTCCCCGTGGTGGTGGTGGTGCTCCTCGCCTTGCTCGTGCCCGTGCCCGTGCCCGTGGTCGTGCTCGTGCCCGTGGTCGTGCCCGTGCCCGTGGTCGTGACCCTGGACGGCCGCCGCCCGCCGGCGGCGCCGAACCAGCAGCACCACGCCGAGGGCCACCACCGTGACCCCCGCGACCACCTCCAGCCAGGCGTAGACCCGCTCCGTGGCCACCGACCGGTCGAGCTGGACGAGCACCAGCCCGAGCACCAGCACGCTGGCCGTGTGCATCACCGACACCACCACGCCGAGGCCGACTGCGTCGCGCGACCGGCCGCGGGTCCCGGCCAGGTACGCCGCCATGAGGGTCTTGCCGTGACCGGGGCCCAGGGCGTGGACGGCGCCGAAGCCGGCGGCCAACGCCAGGAGACCGACCAGGGCGAGGATGCTTCCCACGTCGCGGGTGACGAGGGCGGCGATCCCGCCGCCCGTCGCCCGAGCCGTCCCCGCCGTCAGCGCAGCCGGACCGGCCGTCACCGTGCCGGGGACGAAGCTGAACTCGGCCGTTCGGCGGTCGAGGGGCGCCGACAGCAGTTCGTCCGGATAGGCCCGCAGCTCGTCGCTCACGTCCGCCCCCGGTACGTCAGCGGACAAGATGTCCGCATCTCCCCGGGCCACCACGACGATCTCCCGCCACCCCACCCGCTGGGGCTCGTTGCCGTCGGCGAAGCGGGCCCGGTGCACGACGACCGGGTCGGTGGGCCCGAGGTCGGCGACGTAGCTGGCCGCCAGCCGCAGCGTGGGCAGCCCGCCCTGGCCCGGTGGCTCGGTGAGCAGGTGGCGGACGAGGCGCAGCGGCAGCGGCCGCCCCTCGACGGACAGCGTGAGCCGGCCCGCGATCTCGGCGGCGAGCGACGAGGCGAACTGCTCGCGCCCGGCGGCGAGCCGGCGGCGGGACTGGAAGGCGGGGATCTCGGCCTGGTCGAGCACGTAGTGGACCCGCATCACGCCGGCCGACACCTCGATCCTCGCGTACCGGTTGACGGTGAAGTTCCCGAGCGGGTGGGCAGCAGCCGAGGCCGCCCACGGACCGCCGAGGGCGGCCAGCGCCACCATCGCGAACACGGCGGCCGGCAGGGCGCGCCGCCGGGCCATGCCTCCTGTACGCCGCCCCGGCCCATCCGGATGCCGGCCCATTCCGTACAGCCGCGCGTGTCCCGCATGCTCCTCGCCTTGCTGGCTGTCCTGTCGCTCGGGGGGTGCCGCAGCGCGGGGAACAACCCCGAGGGCGACGCCGCCCCGGGCGCGGGTCCCGAGGCGCCGGCCGCCGCCCCCGAGGGCGCCACTCCGAAGTCGAGCCCCGAGGCCGTCGTGCAGGCCCTGCTGGCGGCCGAGCAGGCCGCAGACCATGCCACGTCGTACCGCCTCCTGTCCTCGCAGGGCCGCCGTGACCTCGACGAGGCCGGTTGGGCCCGGCGCCGTACGGAGGTCCCGGCCATCACCGGGTTCCGGATCGAGGCCAGCGACGGGCCGACCGTCGTGGCGGTGGTCGAACACGAACCGGGGCTCGACCCGTTCGTCGGCCTGCGCCCGGGCCGCGAACGCCAGACCTGGCAGGCGCGACCGCAGGGCGGCGGCTGGCTGGTCGACGCCGAGCCCGTCGTCGAGCCCGACTACCCGCCGCCAGAGGCGGCGGGCGAGGCGGCGCTGGCCTGGGCGCGCGCCGTCCAGGCCTGTGACCGGTCGAGAGCGGCCGGGCACGAAGCCGTCACGGCCCTGTTCGGGCAGCCCGACGCCGCCGCCGGCCTGTGCGGTACGTCCGGCGCGCTGACGGCCGGGCCCGCAGAGCCGGCACCGCCCGGCCCACAGACCGCCGACCTGGTGGCCCAGTTCGGCCCCGAGACGCTGTCCTGGGCCCGCACGGTGGCCATCTCCGGCGCCCTCCGCCCCTTCTCGGTCGTCCTGGCCCCGATCGGCTCCGTATGGAAGGTGGTAGCGGTCCTCGGCTGACGCAGGGGCCACCCACACGACCCACGAGCAAGGGAGACACGTTGCGACTACGAGGCAAGCTGCTCGCCGCCGGGACGGCGGCCGCCACGCTGGGGGTGCTGGGGGTCACGGGAGACTCCGCCATCGCCTCCAGTCACCGGGAGGCGCCGCTGATCAGCCAGGACCCGGTGGCCGACAACACCGACGTGTACATGTTCCGTGACCCGACCGACCCCAGCATGGTCACCATCATCGCCAACTGGATCGGCCTGGAGCAGCCGGCCTCGGGCCCCAACTTCACCCGCTTCGGCGACGACGTCCTCTACGAGATCCACATCGACAACGACCACGACGTGGTGCCCGACATCACCTACCAGTTCCGCTTCCGCACCACCGTCCGCAACCCGGACACCTTCCTGTACAACACCAACCAGCTCACCTCGCCCGGCGACGCCGACCGCAACATCGTCCAGACCTACTCGGTCCGCCGGGTGAACAAGAACGGCACGGCCACCGTGCTGGCCACCGACGTCCTCACCCCGCCGGCCAACGTCGGCCCCCGCTCGGTTCCCGGCGACTACGAGGCGATCCTGGCCCAGCCGACCATCACCGGCCTCGCCGGCGGCGGCCGGGTGTTCGCCGGCCCGCGTAAGGACGCCTTCTACGTCGACCTCGGCTCGGTGTTCGACCTGCTGGGCGTGCGCCCGGCACCGTTCAACAGCCTGCACGCCATCGACCAGCCGGCTGAGCCGGCCCGCGACGGCCTGGCCGACAAGAACGTCCACACCGTCGCCCTCCAGCTGCCCATCTCGTCGGTCACGCGCACCGGCACCACCCCGACGGTGGTGGACTCCAAGGACTCGGTCATCGGCGTGTACGCCTCCAGCAGCCGCCAGAGCGTGCGCATCCTCCAGCCCGACGGCAGCGCCCCCCGCAACGCCGGCCGCTGGCTGCAGGTCAGCCGCCTGGCCATCCCCCTGGTCAACGAGGTGCTCATCCCGCTGGGCCTGAAGGACAAGTGGAACGCCACCGACCCCAAGGACGACGCCCAGTTCTTCCCCAACATCCTGGACCCCGAGCCGGCCAAGCTGGTCGCCGCCCTCTACGACGAGGCCTACACCGACAAGGCGACCAAGGTGCCACCGGGCGGCGCGGCGAACCGACCCGACCTGCTCCAGCTCCTGACCGGCCGGCTCATCGGCCTGTCGGAGGCCAACGCCCTGCCGCCCGCCGATCTGCTGCGGATCAACCTGGCCGTGGCACCCGACACCGCCGACCAGAACGTCACCGACGACCGCCTGGGCGCGCTGGACGGCGACGCCGCCGGCTTCCCCAACGGCCGCCGTCTCCGTGACGACGTCGTGGACATCGAGCTGCGGGTGCTGGCGGGCCTGCTGCTCGGACCCCCCTACAACGACGGCGCCAACCCGCTGCTCGGTGACGCGGTGAACGGCAGCGACCGCCCGTACCTGAACGTGTTCCCGTACCAGGCCACGCCCATCAGCGGCTTCGACCAGAACGACCGGGCCGATTGACCGACCGCCGCCCGGCCGGGGTCGCACTCGGCCTCCTCCTCGTCCTCACCGCCCCCGGCTGCGCCGGGGGCGGTGACGCGACCGGCGCCCGGCCGGCCACGCCCTTCGTCGCCGTCGACCCGGCCAGCGCCTCGCCCACCGACCGGGCCATCTTCGCCGCCCAGGAGCGGCTGAAGGTCCGGGGCGACGACGACAGCGCCCGCCTGGCCCTGGCCCAGGCGTTCCTGCAGAAGGCCCGCGAGGTGGGCGACCCGACCTACTACGCGCGGGCCGACGGGCTGCTCGAGGTGACCGCCAACGGCCGGGAGGACGACCCCGTCGTCCTGGTGGCCCAGGGCGCGCTGGCCCTGGCCCGCCACGAGTTCGAGGACGCGCTCGAGCTCGGTCGACGGGCCAGCGAACTGGCGCCGGGGAACCAGGGGGCCCTGGGTGTCACCGTCGACGCCCTGAACGAGCTGGGCCGCTACGACGAGGCGCTGGCGGTGACCCAGGCCATGGTCGACGCCCGTCCCGACCTGGCCAGCCTGGCCCGGGTGTCCTACGCCCGGGAGCTGCGGGGCGACCTGGCCGGGGCCGTCACGGCCATGGCCCAGGCGGCCCGGGCCGGAGCCGGCGCAGGTGAGAACCTGGCCTTCGTCGAACTCCAGCTGGGCACGCTGCTGCTGACCTCGGGCGACCTGGCCGGGGCCGAGGCGGCCTACGCCCGGGCCGAGCAGGCCTTCCCCGGCTTCGCCCCGGCCGAAGCGGGTCGGGCCCGCCTGCTGGTGGCGCGCGGCCAGTTCGGAGCAGCCGCCGACCTCCTCGGCGAGGTCGTGGACCGGCTACCGGCGGCCGAGCACGCCATCGCCCACGCCGAGGCCCTGCAGGCCGCGGGGCGAGCCGCCGAGGCTGCCGAGGCCGAGGCCCTGGTGGACGTCATCGCAGATCTCTACCGGGCCAACGGCGTGGACGTGGACCTCGACCTGGCACTGTTCACGGCCGACACCGACCCGGGCGACGAGGCCGTCGACCAGGCCCGTCGAGCCTCCCGCCGCCGGCCCAGCATCGCGGGCCACGACGCGCTGGCCTGGGCGCTGTTCACCGACGGCCGGGTCGACGCGGCCGTCGAGGAGATGGGCAAGGCGCTGCGGCTGGGCAGCCGCGACCCGCAGCTGCGCTACCACGCCGCCGCGATCGCCATGGCCGACGGCGACCGGGCCGGGGCGGCCCGGCACCTGCACGAGGTGCTGGCCACCAACCCCCGCTTCTCGGCCCGCCACGCCCCCGGCGTGGCGGAGCTGGCCAACCGCCTCGGCCTCGCGCTGCCTCCCCCGCCCGGCTGACGCTCGTCGAATCCCCGGACGCGGAAGCGCCCGGGCCCACTCCGGGCCCGGGCGCACGCCGCAGTGCTGTCCCCCTGCGCTACCGGGTGGTGGCGATGCCGACGACCGGCCGGTTGAGGCGCAGTGCCCCGGTGGAGCCGCGGAACACCGCGTCGCCGAAGGCGAAGATGCCGCCGTCGGCGGCCACCAGGTAGTACCCGTCGCCGCTGGCGGTGCCGGCGATGCCGACCACCGGCTGGTTGAGCCGGATGGCGCCGGTGGATCCACGGAACACGGCGTCGCCGAAGGCGAAGATGCCACCGTCCGAGGCGGCCAGGAAGTAGCCGTTGCCCGACGGCGTGGCCGCCATGCCGACCACCGGCCGGTTGAGGCGCAGCGCCCCGGTTGAGCCACGGAACACCGCGTCGCCGAAGGCGAAGATGCCGCCGTCGGCGGCCACCAGCCAGTAGCCGTTGCCCGACGGCGTGGCCGCCATGCCGACCACCGGCGAGTTCAGCCGCAGCGCCCCGGTCGACCCGCGGAACACCGCGTCGCCGAAGGCGAAGATCCCGCCGTCGGACGCCACCAGCCAGTAGCCGTTGCCCGACGGCGTCGCCGCCATGCCGACCACCGGCCGGTTGAGGCGCAGGGCGCCGGTGGAGCCCCGGAACACCGCGTCGCCGAAGGCGAAGATTCCACCGTCGGCGGCGACGAGCCAGTACCCGTTGCCCGACGGCGTTGCCGCCGTGCCGACCATCGGCGAGTTCAGCCGCAGCGCCCCGGTCGACCCGCGGAAGACGGCATCCCCGAAGGCGAACACGCCGCCGTCGGAGGCCGTGAGGAGGTAGCCGTTCGTGGTCGCCGCCGGCTGGCCGGGGTCGCCCGGCGGCGTCGTGGTCGGCGGCGTGGTGGTCGGGGGCGTCGCCGCAGTCCGGAACTTGTAGACGAACAGGCCGCGGTTGCTGGCGAACTGCACGAAGCCTCGGCTGATCGAGGGCTGGCCGATGGCCAGCGAGGAGCCGTTGTTCGACGCGTCCTGGGTGAACTCGGTCCCCGGCACCGGCTGGAGCGTGGTGCTGTCCAACACGAGCTGCCGGCCGCTGTCGGTGGTCACCACGACACGGTTGCCC
>DATLFQ010000023.1:0-3347 GCA_035540915.1 Acidimicrobiales bacterium
CCAACCCCAGTTCATGGGGTAGGTGATCTCGTCCAGCACGACCAGCTGATGGGCACCTGCCGCCATCGCGTCCCGGGCCTGCCGCCACGCCCGGGCCGCCATCGCCTCGTCGCGCGTCAGGTCCTCCGAATCCCAGGTGAAGCCCTCACCCAGGGCCCACCAGTCGACGCCGAGTCGGCGGCACACCTTCTCCTCGCCGCTGTGCCAGCCGCCGGACTTCAGGAACTGCACGACAGCCACCCGCCAGTCACGGGCGACGGCCCGCACGACGACACCAACCGCGGCTGACGTCTTGCCCTTGCCGTCCCCGGTGTGCACCAGGACCAGCGACGGCGCCCGGCGCAGGCCGTCGGGTCGCGGGTCGTCGACGGGGACCTCGGTCGGCCCAGCTGTGCTCGTCGTCATGGCGTCTCCCTGCTGCTCGTGAAAACACCGTAATCCGGCGATCACCGGCGGTACCGTCCTCGCGATGCGCGTGCTCCGGGCGCCCGGCTTCGGGCCGCTCCTGGCCGGGCAGGCGGTCAACGCCATCGGCAACTGGGTGGCCCTGCTGGCCATCTGGGGCTTCGCCGCCTTCCGCTTCGACGCCGGGGCCGGCGACCTGGCCCTGCTCTTCGTGGTCCTGTCCGTTCCAGGCGTGCTCCTCGGACCGCTCCTCGGCGTTCCCCTCGACCGCCTGGGGCCCCGGCGCACGCTGGTGCTGGCCAACGGGCTCGGCGTCGTGAACGCCCTGGCCCTGACCCAGGCCGGGAGCTACACCGCCATCATGGTGCTGGCCCTGCCGCTGGGCCTGATCGAGGCCATGGCCTCGGCCTCGCTGGACGCCCTTCCACCCCGCCTCGTCGCCGACGAGGACCTCGTCCAGGCCAACGCCCTGCTGGGCGGCGCCGACGACGTGGCCGTGGTGGTCGGTCCGGTGGTGGCCGCCGCCGTGCACGCGCGATGGGGCCTGAGCGGGGCGTTCGTGGCCGACGCGGCCACCTTCGTGGTCGGGACGGCGGTGGCCCTGCGGCTCCGGCTGGGCGACGCCGACGAGCCGCGGGCGGCTCCGTCGTCGGCGTGGGGCGATCTTCGGGAGGGCGCCCGGATCGCCCGCCGCAGCCCGGGCGTGTCCTGGACCCTGGCCGTCGCCTCGGTCACCTACCTCCTGTGGGGGCTGTTCGCGGTGCTGGAGCCGTTGTACGTGCGCGACGTGCTGGGCCGGTCCGGTACCGCCCTGGCCCTGTTGCAGAGCGTGTTCGGCGTCGGCCTGGTCGGCGCAGGCCTCGTCCTGGCCGCGCTGGGCGACCGCGTGGCCCGTCCGAGGTACGTCGCCCTCGCCACCGTGGTGTCGGGAGCCACCGCGGCCCTGTACCTGGGGACCGAGTCGCTGGCCGTGGCCGTCGTCGGGGTGTTCCTGTGGGGCGTCGACGTGGCGTTCTTCTACGTGCCGGCCAAGACCCTGCTGCAACGCCACGCGCCGGTGGCGGCCCACGGTCGCGTGCTGTCCATCAACCAGGCGCTGGAGCCGCTGGCCACCATCGTGGTGTCACCGGTGGCGGCGGTCATGGTCGCGGTGGTGGGCGTCCGGGCGCTGGGCGTGGGCGGCGGCGTCGCCGCCGCGGTGGCCGGCCTGGTCGCCCTGCGCCTCGGCCGCCACCTGGCGGACCGGGCCGGGCCCGGACCCGAGATCGCGCCCGAGGTCCCGGCCGAGGTCGGTCAGGCGCGGGCGTAGTCGGCCGGCAGCGGGCGCGCCGGAGAAGCGCCGCCGCCGCGGGTCGGGGCCAGGACGCACCGCACGGATGTCACGCGGGCGTCGACGCGACCGCCGAGCAGCGCGTCGACGGCCGAGCCCCTCAGGCGTCGTAGCGGCTGCCATCGAGGGCGGCGGTCGTCGAGGTGAGGTCGGCGTTGTGCACGATGCCGCCCCAGACGAGGAACTCCGTACCGGTCCACAGGCCGACCGGGTTCCCGCGGCCCTGCAACCCGCTGGCGGCCAGCGACTGCCATTGGCCGCTGGCGGGGTTGAAGGCGGCCCCGTCCCCGAAGAAGTCGAACTGGTCGCCCCCGCCGCCCCACACCAGCAGCTCGAAGCCGGTCCACGCCGCCGCCGGACCGGCCCGGGGCGACAGCGGCGAGGGCGGCAGGGGCAGCCAGCGGTTCGTGCCCGGATCGAACGACGCCCCGTCACCGAAGACCCGCTGCGCGTTGCCGCCACCCCAGACGATCATGGCCGTCCCGGTCCAGACGGCCACGTGCCCGCCCCTCGCCGCCAATGGTGCGGGAGGAAGCGCTCGCCAGGTGGCCGTCCGGGGGTCGTAGGCGGCGCCGTCGTTGAAGTGCCCCGCCTCCCCGGCACCGCCCCAGAGCACCATCTCCCGGCCGGTCCACACGGTGGCGGCGCCGTTGCGGGCGGCCAGCGGCGCGGCGGGCAGCGTCCGCCACAGCTTGGTGACCGGGTTGTAGACCGCTCCGTCGGCGAAGAACTGGGCGCCGGCGCTCCCGCCCCACAGCAGCAGCTCGCGGCCGGTCCAGACCCCCGACACGCCGCCCCGCGGCCGCAGCGGGGACTCGGGCATCGGTTCCCAGCGGTCGGCCGCCGGCACGTACACGGCGCCGTCGCCGAAGAAATGCCGCCCGGCGCTGCCACCCCAGATCAGGACCTGGTTGCCGGCGGAGACCATTGCCGGCCGGTCCCGCGCCGCCAGCGGGCTCGCGGCCACCGGCCGCCAGCGATCGGGGGTGGGGGCGTAGGCCGCGCCGTCGCTGGCCGGCTGGGCGATCTCCTCGTCGCACCGGTCGTTGGCGCACAGGAACGCCCCTCCCCAGATGAGCATCTCGGCGCCGGTCCACACCGCGGTCCGTCCAGGCCGCCGGCTGAGCGGCGAGTCGTCGATCGGCTGCCACGTCCGCTCGACGGCCACCCGGCCCCCGCTGGCCGGCCGTCGCGTCTGGCAGCCGGCCGTGCCGGCCAGCACCACGGCGCACAGCACGATCCCCACGGCGCGACGTCGTCGACCCGACCCCAGCACACCGCCACCCTACGAGCGGCTTGGCTGCCCGTGCCGGGAGCGCGGGCGTAGTCTCCAGGGCCGTGCATCCGGGCGCCGTCGCCGCCACCAGGCCCGGCAAGGCCGCGTACGTCATGGGCGGCTCCGGCCGGGCGGTGACCTACGGGCAGCTCGACGACGCCTCCCGCCGGCTGGCGCGCGCCCTGCAGGACCGGGGCGTGCGGCCCGGTGACCTGGTCGCGATCCTGATGGAGAACAACGCGGCCTACCTGCAGGTCGTCTGGGCGGCGCAGCGCTCCGGGCTCTACTACACGACCGTCAGCCCCCGCCTGACGGTGGCCGAGGCGGCCTACATCC
>DATLFQ010000024.1:0-20857 GCA_035540915.1 Acidimicrobiales bacterium
CTCACCCACGATGGTCTTCACCCGGTCGTCGATCTGCTCGGCGGCCAAGGTGGTGCGGGTGAGCTGGATGACGGCGAACAGTGCGAAGGCCAGCGTGATGGCCAGGTTGGCGCCCACCACGCCGGCCTGGCCCCGGCGATGGCGCTGCGAAAGGCTCAGCATCGGCCCCCTCCGTTCAGCGCCGACACCGCCGTCGAGTTGCAGATGCCGACCAGGTGGCGGTTGGTGTCGACCAGACCCGCCAGGATGTTGCCGGCCTGCGCCTCGGCGACGGTCAGGTTGTGGGGGTTGGACCCGAAGCGACCGGTGTTGCCGACGCCGTTGGCGAAGGCGACGCGCTGGTGGATGTTCTGCACGCCCAGGCCGTCCGACGGGTCGTCGGCGTTGATCAGCAGGTTGCTGATGTCGGTGGCCTGGCCGACGACGGCCCGGAGGTTGCCGCCGGTGTCCTTGAGCGACCCGTCGGTGGTGACCAGCTTGCCGTTGATCGACTGCAGGGCCTGCAGGATGGCCACCGTCTGGTCCGGCACGTTCTTGAGAGCCGGGTCGATGGCGTTCAGGCTCTCGTTGATGTTGGCCACCTGGTCGGGCAGGCTGCCGACGTCGCCGCCGGCACCGGTGACGCCGGTGTCGGCTTCGGCGAGGCCGTCGTCGATGCTCGCCAGCGAGTCGGTGATCTTCAGCAGGAAGACCACGACCACCACGACCACCACGGTGAGCAGAGCGACCCACACCGACAGCCAACGCTTGAGGAACTGGGCCTGATCGGTCTCGGCCCGCTGGAAGGTCCGCCTGGACGGGCCAATGGTTTCAGCCATGGATGTTCTCGCCTCCCTATCGGCCGGCTTCGCGGCAGTGCGGGTCGTCGGTGTTGCCGGGCAGGACGCCGTCGATGCAGGCGGCCTGCTTGTGGGCGGCCCGGGCCAGGCGCAGGATGTTGTCGGAGTCGGCCGTCACCGGGTTCACGATCGCCAGCGTGGTGTCGAGGTTGGCGATGATCTGCTTCACGCCGGCGTCCAGCGACCTGGCGGTCGACAGGATGCCGCCGACCTCGCCGTTGATGCTCTTGGCCGTCCCGTCGATCTCGCCGGCGCGCCCGTTGATGGACTTGGCCAGCCGGTCGACCGAGGTGGCCAGCCGGACGATCTCCGCCAGCTTGCCCTCCAGCGGCTGGGCCGTCTGCAGGATCGAGCCGGCCAGCTCATTGGTGCGGTCGATGTTCAATACCGCGTCGGTCGCCTCGTTGACCGGCACCGCGGTCTTGGCGATGTTGCCCGCCTTCTTGTTGATGGCCTCAGCCGTCCACGCCACCCGGTTGACCAGCACGCCGGCCAACAGCACGGTGACGATGGCGGCGACCACCGAGAACGAAGCCTGGCCCCGCTCATCCGGTGTGGGCCTCCACCGATGTCCCAATGTGCTCTCCCCCTACTCGATGAACATGGGCCGAACAGAACAGGGCACCCGGCTCCTATCGGCAGGCGGACTCTAGGCAGTCCGCACCGCCGAGGCAACAGTTTCCGGCCTGTTCCGTGGAGGAGACGGCAGGACAGCAGAATTTATTCAGGGATTCTCCGCGATCCCTTCGAGAGCCCCGCCGCCGGGGCCCGGACGCGCCGCCGCCCGGGCCGAGGGGCCCGGGCGGTCGTCACACGACGGGTGCCGGACGGAGTTACCGGCGGATCTTCTGCTTCACGAAGTTGGCGATCGTGTCGGTCGTCGTCGGGACCTTGTGGACCTTGCGGACGTGGTCCGACACCTTGCGCATCAACTCGTCCTCACTGCCAGCGCTCCCCTGCCACCTGCAGGCGTGGTCGGCGTCGCGTCACCTGAACTGGGGCACCAGTCAACCTCCTGAGTCGTGTGAAGTGTGCTGCCATTGTGCCACTGCGATGGAAATATGGCGCCCTTAGTAGCTGCGGACGCCGCTCGGGCCGGGGCCCGAGCCCAGCGCCAGCTGGGAGATGTCCCGGCCGGTTCCAGCGCGGCCCGGGGAGCGCAGCGCCCGGTTCGGCGAGGCGCCGATGGCCGCAGCCATCGCGTCCTCGATGGCGGTCACGTTGCCGAGGATGTCGCGCACCACCGAGCCGATGGGCTCGCACTGGCTGGCGATGGCCCGCACGCCGATGAGGACGGTGCCGACGGTGAAGCTGACCTTGTTGAGCGTGGCGGCGATGATGATGAGGTAGAGCGCCACCGCTCCGACGGCCAGGAAGACTGCGATCAACAGCAGGATCGTCTCGATGCCCATGGTCTGCCCCTGTTCTCTCTCTGCCGGTTCTCTGTTGAGGTCTGTGTTCGTTCTCGACGACGCCTACAGCAGCCGCTGGAGGGCGGTCACGTAGCGGACGGCCGAGTTCTTGGCCGTGGCGGTGAGGTCACGGGTGGTGACCAGCTTGGGCACCGCGTCGAGCGCGCCGGTGATGCCGACCCCGTGTTCGAGGATGTCGTTCGCGTAGTTGTTGATCTCCATGGTGGGCCGCAGCACCCTGTTGAGCAGGAGCAGCACCACCGGGACGATCACGAACAGCAGGACGATGTCGCCCAGCAGCCAAAGGATCGAAATTCCCAACCCCATCGCGCAACTACCCCCGTTTCCCGTCGGCGTTCTCTTCGCGAGCCGGAACTACCGGCATCGACGCCTTGTATGTTCGGAGCCTATAGACCGCGAGCCCCCAATGCAAGGAGGGAAGTCCGGGGTCAACCGGAGGTGACCAGCGACCGGTCCACGAACTCGATGATGGCTCGGACCGCCTCCTTGACCGGTTCCCCGCGGCCCTCGGTCAGGACGTGGCCCCGACGGTCGGCCTCGACCACGTCGGCGTCGTGGGGCACGATGCCGGCCAGCGGCACCTTGTACTCCCCGGCGACCTGCTCGAAGAACTCCGCGTCCTCGGGCAGGCGGGCCTTGTTGCCCACGCCGTAGACCCGCGGGATGCCCAGCTCGTCGGCCAGGGCGATGGTGCGGGCGGCGGTGAGGATGGACTTGCGCGACGGCTCCATGACGACCAGCAGGACGTCGGCGTACGCCAGCGTGCCCCCCGAGCGCGAGAGATGCTCGAGCCCAGCTTCCATGTCGACCAAGGTCACGTCGGCCTCTTCCTCGATGGCCGCTCCGAGAAGGCTGCGCACGGCAGCGTGGGAAGAGCAGGTTCAGCCGGCGCCCGCCTGGGTGATGGCCATGGCGTTGAGCAGCGTCACGTCCGCCGGGGTGTGCACCCCGTACCGGGTCAGGAGATCTGCGGGGGTGATGGCGCCGTCGCCGGTGCCGACGACGAGCGAGCGCGGGAGCACCGGCACGGACTCCGCGGTGTCAGGGGCCAGGCCGAGGCTCAGGGCCAGGTTCGGGTTGGAGTCGGTGTCGACGGCCAGTACCCGCAGGCCCCGGGCCGCGTAGGTCTGCGCCACCAGCGCCGAGATGGTCGTCTTGCCCACGCCGCCCTTGCCGACGATGCCCAGTTTCATGCGTTCGCTCCCCCTGTGTCGGCGGTTGCCCGCCGTTGACTGTGCCCCTCCCGTCCAAGCCGGTCGGCGCTCCCCCATCTTGCCAGCCGCCGAGCGGCCAGGCGCGAAGATCGGGCCCGTGGCCGACAGCATGTCCAGCAGGACCGAGGGCGAGGAAGCGTCCGCCCTCCTCGACATGGTGCTCGAGGGCATGCCCACCGCCGTGCTCCTGGCCGACACCAGGGGCCGCATCACCCGGGCCAACGAGGCCGCCGGCCGGCTGTACGGCCGGACGCCGGCCGAACTGATCGGGCTCGGGGTCGAGTCCATCTTCGGCAGCGGCGTGCCGGTGACCCCCTGGCAGGTGCTGGACCGGGCCCGAGGCCGGCCCGATGGCGAAGGGGCCTACTCCTTCGAGACCGGGCTCGTCGGCACCGACGGTCGCTTCGTGCCCGTGAGCGTCACCTGCGCGCTGCTGCGGGGCGACGACGGGCGGGTCTTCGGCGCGCAGTACGCGGCCCGGGACCTCACCGAGACGCACAAGCTCATCCAGCGGCTGGAGCAGGCGGAGGCTCGCTGGCGGGTGATCGCCCAGCTCGGCGACCTGCTCGGCCGCCAGCTCGACCCGCACGAGTCGCTGGACGAGACCTGCCGCTGGCTCAGCCGGTCCACCCACGCCAGCGTGGCGCTGATCCTGACGGCCGACGGGGTCGTGGAGCGGGTGGCCGCCTGCCCGACGTCGTCGGCCGTGGCGAGCGCGCTGGCCGCCATGGAGGGAAGGCCGCTCGAAGGCGACTCTGCGCTCACGCGCGCCGTCAACCTCGGCGAGGCCCTGCACGCGCCGACCCTGCCGGAGGGGTGCCCGCTGCTGGAGGAGGACGGGCCGCCGCCGGGCATCGGGTCGGCCGCGCTGGTGCCGCTGGCAGGCCGCAACCAGGTCGTGGGCGCGATGCTGGTGCACACCGAGGAGCCGGGCGGGATCCGCCAGCGGGCGCTCATCGAGCAGGCGGCCGAGCGCCTCGGATTGGCCCTGGCCAACAGCCGGCTGCGAGCCGCCGTCACCTTGTTCGAGGCGGGCCAGGAGGCGGCGCGGACCCGCGAGGACCTGATGGCCGGCGTCTCCCACGACATGCAGACGCCGCTCGCCGTCCTGCTGGGCTCGTTGAAGGCGCTGGAGGACGGGGGCGACCGGCTCAGCACCAAGGAGCGCAGCCACCTCTACGAGCGGATGGCCCGGCGTGGGCTGGAGCTGCGGCGACTGGTCCAGCAGTTCCTGGACTACTCGCGCCTGGGCTCCGGCCGGCCCATCCCCGTGCGGCAGGCGATGACCGACATCCGCTTCACCGTGGCCCGGGTCGAGGTGGACATGGGCGGCCGCCGGCCGGTCGAGGTCGACGTCCCCGTCGACCTGCCGCCGGCCTACGTGGACGCGGACCGCCTCGACCAGGTCCTGGCCAACCTGATGTCGAACGCGGTGAAATTCTCGCCGCCCGGCTCACCGATCTCGGTGGTGGCCCGTGCCACCCCGACCACGGTGGAGGTCGACGTGGTCGACCGGGGGCGCGGCATCAGCCCCGAGGACCTGCCGACGGTGTTCGACAAGTTCCGCCGGGGCAGCGGCACCGAGGCGGTGGCCGGCACCGGGCTCGGTCTCTACGTCAGCCGCGCCGTGCTCGAGGCACAGGGGGGACGCCTCGAGGCGTTCAGCCGGCTCGGCGAGGGCAGCCGGTTCCGCATCACCCTTCCGCGCCATCCCCCGGCCGTCGGCGGCGGCACCTGAGCGCCCGCTGCCGACGCGCCGCACCGGCGCTCAGCCGCTCAGCCACTCAGCCGCTCCCAGGCTCGCGCGGCGGGGCGCCGTCCTCGAACTCCCCGAGCACCTCGAACAGCTCGGTGAAATCGGCCTTGCCGAGCGTGCGGACGTCCAGCTCCGCGGCGCTCGCCTCCAGCTCCGGCGACAGGTAGGCCGAGTACAGCAGGATCGCCCCCTGGAAGCCGTCGTCCCGCATGCGCCTGGCCACCTCGATGCCCGACATCCCGGGCATCCGCTGGTCGAGGAGCACGATGCCGTCGCGACTGCTGGACCACCGGGCGAGGGCCGCCTCGCCGTCGGGGGCCTCCTCGACGATCCAACCCCGCTGCTCGAGCAGGACCCACAGCGTGTGGCGCATGTCGTCGTCGTCCTCCACGACCAGCACCCGGCGGCGCTGGCGCTTCGACTTGCGCTCCTGGTGGACCAGGCCGCGGTAGCGGTCGAGCAGCCCGCCGATCGCCCGGCGCTGCTGCACCAGCACCGGCGCCGACTCCCGGAGCTGGCGCTCCCCCTCGGGAGTGATGGCGTACACCCGCCGGGCCGGCCCCCGGGCCGGCGTGCCCCAGTGCGAACTCACGACGCCCTCGTCCTCCATGGCCCGCAGCGAGCGGTAGAGGCCGCCGAAGTCCGGCACGTCGAATCCCAGCTCGCTCAGCCGGCTGACCAGCTCGTAGCCGTGGCTCTCGTGCTCCTTGAGGAGCAGCAGCATGGCCGGGCGCAGAAGGTTGCGGGCCCGCAGCTCGTCGGGCACGCCACCGGTACCGTCGGACGACTTGGTCTGCTTGGCCATGAGCGCCTTCCTCGCGTTCGCTCCAGTATGACCCGGTCGGTGCCGGTACTGGACGGATACATACACCGGGTGCCGGGTAAGCGGAGGGCGTCTCGACGAAAGGATTTCTCTTATGACCCACCATGGTGACCACACCTCCGCCGACGCCTCGCCGGACACGGAGATCGAGGGGGCCAAGGCCCGTCCCGCCGAACTCACCGACAAGCTCGACGAGATCGTCAACACCCCGCCCGAGCACACCGGCGTCGAGCAGCGCCCGCTGTCGACCTCGCCGAACAACGACGCCGAGGCGCAGGAGGGTGCCATCGCACCCCAGGAGCGCCAGAAGGAGCCGGGCGAGGCCTTCGGCGGCGGCCAGTCGGGCGGTTAGGGGCCCGGTCGGTGCCGGAGCCCGGGCGCTTGTGTCGAGTTGAACCCGCAAGTGCGGGCAGCTCGGCACAAGCCGGAGCCGGCCGGCAGGCGTCACGCCGGCCGTTGCCGGCAGCGTTCAGACGATTTCGTAGCTGCGCAGCACGTCGATGCCGAGGCGCTCGATCAGGCCGCTGGAGGACTCGAGTTCGAGCCGGCCCATCCGGTCAATCCCCCGGGCGATCCCTCGCGTCTCGCCCTTGGGCAGCAGCCGGACCTTGATGCGCTTGCCGAGCAGGCTGCAGCGGGCCTGGTAGGCGGCGGCCACGCTGGCCGCACCCTCGCCCAGGGTGGCCGAGTGGGCGTCCAGGGCCGTGAGCACGGCATCGAGCAGCGTCTCGCGGCGAGCGACGTCCAGCCCGACGCTGGCGAGGTCGAGGCGCATGGACACCACCGCGCTGCGCACCTTGCCCGGGCCCAGTTGGATCTCGGCCTTGATGGCACCGATGGGCCGCTCGTTCTCGTCCACGACGGTGTCCGGCCACCACGACCGGACCGGGCGCCCACTGACGACTTCGGCGCCCTCGGCGGCGGCCAGCGCGCCCAGCACCCAGACGGCGTCCGCCTCCTCCACGCCCAGCGGTGGGCGCAGGATCACGGCCATGGCGAGGGTCTGCTCGGCCGGCACCATCCAGACCTTGCCCAGCCGACCCATCGGGCTGACCTCCCGGTCGGCCACCACGACAGCGCCGGTCGGCGCCTGCTCCTGGCGGGCCCAGGCCAGCCCAAGGGCGCCGACCGCGATGGCGATCTTGTAGGAGCGGACGATGTGCCCGACCCGCTCGGTCTCCTCGGCCGGGTTCACCCCGGGGCGGGCACCGGCCGGGTTGTAGGCCGGCGCGGCCGGGGCTCGGGTGGCCACCGACGGGCGGGGCGCCGCGGTCGCCTCGCCCTCGGCGGCGGGCTGATCGCCCGGCTCGGTGGCGGGGCCGCCGGCGATTTCCTCTGCGCCGGTCCCCTCGGCTGCGGTGCCCTCGGTCTCGCTCACGAGCGGGGGACGACCAGTCGCTCGACCCGCCAGGTGCCGGCGTCCTCGGTCAACTCGACCATGCCGACGGGCAGCCCGTCGGGGGCCAGGAGCTCGTGGGTCTGCACGGCCAGCCCGACGCGGAACCGGCCAGGCTCGGGCGCGGGGTCGGGCCGGTACTGAAGGGTGTCGAGGTCGTTGCCCTGGAAATCGGCCCGAAGCCCGTTGACCAGGTCGGCCAGGAAGTCCTGGCTCTCGGCGGTGCCGGCGGTGCCGTCACGGAGCCGGGCCGCCAGCGCCTCGTCCATCCCGCCGTTGACCGCCACCCGGAGCACCGTCTTGCGACCTTCGGCACCCAGCAGGTCCCAGACGCGGCGATGGTCGCCCCAGGCCACCGCCTCGACGAACGAGCGGGCCGCCTCGAGGGGGTCGGCGTGGTCCACCGAGCCGGTCACCGGCCCACCCGCCCTCGGCGGGCACACCGGCGAATGCCGATGGACCGGCATCCTGGGCCGGTCATGGCCGCTCCCACCCGAGCGAGTACAGGAAGTCCCGCATGTGGATCCGCTGCGGCCCCTCGATGGCCCAGCCGATGGCGTCGTCGAGGATGCGGTCGGCCCGCTCACGCTCGTCGTCGGGCAGTTGCCGGTGGGCGTCGAAGCGGGCCCGCAGGCACGGCTCCTGCTTGTCGATCGGCATCTCGATGACGAGGTTGAGCTCGCCGGCCATGACCGCCTTGGCGGCGTCGTCGTCGAGCCGCACGATGGCCATGTCGAGCTCCGCCAGCGCGGATCGCCGGCGGGGCTCGGGCAGGTCCAGCAACCGGTAGAGCCGCTCGCGCAGCAGCGCCTGCTGGTCCCCCTCGTCGGCCTCGGCGAGGATGGCGGCGAAGTGCGCGGAGCGGGCCATGCCCGGGAAGTGCTCGGCCAGCTGCTCCTCGACGCGGGTGAGGCTGGCGAACGACTGCTTCCAGGCGTCGGCGTGCAAACGGGGGTCCAACATCCCGACGGCGTCCTCGAAGGCGGCCAGCGCCCGTCGCAGATTGACCACGTCACCGATGCCGGCGTGGGCCAGGCCCAGATTGTGCTTGGCCAGGGCGTGCTGGTAGGGGAACTCGATGCGGGTGAAGATGGTGAGGCTCTCCTTGAACGCCGTCACCGCTTCTTCCAGCAGGCGGATGCGCTCGTCGGCCCGGAGGCCGGCCAGCGCGCTGCAGGCAACACCGACGCTGTGCTGAAGCAGGCCGAAGTGGTAGGGCGCCTCGTCGGCGTCCAGTTCGGCCTCGGCCGCCTCGTAGTCGGCCAGCGCCGCCTCCAGGCCCTCCGCCGTCCCCTGCGCGGCGTGGGCCTGGCCCCGGTTGAGCACGGTGGCCAGCCAGCCGCGGCGGCCGTTGTCCGAGGTCGTGTCGTACAGCGGCATCGCCCGGTCGAAGGCCTCGACCGCCGCCTGGGCCTCACCGAGCTCCGTGCGCACGAGGCCGACGTTGCTCAACGCGCCGGCCAGCTCGTCGGCGCGGGCCTCGTGGCCCTCGAACAGCTCGGCCGCCTTGGCGAACAGCGACACCGCCTTGCGGCGGTCCCCGAGGGCTCGGTGCACGGCGCCGGCGCCGTTCAGGACGCGAGCGTGCTCGACCGGGTCGAACCGGGGGTCGAAGATGGCTGCGGCCACGTCGAAGGCGGCGAGCGCCTTGCGGAGCTGCGCCTCGCGACTACCCGCCGGCGACTCCGCGTAGGCCATGCCGAGGCGGTAGGCGATGGCCGCGTGCTCGTACGGCCGAGCACCGCGAGGGGTGCTGGCCAGTTGGGCCTCCAAGGCCTCGATGGCGGCTTCGGGGTCGCGGCGGTCGGTTGTGGTGGAGACGGCGAAATCCTACTGCAGGGCCGGCGATCCCAGAACGACACGACGTGCGGCCGCCGCCGTCAAAGCAGCCGCAGGACGTCCTTGTATTCGAGGCGGCCGGCATCGGGCGACCGGCCGACCACCAGGTTCAGGGCCCGCTGGGCCGCGTTGGCCCGGTCCACCATGGTTGCCGAGCACTCGCCGAACGAGCGCACCGCGCCGCCTTCGCGTACCGGCTGATCGAACAGCTGCGTCGGATCGGCCACCGGCGCGCCGCCCGCGACGTGGTCCAGCAGGTAGCGGTAGTCGGACAGCCCCTGGCTGATGGCGTCCTGGATGCCGAAGAACTCCCACAGCACCGGAAAGTCCACCAGGCCGGCCAGGCCACTGCGATCCGGGTCGGCGCCGGCACCGGTGAGCATCGCCGCCAGCGTGCGCTCGATCAGCCGGGTGGGCGCCGCGCACACCCGGCCGGTGGCCGCTCGGGCCAGGTGGCCCTCGGCCTCGGCGAAGGCCACGATGTCGGACGGGCCGGTGACCGTCCCCGGGCCCCGCTTGTTGAGCATGTCCACGGCGGCGGAGAAGACGCCGCGGCTGGCCTTGAACATCGAGGCCACGAAGGTCGCCAGGCTGCCGTGGGGGGGCACCGGGTCCTCGGCCCGGTGGAACAGGACCAGCGGAAGGCTGAGGCCGAGGTAGCTCGTCTCGAACAGTGCCCGCACCGTGCCGGTGCCCGACGGGTTCAGCTCGGCATAGTTGCGGTGCAGCCAGGCGAAGCCGTTCAACACCTCGGCGGTGTCGTGCCGCAGCGCCTCGAAGGCGGCGATGTTCATCTCGCCACCGAGCCGGGCCGGGCTGTCCTCGTAGGAGCAGCGGACGCTCTTCATGCGGATGCCCCTGCGCTGCGCCTCCTTGCGACCCCTCTTGGGTGCCGAATCCTCGAGAAGCAACCGCCCACTGCGGTCCGTGTGGTCGGTGATCGTCAGCATGCGGTCGAGCCGGATGCCGGGCGGCCGGGCGGCCGACTTGCCCGCGGGCCGGCTCGGCCGGCCCGACGCGGTCACGCCGGCGAAGGCTCGGTGGCCAACAACAGCTCGACCTGGCGCAGCACCTCGCTGACACCCACGTCCACCGCGGCGGCCACCGGCGGCGACATCTCGGTGCCGATGCCATGGGCGTCGACGGGCTGGCACCCCACGACGCGGACGATCGGAGGCAGCACGCCGAGCGCCCGGGCCATCATGAAGACCCGCTGCGGGTTGGCCAGGTGCATGTCGGCCAGCAGGTCGTAGCGCTCGCCCCACGACAGCGCCTCGACGTCGATGACGTCGGGCTCGATGATCATGATCGTGCCGGGCTCTCGCCCGAAGTCCACCGTGTCGACCACCACCAGCGCGTCCCAGCCGCCCTGGATCTCCTGCACGAGTGCGATGCCGCCGGGCGTGCGGGTCGTGGAGACCGGCATCGGCGGCAGGTCGAGCGCGGCCAGGCGCCGGGCCACCTCGACGCCGAAAGCGTCGTCGGCCCGCAGCACGTTGCCCACCCCGGCCAGCAGGATCCTCACGCCAGCGCCCCGGTGAAGGCCTCGGCGGTCCGGACCGAGTAGCCCTTGATCACCCACCAGGCCAGGTAGTCCTCGAACTCCGCCCACGCCGCGTCGTCCACGCCGTCGCGGACGTTGTCCTGGCGCCGGCTGAGCTCCGAGTTGATGATGCGGTCCAGCGCGGCGACGACCAGCTCCTCGTCCATCAGGAACAGTGGCGGCGCGTCGGGCGAGCGTGCCGCGCCCCGCAGCTCGGCCGCCACCACCTGGCTCTGGCGGTCCAGCTCGTCCAGGTCCGGCCCGGTGCCGTCCCGGGCGGTGAGGGCGAGGCCGGCTTCGTTCTCCTCCACCCGCCGCAGGCAGTAGCCGGCCGAGAAGGCCGCCGATGCCCAGTCGGCCACCACGGTGAGCGGCTGGTTCTTCTGCTCCGCGGCCGCCGCCCGGTCGCTGTAGCGCTTGGCCAGCGGCGTGAGCGGGTGCGACTGGGCGAGGGCCCGCGCCTTTTGGGCCAGCAGGTCGCCTTCGGTGCTCACCGGAAGGGGGCTATCGGCCTTCGTGCCCGCGGATCTGCAGCAGCGGAGCCTCGGGCTCGGGCACCGCCGATGCAGCCGCCGGCGGCGCACCTTCGGGTGCCGGGACGCACGACAGGTCGGCCGTCTCCGGGTTGACCTCGGCGGAGGCGTCCACCTCCTCGAGCCGGCGGAAGTTCACCCACTTGTCCTTGAGCGCCGCTTCCAGGCCGTAGGTCAACGTGGCACTCGAGCTCGCACAGCCGTTGCAGGTGCCGCTCATCTTGACCTTGACCACGCCGTCCTTGACGTCGACCACCTCGATGGAGCCACCGTGGGACTCGGCCAGGGGCAGGATCGTGTCGAGCGCGGCCTGGATGGCGTCGCGGTCGGTGTCGGCCACGATGTCGGGGATCTCGCCCAGGCCGTAGGCGCCCAGCATGGTGCCCACGATCTCGTCCTCGGCCACCGACTTCAGGAAGACCTCGCCCCGCCACTGGCGGGTCATCTCCAGCAACCGGCCCAAGCCGTCGCGGTGGACGGCGTCGACCCAGTCGAGCAGCTCGGTCACCTTCTCGGCCACCACGGGGTCGGGATGGCCCACCAGCTCCTCGGCCAGGGTGCCGATGCGGCCCCAGGCATCGAGGTAGGACATGTCCTCCACGCGGGCGGCGGTGTCGCTCATGTTCTCGCAGCTCCCACTTCTTCTCGCACCATGGCCAGGACCGGCTCCACCGCCGCCTCCACCTCGTCGGAGAAGCCGAGGCCGAACGACTTGTCGGCCGGCTCCACCTCGATCACGACGGTGTCCTCGGGGAACCCCCTCCAGTAGCGGACGACGGCGAGGGTGTGCTCCAGATCGATGATACCGCCGGCCGCCTCGCCCAGGCGGTCGACGACCTCTTCGTCGTCGGGCGGCGTGAGGTCCAAGATGTAGCGCCGGATCGTCCCCGGTGGGTCGGTCTCGCGGGGCATGGCCCCGACCAGCACCACCTTGTCGGGTTGCAGCATCTGGAGCGTGTGCAGCACCCGGTGCGCCGCGTACGACAGGTCCTCGACCATCACGCCCTCGTCCCACTCCATGTCGGCGACCCGCCGGACGAACTGGGTGCCGAAGTCGAGGTCTCGGAGCCAGGGAAGACCAACGCCGCCCACGAGGACGCGGGCGGCGTTGGTCATTCCAGCGCTCTCGGCGCTGCCGGTCGTACTACTCAAGCGTGCAGCCGCAGGAGTTGACCTCTCGGGTGATGGTGCCGTGGCCGGTGTCCATGTGCGTGGTGCACGGCATGCAGGGGTCGAAGCTGCGGATGGCCCGCAGGACGTCGATGCCCTTGACCTGCTCGTCGGGCACCGACTCCAGGATCGGCGTGTCGACGATGGCCTGCTCGTAGGGACCGAGGCCGCCGAAGGGGTCGCGGGGAGCGGCGTTGAGGGTCGACGGGGTCGTGATCTGGTAGTTGACGATCCGGCCCTTGTCCATGTGCATCCAGTGGACGATCCACCCGCGGCCCGCCTCCCAGAAGCCCACGCCCAGGCGCTCGTCCTGGGGCAGCTTGTAGGGCGTGTGGACCTTGGTCTCCCCACGGCGCCAGTACTCCAGCGCCTGCAGCATGCAGTTCATGCCGATGGCGGCGGTGAAGGCGGTGGCGTAGGCCCGGGCCCGGTTGCGCTCAAGAGCGCACAGGGTGCGGGGAACCTTCCAGAACAGCTCCTCCTCCGGGAGGCCGTGGCGGGGGATGACCATGCGGATGCCGTCGCCGGTCGCCTGGTAGAAGGGGTTCGGGCGGTGCAGCTGGGCCAGCGCGGTCGACCACATGCGGCCGTACACACCGGTCTCGATGGTGCGACGGTCCCACCGCGGGGCGGTGTCCCAGGTGTACTTGCCCCGGAAGTCCGTGGCAGACGGCTTGGGGATGGTGACCTTGTTCCACGGGTGGTGGGGCGAGATCGGGTTGCCCAGGGGGTCGGTGCGGAAGCGCGGGCCGCCGGAGCGGGTCCAGTCCTCGTAGAACGAGTGCTCGATGAACTCCTCGAACCCGATGTTGATGTCGGTCAGCTTGGTGGTGACGAGCTTGCCGTCGATGATCATGCCCGGGCTCGACCAGCGGGCCTCGCCCCAGCGGTTGCAGTTGGCGTAGGTCGAGTCCATGATCTCGGAGTTGTCCCAGATACCGGTCTGGGCCAGGTTGCACTCGCGGGCGCCGACCTGCTCGTAGTCGGGGTTGTGCTCCAGGAAGAAGTCCATCAGGTCGTCCCAGATGCGGCAGGTGACCTTGGCGAAGTCGAAGATCTTGCCGAGCTGGGTGTAGTACTCGTTGAACGACGAGGTCGAGATGGTGGTCGACATGCCGCCCGGCACGATGGTCGACGGGTGTGGGTACTTGCCGAACATGAGCATGCACATGATCCGGCCGACCCGGGTCCACTCCAGGGCCTCCAGGTAGATCTGGCCCGTGAGCGGGTTCATGGCGTCCATGATGTCCTTGATGGTGCGGTACCCGTGGAGGTCCGCATGGGGGGCCAGCGTGGTCTCGGCCTTGGTCACGATCTCGGGGTTGGTGACCGACACCAGCGAGGTCGAGTAGTCCGGGCCGGCCAGCAGACCGAGGTGCAGCGGGTTGTCGTAGAACATCTCGGCCACGGCGCCCAGGTTGCGGACCTCGATGCCCAGCGGCGGCGGGTTGATGCCGAACGCCATGTCGATGCACAGCGCCGAGGTACAGGCGTGCACGGCCCCGCACACACCGCAGGCCCGCGACGTGATGTCGATGGCGTCCCGGGGGTCACGGCCCTGCAGGATGACCTCATACCCCCGGAAGAGCATGGCCCGGGCGTGGGCCTCGACGGCCTTGCGGTTCTCCAGGTCCAGCACGGTGTGCACGGCCAGAGCGCCGGCGACCCGGGTCATGGGGTCGATGTTCCAGTCCCGCAGGCGGGGCGGCGCGGCGAGCTGGGCGCCGGGGCCCTCGTTGCGGCGGACGTACCCCTTGGGCTCGGCGACCGAGACGGCGTAGGGGTCAGCTACGCCTTCGCGCAGAGTCGCCGTGCCACTGGCGTCGAACTCGATGGGAAGGTTCTTGAAGCACATGTTCGCTGTTTCCCCCGTGGTTTTCGATTCGGGTGTGCTGGTTGGTCGCTTCTTCGCTGCCAGGCATTCGGTCGCCCGAGCCTTTCGGTGCGGCCGGGGCGCCCGGATGGGCGGGCACCCCGGCTGCGCCGGAGACTGCTACCGGACGGCTAGTTGCCTCGCTTGTTGGTGCCTTCGTGGCTGTGCTGGTACGCCGAGTAGAACTTGTGGAAGGTCTTCAGCGCACCCTTGGGCGTGGTCTTGGACCGGGCCCAGCCGCTGGAGGTCTCCTTGTCCCACCGGGGCGTCTGGTTCTTGTCGACGCGGGTCATGTTGCGGGCCCGGCGGATGAAGCCGCCGGTGATCCGGCTGGTGGTGCTGGACAGCAGCGACCCCGGCGAGGTCTCGGTGAACGGGGCGAACTTGTCCGGGAAGCCCGGCATCGTGCACCCGATGCAGATGCCGCCCAGCTGCATGCAGCCACCGTGGCCGTCGACCATGCCGCGCTCGGCGATGTTGCACTGCACGACCGGTCCCCAGCAGCCCAGCTCGACGAGGCACTCCTTGTCGCCGTACTCCTTGGCGAACACGCCCTCCTCGTAGTAGCCGGCCCGCGGGCAGTGGCGGTGCACCGTCTCGCCGAACAGCCACGCCGGGCGGCCCAGCTCGTCGAACTCCGGCAGCGGGGCCAGGCCGTTGAGGAACAGCAGCGTGGCGGCGGCGGTCTCGAGGTAGTTGTCGCCGATGGGCGAGCACCCCGGGACGTTGACGACCGGCACGCCGAAGGCGGAGCGGAAGTCCTTGCCCAGGTAGTCCATGACGCCCATGGAGTTGGTGACGTTGCCCTTGGCGGCGGGGATGCCGCCCCAGCTGGCGCAGGTGCCGATGGCGATGACCGCCGCCGAGCCGGGGGCCAGGCGGTCGAGCCACTCCAGCGAGGTGATCTGGCGGCCGGTGGCCGGGTCCTCGCCGAGGCCCATCCAGTAGCCGTCGCCGGCGATGGACTCGTCCATGACCGAGCCCTCCCACGTGATGACGTAGGGGGCGTCGAGTTCGCCGCGCTCGGCCATGAACAGGTTGTGCGTCCACTCCGGCCCGGACTCGGTGGAGACCACCGTGTGGACCAGCTCGACGCGGGGCAGGCCAGGCACGATGCCCGAGAGCAGGTGCTCCACCCGGGGGTGGGTGCCACCGGAGACGGCCACGGTGCACCCGTCGCAGGAGCCACCGACCATCCAGATCAGATAGATCTTCTTGAGGGGGCCGATCGACAGGACGTCGGGTGGCTCCTCGTAGGCCCGGCTGCGCACGCCGATGGGCGCCAGCGGGTCCAGCGGGTCGTAGCCGTCGATCAGGCCGAGGGAGCGCTGGGGAACCTTCCAGCTCTCCATCTCCGAACCTGTGGGGAACGGGCCCGCCTGCGTGATCGAGACCGAGTCGCCTCGGCCGGACGCGGGCTCGGGGACCGATTCACGGCGAGCTGGGCGAGTGGTCCGCCTCCGTCCGTCTGTTGCCATGCCTGGAGAACCCCCTTGTCGGGACTTGGTAAGTGTCAACGTACACCTACCTCTCGCTGCCGTCAGCGTCTGCGTGCGGTATTTTTAGGGCAGGGCCTGGTTCGCACCGGGCCTGGACCGCCCGAGATCCGACCTACCCGAGAGGCATGGCAATGGACGGCATGGTGCACCAACCCAAGTCCGAATCGCTGCGCGAACTCTACTGGCGCAGCGAGATCCTGCAGGTGATGTACTGGCTGCGGGGCGAGGGGTTCGACGACCAGATGGACGCCCGTGGCCTCGAGCGCTTTCTCGGCGTCGACGCCGAGGTCGTCGAGCTGTACCTGGAGCGTCTGGTCGAGCAGGGCTACCTCGAGCGGGCCGGCGCCCGCTACGTCCTCTCCGAGGTGGGCGGCCAGGAGGGCGGGCTCGAGTTCGCCGCCTCGTTCGCCGACCTCAGCCGCCCCACCCACGGCGAGTGCAGCGCCGACTGCTGGTGCCACAACTCCCCCGACGAGGCGGCCGCCTGCCAGTCCGAGCGGGCCTCGGCCCACGCCGGCCACGACCACTAGTCCCGCCGCCCGAACACGAACGCCGGCACAGGCACTGACGAGGAAGAAGGCACCATGACATCGCAGACCCCATCGCCGGGGCGCTCGGCACGCAACAAGAGCCTCGAGGAACCGCAGGGCGGCCTGCCGCGCAACTACCTCCGGGCCAGCCTGCTGCTGCTCATCGGCGAGGCGCCCGCCCACGGCTACGATTTGCTGGACCAGATCGCGCAACTCGGGCTGCGCAACGTCGACCCGGGCGGCCTCTACCGCACGCTGCGGGTGATGGAGGAGGACGGACTGGTCGCCTCCTGGTGGGAACACTCCACCGCCGGCCCGGCCCGGCGCACCTACCGCCTCACCGCGGAGGGCGTCGACTGGCTCCACGCCTGGGCCGGCGCCCTGCGCGAGAGCCACCGCTACCTGAGCGCGTACCTGGCCCGCTACGACGCGATCAGCGAGCCGGCACCGCCGGAGCCCTTGCCGGTCGACGCGGCCGACGCGCCGGCCGGCCGTGCCACCGACGTGCCCACCGACATCGACCTGCGGTCGTAGGCGCAATGTCCGCACTGCGCATCGCGCTCGCCGGCAAGGGCGGCGCCGGCAAGACCACGACGTCGGCCACCTTGTCGAGGCTCCTCGCCCGCAGGGGCGCCCAGGTCCTGGTCATCGACGGCGACAGCAACCCCAACGTGGGCGTGGCGCTCGGCCTGAGCCACGAGGCGGCCGCCGGCATCCAGCCCCTGCCCCCTGGCCTGGTGTCCCGCCGGCTCGACGGGCCAGCCCTCAACCACAGCGTGGGCGACGTCGTCGACAAGTTCGGCGCCCGCGGCCCCGACGGCGTGGCCGTCCTGCACATGGCCATGCCGGCGCACGCCGACGAGGGCTGCCTGTGCAGCTCCCACGCCACGGTGAGCGCCCTGCTGGCCGACACGCCGGCCGAGCTCGACGTGGTCACCGTGCTGGACCTGGAGGCGTCGCCCGAGCACTTCAGCCGCGGCACGACCCGCCACGTCGACGCGCTGCTGTTCGTGGTGGAGCCCTACTACCGCTCGATGGAGACGGCCCGCCGCATGGGCGAGCTCGCCGCCGAGCTTCCGATCCCCCGGGTGGGCGTGGTGGCCAACAAGCTCCGTTCCCCGAGCGACGACGAGGCCCTGACCGAGTTCTTCGCCAACCATCACATGACCGTCGAGGGCCGGGTGCCCTGGAGCGACGCGGTGCTCGACGCCGACAAGGCAGGCACGCCGCTGCTCGACTTCGATCCCGACGGGCCGGTGGTCCGGGCGGTGGCCGAGCTCGCCGAGCGCCTCGTGCCGCTCAGCCGGTGAGGGCGGCCGGCCCGGGGCCCGACGTCCCATGAACGGCTGGACGATCGGCCTGATCGCCGGCGCCGTGGTCATCGTCGCGGTCGGTGGCCTGTGTGCGTTCGTGCTGCGCGCGCTGCAGGCGACGGCCGAGACCACCCAGGAGCTGGCCCGGGCGCTGGAGCAGGTCCAGGCCAACACCGCCGCGCTGGGCCGGCTCGACCAGGCCGCCTCGTCGATCCAGGAGATGAGCCGCGGCCTGTCGGCCACGCTCAACGCGAGCCTGGACACGGGCAGGGACGAGAGCCTGGACACGGGCAGGGACGCCGGCCGGCGGGAAGGCGGCGGGCGGGCGCGCAAACGCTCGTAGCGATCTGCGTCGGAACGATGCGCGGAGGCACCGCCGTAAAGGCGGGGGGCAGGTACCCTGGACGGTGGAGGGCGCCGATGCCGCAGGTCGGGGTCTCACAGGTGTTTCCAGGTGGTGTTTCTCAGTGTGCCGATCCGCGGTCCCGAGCCCCGGTCCCGGCGTCCGTTCCGGTTTCGTTCTCAGGAGGGTGCGACATGTGTCTCGGCATTCCCGGCCAGATCGTGGAGATCGTGAGCCTCGAGGAGCACAAGGCCATCGCCGAGGTCGACGGCGTGCGCCGTGAGGTGAACATCGGTCTGGTCATGGGCGAGCCCGGCGGCATCTCCGTGGGCGAGTGGGTCCTCATCCACGTCGGCTTCTGCATGAGCAAGATCGACGAGGAGGAGGCCGAGCGCACGCTGTCGTTCCTCAAGGACCTCGGCGACATCTACACAGACGAGCTCGACCAGTTCAAGGAGTCCACTCCCCTTTGACGGAGACCGCTTCGAGCACGGCGCCAGCTCCGGTGGCCGACGCGGTCGGCGGCCTGACCAGCGACCTGGCGCGGGCGTCGCTGTCGCTGGCCCGGCGGTTCGCGGTCGGCGGCACCATGTGGTGCGCGTCGCCGGCGTGGCCGTTCCACGCCCACCACGTGGCGGTGGAGTTCGTGCACCCGGTCATCGTGGGCAAGCGGGCCCTCCCGGCGGTTGCCGTCCCGGCCGCCGATGACCTGGTGGCGTCCCTGCGGGCGACCGTGCGCCCGGGCGACATGGTCGTCGCGGTCGCCCCGGCCGACGACCGCTCTGTGGCGTCGGCCATGCGGCGCGGCGACGCGTGGGGCGTCGAGACGGTCTGGATCGGCGCCGGTCCCCGGCCGCCGGCCGGGGCCGCCCATCACGTCCTGTGGCTCGCCACCGGCGACCCGCTGGTGGCGTCGGAGGAGTTCGTGCGGGTCTACCACCTGCTGTGGGAGCTGACCCACGTCTGCTTCGAGCATCCCGGGCTGCTGCGGCCCGAGGTGTGCACCGACGAGGTGTGCATCACCTGCTCCGACGAGGGTCGCCCGGCCGAGGTGGTGGCGGTGGAGGGCGACGAGGCCGTGGTGCGCACGGCCGAGGGCCGCGAGCGCATCGACACCAGCTTCATCGACCCGCCCCGCCCGGGCGACCTGCTGCTCGTCCACGCCGGCTCGGCCATCGGCCCCATCCAGGAGCCCTGATGGCACCGACCTCGGGCGTCGAGCCGACCGGGTTCCTCTACCCCTTCATCGAGCGGGAGGAGAGCGACCCCGCGCCACTGCTGGCCGACCTGGCCCGCTCGGCGGCGGCCAAGTGGCAGCAGAGCACCGACCTGCGCCAGGCGACGCTGGTCGCGCTGGCCGGCCAGCTGCAGGCCACCGCCGCCGAGATGGCGGACCGCCTCGCCGCCGGCGGGCAGATCTTCGCCTTCGGCAACGGTGGCAGCTCCACCGACGCCGACGCGTTCGCCCAGCTGTGCACCCGCCCGCCCTCCGGCGTCGCCGTCCCGGCCCGCTCGCTGACCTGGGACCAGGCGGTGCTGACCGCCCTGTCCAACGACATCGGGTTCGACGTGGTGTTCTCCCGCCAGCTCATCGCCTACGGGCGCCCGGGGGACATCGCCATCGGGTTCTCCACCAGCGGGAACTCCGACAACCTCCTCATGGCCTTCGAGGAGGCGGCCCGGCGCCAGATGCTGACCGTCGGGTTGTCCGGCTACGACGGGGGCCGCATGGGCGCCTCCGACGCGGTCCGCCACTGCCTGGTGGTGAAGTCGGACAGCGTGCACCGGATCCAGGAATCCCAAGCCGCCGTGGCCCACGCCTTGTGGGCCGCACTGCAGACCGAGCTCCGATCGAAGCACCAAGAAAGGTGGAGCGCATGAAGTTCGTCGACGAGTACCGCGACCCCGCTGCCGCCCGGGCCACCGTGGCGCAGATCGAGGCGCTGGCCGGCGACCGCCACCTCAAGTTCATGGAGGTGTGCGGCGGGCACACGCACACGATCTACAAGCACGGGATCGAGACCCTGCTGCCCGACAGCGTCGAGCTGATCCACGGTCCCGGCTGCCCGGTGTGCGTCATCCCCATGGGGCGGGTGGACGACGGCATCACGCTGGCCGAGCAGCCGGGCGTGATCTTCACCTCCTTCGGCGACATGATGCGCGTCCCCGGGAGCAACCGGAACCTCCTCGACGCCAAGGCCAAGGGCGCCGACGTGCGCATGGTGTACTCGCCGCTGGACGCCCTGCGCATCGCCCGGGACAACCCCGACCGCCAGGTGGTGTTCTTCGCCATCGGCTTCGAGACCACCGCGCCCTCCACGGCGGTGACGCTGCTCAAGGCCCGGGCCGCCGGCATCACCAACTTCAGCGTCTTCTGCAACCACGTCACGATCGTCCCGCCGCTGAAGGCCATCCTCGACTCACCCGACCTGCGCCTCGACGGCTTCCTCGGCCCGGGCCACGTCAGCACGGTGATCGGCAACCGGCCCTACCGGTTCGTGCCCGCCGAGTACGGCAAGCCGCTGGTGACGGCCGGCTTCGAGCCGCTGGACATCCTGCAGTCCATCGTCATGCTGCTGCGCCAGATCAACGAGGGCCGCTGCGAGGTCGAAAACCAGTACACCCGGGCGGTCAAGGACGAGGGCAACCTCCGGGCGCTGGAGATCCTCGGCGAGGTGTTCGAGATCCGCCCACACTTCGAGTGGCGCGGACTCGGCTTCATCTCCCAGAGCGCCCTGAAGCTGCGGGACGAG
>DATLFQ010000025.1:0-6571 GCA_035540915.1 Acidimicrobiales bacterium
ACCTTGCCGCAGTTCTGCCCGCACACCCGGGCGTCGGCCTCGAACTCGGTCGGGCTGCTCGACAGCACCACCGCCGTGTTGCCCGGGCCAGCGGCGGTCTGGGAAGCGGCGCCGCGGGCGATCTGCAGCGACCCGGCCGACCGGAAGGAGTTCGACCTCGGGTCGTACAACTCGGCCGTAGCGCCGCCCACGCCGCCGGCCAGGGCCATCACCTTGCCGTTGGGCAGGAGGAGGGCGGTGGCGTTCCACCGGTGGGTGATCGGCGTGGCCGCCGGCCGGAAGCTGTTCGTGCGGATGTCGTAGATGTCCGACGAGGGCACCGGACCGCTGTCCCACCCGTTGTTCACCAGGACGTTGCCGTCCGGCATGGCCGTCAGGGTGACGCGGGCCCGGCGCGCGGTGAGGACGTCGGCCGTGAGGGTCCACCGGCCGGTGAGCGGGTCGAAGGTCTCGGCCGAGTCGGTGGGCCCGAAGCCGCCGGCGATCAGCACCCGCCCGTCGCGCAGGAGGACCGCCTCGGTCAGGTACCGGCGCTCGTTGAGGAAGCCGACCTCCTCCCAGGCGTTGCGAGCCGGGTCGTACAGCTCGGTGGTGTCGAGGGTGAGGTTCGACTCCGGGCCGCGGCCGCCGACGACCATCGCCTTGCCGCAGTGCGAACCGCAGTTCGGCCCCCGCAGCAGGACGTGGGCGTGCAGGCCCCGTGGTTCGGCCATGGGAGCGGCCGGGCTCCAGGTGCCCGTGGCCGGGTCGAACAGCTCGGCCGAGGACAGGAGCGTGGTGGTGGCCGAGTACCCGCCGGCCACCAGGACGCGGCCGTCGGGCAGCAGGGTCGCCGTGTGCGACCAGCGGGCCGCGGCGAGCGGGCCCGTCGACCGCCAGGTCTCGGTGACCGGGTCGTACAGCTCGGCCGACGCCAGCGGCACCCCGCCGCCGGCGCTCACCCGGCCGCCGGCCACGAGCACCCGGCCATCTTGGAGCAGCGTGGTGGTGTGAGCGGACCGGGGCGTGCCCAGCGCGCCGGTGAGCGACCACGAGCCCTCGCCGGCCCAGAACTCCGACACAGGGTTGGCCGGCGACGTGCCGCCGCCGGTGGTCACGGTCACCGCGTGCCTGCCCTCAGGCAAGGGCGGCGCCACGGCCACGATGCGCCGGTCCGACGCCACCGTGAAGCTGGCCGCCGCCACCGAGCCGAAGCGGACCGCGCTGGTGCCGGTCAGGCCGACGCCCTCGACGACCACCGACGCCCCACCGGCGGTGTCACCGCCGCGCGGCGTGAGGCGGGTGACCAACGGGATTCCAGCCGGGTCGGCGGTGAACTTGGCGACGAAGCCGTCGCCCGAGTTGGGCGTGCCGGGGACGAAGCCGCCGCCGAAGGTGCCCTGGAACGGGTTCACCGTCGGGAAGTACTCCGGCACGCGGGCGAAGGTGGTGATGCCGGCGACGTAGGTGGACTGGGCGGCGTCGACCGCGATGGCCCGGACGTCCTCGGTGCCGATGCCGCCGTAGTGGGTCGAGAAGACCAGGGCCGACCCGGCCGGGTTGAGCCGGGCCACGAAGCCCTCCTGGTTGCCGCCCAGGCGGGCCACCGGCCGCTCGACCGGGAACAGCTCGGAGTTGGCGATGCCCGAGACGTGGGCGCTGCCGGTGGCGTCGACCGCGATGGCGCTCCCCTGGTCCTGCTCGCCGGCCCCGAGGTAGGTCGAGTAGACGAGCGAGGCGCCCGACGGCGCCAGCTTGGTCACGAAGGCGTCGGGCTCGGGGCCGCCGCCCTTGGCCGCCTGGAACGGCGCGGCGGTCGGGTAGTCGGTGGAGGCGGTGGAGCCAGTGACGTAGGCGGCACCGGCTCCGTCGACGGCGACGCCCCGGACGGCGTCAGCACCCGAGCCGCCCAGGTAGGTCGACCAGGCCAGAGGCGAGCCGGCCGGCGGCAACTTGGCCACGAAGCCGTCCGTGGCCGTGCCCGCCCCCTTGGCCGCCTGGAAGGCGGCCGCCGTCGGGAAGTCGGTCGACGCCGTCTGGCCGGCCACGTAGGCGTTGCCGGCACCGTCGAGCGCGATGGCCGTCGCCGAGTCGGCCAGCGCCCCGCCGAGGTAGGTCGAGTACAGCAGGGCGGAGCCGGCGGCGTTCACCCTGGCGACGAAGGCGTCCGCCTCGGTGCCGGCGCCCTTGTTCGCCTGGAGCGGGCTGGCCGTCGGGAAGTCGGTGGACGACGTCGACCCGGCGAGGTGCGCGTTCCCGGCCGCGTCGACGGCGACGCCGGTGGCCGCATCGGCCAGCGCCCCGCCCAGGAAGCTCGCGTACACCAGGCCGTTGCCGGCCGCGTTCAGCTTGGCCACGAAGGCGTCCGTAGTGGTCCCGGCGCCCTTGGCGCCCTGGAACGGCCCCGCCGTGGGGAAGTCGGTCGACGCCGTCTGGCCGGCCACGTAGGCGTTGCCGGCCCCGTCCAGCGCGATGGCGTTGGCCACGTCCGAGGCGCCGCCGCCCAGGAAGGTCGAGTAGACGAGGCCGTTGCCCGCAGGGTTGAACTTGGCCACGAAGGCGTCATCGGCGGTACCGGCGCCCTTGGTGCCCTGGAACGGGTCGGCGGTCGGGAAGGTCGGAGAGGTCGTGGTGCCGGCGACGTAGGCGTGCCCGGCGGCGTCGACCGCGATGCCGTTGACGGCGTCGCCCAGTGGCCCGCCGAGGAACGTCGAGTACACCACCACGGGGTCGATCACCAGCGGATGACTGCGGTCGTAGGAGCCGAGGGCGAAGCCGACGGTGGTCCTGCCGCCGGCGCCCGCCTGCAGCACGTACCGGCCGTCGACCGGCCGCCGGGTGCCGCCGATCTCCTGGAACACCACCGGCTTCTCGTGGCGCACCGGCCCGCCCGGCATGTCGATCGTGAGGTTCCCGCCGCCGTCCACCGCCGCCGGGCGGTCGAAGGCCAGCGCGATCCGGCCGGGGTCGGCGCCGGGCGCCACGACGAAGTCGTACTCCAGGCCGCTCCCGGCGCCCCGGTACACCAGGTCGATTCCCGGATAGGGCTGCTCGTAGGTCACCGATCCGTAGCCGGGCACGCCGAGGACCCAGCGCGACGGGTCGGGGCCCGAGAGGTAGTTGCTGACGCCCTCCAGCGTGGTGCCGGCGCGGGCGGGCGCCGCCGCGTCCGCGCCGGCGAGGCTCATCGTCAGCGGCGGCGCGCCGGGACCACCCCGGACGGCCAGCACCAGCTCGGTGGCACTGACCAGCGCCGTGTACCCCGGCGCGCGGGCGACGAAGTCAGCCCCGCCTGCGACCTGGCCCCGGTTGGCCTCGAACCGCAACGGCAGCGCGCCGAATGCGGCCGCCAGCTGCTCCCGTTCGAATCCCCTCGGGACGTCGGTGGGGGCGGCGGTCGGCGCCCCGCCCTCGGCGGTGCAGCCGGCGCCGAGCAGGCACCCGACCACCAGGGCGACGACAGCACCGGACGGACGGATCTTCACGGGCGTTCTTCCTTCCGGGCGTGCGGCTCCGAGCAGGGTCCGCCGAAGGGTAGACCGTCGACGGCGGTGGCAACGCCTCCGATGGCCATGCCACGGGAGCGACAATGGTCGGACACGAGCAGGAGGCACACACGTGAATCTGAGCCGGCTGACCCGGATGGCCAAGGACCTCGTCGACAAGAACGGCGACAAGATCGCCGCCGGCGTCACCAAGGCCACCGACCTGGTGGACAAGAAGACCAAGGGCAAGCATCACGCCAGGCTCCGGAAGATCGACGACCTGGCCCGCAACCTCGACAAGGGCGCGGGAGGCCGGGACGGCGACGAGCCCGGCCCGGACCGGCGGCCGACCACCTGACGGCGGGGCGCCCCCACCGCCTGACCGCAGCCCCGGTTGTCGTTTCGTGAGCAGCATGCCCGGCCACTACTGAACCTGAGCTCGAGCAGGTCCTGGGGTGGGTGGCCCTGGCGATCGAGCCGAGAGACTCGCTGCTGATCGACGCCCGCTCGCCGATGCGCCCGCCGCCGACCCTGCCACCACTACCGGGGGAACGCCCCCAGCGACACGACTGGGGAGTTGAGCCGGTTGGCGCCGGTGGAGCCGAGGAAGGCGGCGTCGCCGAAGGCGAACACGCCGCCGTCGGAGGCCACCATCCAGTAACCCCGGCCCGTCGAGGTCGCCTGCATCCCGACCACCGGGCGGGCCAGATTGACGGCGCCGGTGGAGCCGAGGAAGCGGGCGTCGCCGAAGGCGAACACCCCGCCGTCGGAGGCCGTCAGCCAGTACCCCCGGCCGGTGGGGGTGGCCGCCATGGACACCACGGGCCGGTTGAGACGCAGCGCGCCGGTGGAGCCCTGGAAGCGGGCGTCGCCGAAAGCGAAGATCCCGCCGTCGGCCGCCACCAGCCAGTAGCCGGCGCCCGACGGCGAGCGTGCCATGCCGACGACGGGCGAGTTCAGGCGGAGGCCACCGGTGGACCCGAGGAAGCGGGCGTCGCCGAAGGCGAAGATGCCGCCGTCGGCGGCCACCAGCCAGTAGCCCCGGCCCGACGGCGTGGGCGCCATCCCGACGATCGGGCGGTTCAGTCGGGCCCCGCCCATGGAGCCGAAGAACTCGGCCTGCCCGAAGGCGAACACGCCGCCATCGGCCGCCGCCGTCCAGTAGCCGCCCTGGCCCAGCTCCAGCACGAAGAGCCCGGAGTTCTCGTCGCTGATGACGACGTAGCCGGGGATGGTCTCGACTCCGACCACGCGGGCCTTGGCCGGCAGGAAGCCGATTGGATCGGGGGTGTCCGGCGGGACGAACGAGGCCACCTCACGGGGGGAGGCCGGGTTCGAGATGTCGAGCACCCGCAGCCCGTCGGCGTTCCAGGCGGCGTAGACGAGCGAGCCCTTCACCACCGTGTGGCCGACGGTGTAGATGCCGAGGTCGGGCGGCGGGAAGACCCGCGAGCCCGGCGAGCGGTAGGTGCCCACCGACGTCGGCGCCGCCGGGTTGGACATGTCCAGGATGCGCAGGCCGCCCCAGTCGCCCGGGCGGTCGATCATGGCGCCGGTGGCCACCGGGTTGGTGGTGCACAGCCCGCCGCTGATCGACGGGCACAGGCCGGCCCGGAGGGCGTCGCCCTCGGCCTGGTCCAGCGTGAAGTGGGGGATGGACAGCCCGGCCACGTTGCCGCCCGAGGAGATGCCGAACTCCGACGCCTGGAACGGCGCGGCGAAGCGGTGCGCCAGCACGACGCCCACGGCGCCCTCGGCCTGGGCCCGCAGCACCCGCGCCGCGAACGGGCAGCTGGTCGCGGAGATGTCCGGTTGGGTCGACTCGACCTTGCCGCCGTCCACCAGGACGATGCGACCGGCCCCGCTGGCCAGGTACGGGTCGGCGGGGACGGGGGCGGCGGCCGTGCCCCGGGCCGGGCAGCCCCGGCCGACGTAGGCGATCTCGCCGGCCAGCTGCGCGCCCGGCTTGCGGTACACGGCGGCGGTGTCCTCCGGGTCGAACAGCGTGAACATGGCCTCGCAGGCGAATCGGGTTCCGGCGAGGGACGCCGGCGAGTCGATGCGGAGCACGCTGTCGGGGGCGATGAAGTCCTCCTCGGAGACGACCGCCACCGGCCGGCCGCCGACCTCGCCGAGGGACACGAACGCGGCGTTGCCCTCGACGGTTCGTTGCGCCGGGTAGTCGAACTGGCCGACCACACTCACCGCCGCCGGGTTGGTGATGTCGACGGTGATGAGGCCGTCGTCCATGTACGCGATGTGCGCCCGGGTGCCGGTGCCGTCGGTGACGACCGAGTGGTTGTTGCTGAACCGTCGGCACCCGTTGTTGGAGAAGGGAGAGGGCCGTTCACCCAGTGGCGGCCAGGCGCCGGCCAGGGTGGGGCTGCGGGGGTCGGTGACGTCGACTATCCGGAGGTCTCCGTTGCGGCTGTTCACCACCGGGTGGGAGGCCAGCGGCTCGCTCGACACCGACAGGACCCGCCCGTCGGCCCGCTGGACCAGGGAGACGGAGTGCTGGCCCACCGCGCATCGGGCCGTGCCCGTTGGGGGCCCGCACGGCGGCGCCTCCGGGGGCGCCTCGGCCACGTCCGCCTCGTAGCGCCCGAGGAACGCCGGCGCGGACGGGTCGGTGATGTCGTAGTAGGCGACGCCGCGATGGTTGGTGGCCGAGGTCGGTGAGCAGGTGGTCGGTCCCTGGTGCGACGGCCCGTCGTCGAGCGCCACGGCCAGCAGGTCCCCGCTGAACGACGGCGTGGCGACTCGGATTGCGTCCACGTCGATGGCGGCGACGCCCGGGTCCAGGGGGATGGTGGACGCCACGCGCGGGGCGCGCGGCTGCGAGACGTCCACCACCTTCACGCTGTGGCCCGTGAAGCAGGGCAGGGGGTTGTAGCGCTCGCTGTGGTCGCCGGTGTCGGGCACCAGGCCGGCGCCCACCACCACGGTGGTGCCGACGACGGCCAGGTCCCCGTTCAGCCCGCCGCCCCCGAGGTCGTGGCGGCCGACCACCCGCAGCGCCGCCTCGCCGGCCGCGGCCGATGGCGACGTCTGGGCAACTGCGCCGGTGCCCGGCCACAGGGCCGGGCACCGGCGCAGTTGCCCAGACG
>DATLFQ010000026.1:0-16135 GCA_035540915.1 Acidimicrobiales bacterium
TGGGGCGCCGTTACCGGCCGCTGTTCGACTTCTTCGCCGACCACCCCGGCGCGTTCACCGTCCTGGCCGGCGACTTCGTGAGCACGACCGAGGGCACCGGCGTCGTCCATCTGGCGCCCGGCTTCGGCGAGGACGACCAACGGGTGTGCGAGGCCAACGGCATCGCCGTCGTCGTCCCCGTCGACGAACGGGCCCGGTTCACCGACGCGGTCCCCGACTACGCCGGGCTGCAGGTGTTCGACGCCAATGCCCGGGTGATCGCCGACCTGAAGGCGGCCGGCGTGGTCGTCCGCCACGAGACCTACCTGCACAGCTACCCGCACTGCTGGCGCACCGACACGCCGCTGGTCTACCGGGCCATCGGGTCGTGGTTCGTCGAGGTGACGGCGATCAGGGACCGGGCGGTCGAGCTGAACCGCACGATCAACTGGGTGCCCGACCACGTCCGCGACGGCGCGTTCGGCAAATGGCTGGAGAACGCCCGGGACTGGTCCATCAGCCGCAACCGGTTCTGGGGCGCGCCCATCCCGGTCTGGAAGAGCGACGACCCGGCCCATCCGCGAGTCGACGTCTACGGCAGCCTGGACGAGCTGGAGCGCGACTTCGGCGTGCGCCCGGCCGACCTGCACCGGCCGGCCGTCGACCAGCTCACCCGGCCCAACCCCGACGACCCCAGCGGGCGGTCGACCATGCGCCGGGTGGAGGAGGTCCTCGACTGCTGGTTCGAGTCGGGCTCGATGCCCTACGCCCAGGTGCACTACCCGTTCGAGAACGCCGAGTGGTTCGAGGCGCACTTCCCGGCCGATTTCATCGTCGAGTACATCGGCCAGACCCGGGCCTGGTTCTACAACCTGCACGTGCTGTCGACCGCCCTGTTCGACTGCGCCCCGTTCCGCACCTGCGTCGTCCACGGCGTGGTGCTGGGCGACGACGGGCGCAAGGCGTCCAAGCGGCTGCGGAACTACGTCGACCCCGAGGAGATGTTCGCCACTTACGGCGCGGACGCGGTCCGGTGGTTCCTGCTGTCGTCGCCGGTGCTGCGGGGCCAGGACCTGGTCTTCACCCGAAAGGGCGTGGCCGACGCGGCCCGCCAGGTGCTCGGCCCCATCTGGCACACCTGGCACTTCTTCTCGCTCTACGCCAACACCGAGGGCCGCCGGGCACAGTGGCGCACCGATGCGCCCGCCGTGCTGGACCGCTACGCGCTGGCCAAGGCCCGCCAGCTGGTCGACGACGTGACCGAGCGCATGGACGCCTACGACATCGCCGGCGCCTGCTCGTCGGTGGCCGCCTTCCTCGACGCACTCACCAACTGGTACGTCCGCCGCTCGCGCGACCGCTTCTGGGCCGGCGACGCCGACGCTTTCGACACCCTGGCCACCGTGCTCGAGGTCCTGTGCCGCGTCGCCGCGCCGGTCCTGCCGCTGCTGACCGAGCAGGTGTGGCGCGGCCTTACCGGTGGGCGCAGCGTGCATCTGGCCGACTGGCCCGACGCAGCGGCCCTGCCCGCCGACCCGGCCCTGGTGACGGCCATGGACCGGGTTCGCCAGGTCTGCTCGGCGGCCAGCTCGGTCCGCAAGGCGGCCGGGCTGCGCAACCGGCTGCCGCTGGCCTCGCTCACGGTGGCGGCGGCCGACGCCGAGGCGCTGGCGCCGTTCCTCGACCTGGTGGCCGACGAGGCCAACGTCAAGCAGGTGCACCTGTCGACCGACCTGGCCGCCGCCGGGTCGTTCGTCCTCCAGGTGCGCCCGGCGGTGCTCGGCCCGCGGCTGGGCCCGGCGGTGCAGGACGTCATCCGGGCCGCCCGGGCCGGCGAGTGGGAGCAGCGGGCCGACGGCAGCGTGGCCGTGGCCGGGCGGCCGCTCCAGGCCGACGAGTACGAGCTGCGGCTGGTGGCGGCGGACGAGTCGGCCAGCCGGGCGGTGCCGGGCGGCATGGTCGTGGTCGACCTGGCCGTCACCCCCGAGCTGGCTGCCGAGGGCCTGGCTCGGGACGTGGCCCGGCTGGTGAACGAGGCCCGCAAGGACGCCGGCCTGCGCGTCTCGGACCGCATCCACCTGGTGATCGACGCCCCCGAGGAGGTGGCCGAGGCGGTGGAGGCGCACCGGGCCTGGGTCTCGGACCAGACGCTGGCCACCGAGCTGGTGCTGGCCGGGCCGATCAGCGACGCCCGGCGCTACGAGCTGGCCGACGGCCGGGCGGTGCGCATCGGGCTCAGCCCGACGACCTGACGCCGGCCGCCGACGGGGCCTCGGGGCGCTCGGCTCAGCGCCCCCGCGGCGTGCGGGGCGCCGCCTTCTTCACCGGCGCGGGCGCCGGCTCGGTGGAGGCGGACTTCCTGGCCCGGATCGCCTTCTTGACGGGGGCGGCCGCGGGGGGCGGGGCCGTCTTGCGGGCGCTGGCCGCCCGCTTGACCGGCGCCGCCTTGGCGGCCGCCACCTTGGCCGCGGCGATCTTGGCGGTGGGCGCCTTGGCGGCCGGTGACCTGGTCGGCGGTGACTTGACCACCGGCGCCGCCTTGCGGGGCGGCGCCTTCGCCGGTACCGCCTTCTTCGCCGGGGGCTTGGTCACAGGCGAGGCCTTGATCATCGCCGCCTTCGCCGCCCCGCGCTTGGCCGGGCCGCGGGACACCGGCGGGGGCGGGGGGGCCGGTGGCGCCTCCTCCTCGTCGTCGTCGAACATCGCGTCGATGGCGTCGAGGATGGCGGCGCGGTTCTGGCCCAGCTCCTCGCGCTCGGCCACCATGTCCAGCTCGTCGTTGTCCAGGTCGTCGAGCATCCCGATGATCTCGGCGACGCTCCGCTCGTCGTAGTCGGCGATCGGGAACCCGTCGTCGGCCGGCGCCGCCGGCCCGGCCACGAACGGCGCCTGGAACTCCTCCTCCACTTCCGGCTCGGGCTCCTCGTCCGGCGCGGCCGCAGGCGGGGCCGGCTCGTCGTCGAGGTCCAACAGGTCGTCGTCGCCGTCGGCCAGGTCGTCCTCGTCGGCCATGTCGCCCGCCGGCGGAGCGGCCGTGCCGGCCTGGCGCTCCAGCGCGTCGATCCGGCTGTCGATCATGCGCAGGAGGGTGGGCCGGTTCTTGCCCAGCTCCTCGCGCTCGCGCACCAGGTCGAGGTCGTCCAGGTCGAGGCGGCCGAGCAGCGGCTGGATCTGGCTGACCCGCAGATCGTCGTAGCGCGGGATGGGGAAGTCGTCGTCGGCGCCGGTGGTCGTGGCGCCCGCGGCGGACGGCACGGGCTCGGGTTCGGCCGGTGGCTCCTCGGCCGGCTCGGGCTCCCAGACCGGGGTGCGGGCGGTGGGCTCGTCCACGGTCCGCGGCGGGGCCGGCGGAGGCGCCGAGAACGACGACGGCGTTTCGGAGGGGGACCAGCTCCCCGCCGAAGCGGGAGCCGGCGGAGCCGGCGGCGACCAGGTCTGCTGCGAGCGGCCGGCCGGCGCAGTGGCACCGGTGGCGCTGTCCCGCTTGCTCATGCGGGAGAACACCACCAGCACGATGGCGGCCAACAGGCTGCAGGCGATCGACACGTAGATCAGCGCCAGCGAGTTGGTCGCGAAGCCCACCACGAGGCAGACCGCGCCGATGAGCACCAGGCCGATAGTTACGAGGAGCGACACAAATCCACCATCCGGGTTTCGGTCGAGCCAGTTTCGGTCGAGACGGGCATCGGGATACTAGCGGGGCGCGCCCGCGCTCCCTCCCAGCCTCCGCCCCCGGCTCAGCCGGCGGTGGCCGGATCGTCGTCGAGCGGGTCGTCGGAGAACGGGCCGGCCGCAGTCCCGGTCGCGCCCGGGCCGGCCTCCGCCGGCGCCGGGACGGGGCGGTCCAGCGCGGCGGCCACCTCCGCCAGCCACGCCCGGGCCCGCTCCCGCTCGTTGTCGACCACGCGAGCGAGGACGTCCAGCTCGGCCCGCAGCTGGTCGCGCGCCGCCTCCAGCCGGGCCACCTCGGCGCGCACCTCGCGCTGCGCGTCGTCGGTGAGGATCCGGGCCCGCTCCTCGGCGTCGGCGACGAGGTTGGCGGCGCGCGCCTCCGCCGACGTCACGATGGCGGCACCCTGCTCGCGCGCCTCCTGGACCGCCAGATCGGCCGCCCGTTGCGCCAGCTCCAGGGTGCGCCGCAGGGACTGCTCGCTGCCGGGCGCGCCCGCGGCCCGAGGCGCCGGAACGGGTCCCGTGACGGCCGCCGGCGGGGGCGCCTCGGCGCGATCGGGGGGGCGGCTGCCGGCCTGCGCGGTGGCCTCCTGCACCTCGCGCTCGAGCTGCTCGACCGCCGCCGCCACCCGTTCCAGGAACTCGTCGACGTCACCTTGGTGGTAGCCCCGGAGCCGCTCCCGGAACTCCACCCGGCGGATGTCCTGCGCGCTGATGCCCGCCGCCATCGTCACCCTCCCTTCGGGGCCTGGGCCCTCAGCACAGCGCCGGCACCACCAGGAGCTGGATCCCCAGCAGGACGACCATGGGCGACAGGTCGAGGCCCATGCCGCCGATCCCGACCGGCGGCATCACCCGGCGCACCGGGCCGAGCACCGGCTCGGTCACGGTGTAGAGGGCAGAGAACACCGACGCCATCGCGGAGCCGGGCGAGATCGGGAAGTAGCTGAGCAGGATGCGACCCAGCACGGCCACGACGTAGAGCTGCAGGAGGAGGCAGACGAGACCCAAGGCGTCTAGCTCTTGTACAGACCGCGCTCTTGCAAGCGCCGCTTCTCTTCGGCCGACACCTCGACGTTGGAGGGAGTGAGCAGGAACACCTGGTCGGCCACCTTGTCCATCGACCCACCCAGGACGTAGGTGGCCCCGCTGCAGAAGTCGATCATCCGCCGGGACAGCTCGCGGTTGGCGGCCTGGAGGTTGACGATCACCGGCTGGCTGGCCTTTACCCGGTCGCCGATCTCCTGCGCGTCGGCGAAGCCGGCCGGGGCCACCACGTGGACCTTGGCGCTCTGGACCGGCGTGATGGGCCGGACGACGGAGGGGCGGGGGGTCACGGGCGACACCGAGGTGATGGCCTCCTGGACGGGCGCCTCCCGTGGGAGCGGGCGGACGGCGGCGGCGTTGGGATCGTGGGCGGGCTCGGGCGCGTAGGCGCGGCCCGCTCTCTGCGGAGACTGTTGTTCGTCGTAGGCGTCGTACTCGTCGTAGTCGTCGTCGACCAAGCCGAGGTACACCATCGCCCGCCGGAGCATTCCAGGCATCACCAGCCTCCTTCTGGGTGAGGATATCGTCGCAGGTCTTCCGAGCCGGGACGTGGACCGAACAGCGCCCGGCCCACCCGTACCATCGTGGAACCCTCCTGCACGGCCACCTCCAGGTCGTCGGACATCCCCATCGAGAGCTCGGGCAGGTGCAGCTCGCGCCCGAGCGACGCCAGCCGCCGGAACGCCGGCCGCGGCGCCTCCCGGTCGGGTACGGCCATCAGCCCGCGCACGCGCAGGCCGAGCCCGCACAGGGCCTCGACGAGAGCGGCGGCCTCGTCCGGCGCGCAGCCGTTGCGGCCCGGCCGACCCGTCGGGTTCACCTGCACGAACACGTCCGCGCCGGGAGCGCGGCGGGCGATCTCCTGACCGGCGGCCACGCGGTCGACCGACTGCCAGCAGCCGACGAGCGGCGCCAGGTCGCGCACCTTGCGGCGCTGGACGGCGCCGAGGAAGTGCCACTGCAACGGCGGCAGCACGGCGGCCTTGACCACCAGCTCCGCGGCGTAGTTCTCGCCGAACTCGTCCACGCCGGCGTCGCGCGCCGCGGCGATGCGGCCGGCGTCGACGCCCTTGGTCACGGCCACCAACGTCACCGGCCGGCCGCCCGCCGCGGCGGCGATGCGCCGGCGCACCTCGGCGACCCGTGCCGCGACGTCGGTGGGGTGCACCCCGCGTGCGCCGTCACCCATCGGCCCGCCAGACCAGGACCGCCTGGCGGCCGACGTCGCCCCGGGCGCGGTGCGAGAAGCACGACGCCGCCGCGCAGGCGGTGCAGGCCGGCTCTTCGTGGACGACATGGGCGCCGGCATCGGCCAGCGCGGCGCGCACCGCGGCCGGGAGGTCCAGGGCCGGCCCACCGCCCGATGCGGTCGAGGCGACGCCGGGGCCGAAGCGCTCGACGAGCAGGCCGAGGTCGGCGGCGCCGAAGCGGTAGCACTCGGCCCGGATGCACGGGCCGATCGCGGCGGTGACGTGGGCCCCGCCGATGGCACGAACGGCGTCCACGGCAGCGGCCACCACCCCGGCCGCCAGCCCTCGCCACCCGGCGTGGACCGCGGCCACCGCTGCGGCCCCGCCGCCCGGCTCGGCGCGACCGGCGAGCGCCACGGGCGCACAGTCGGCCGTGAGCACGGCCAGCGCGAGGTCGGGCCGGGCGGTGACCAGCGCGTCGGCACGCCCCGCCGGCCCCGGCCGGTCGACGACCACGACCCGGGCACCATGCACCTGGTCGGCCCATGCCACCGGCCGGCCCGCCGCGGCCCGCAGCGCACGGGGCGGCCCGGCCGCCGGCGGGCGCATGTCGCCGTCGGCGCGAGTGGTCCAGCGCACGGGAGCCCCTTCACCGAGGGGCCGGGCGGGCACGCCGGCGAGCCCCTCGACGACCGCCCGAGCCCCGGAACTAGCGGAGGAACGACGGGACGTCGAACTCGTCGTCGTCCAGGTCCAGGTCGTCGTCGGGAAGCGGGAAGGCGTCGGGCCGGGGCGCGCCGGCCGGGCGCCGGCGGTCGTCGTGCTCTCGGCCGGGCCGGGGCACCTCACGCGGAGCGGTGCGCTCCTCGTCCTCCCAGCGGTCGAAGCCGGTGGCGATGACGGTCACCCGGACCTCGTCGCCCATGGCGTCGTCCACGACGCTGCCGAAGATGATGTTGGCGTCGGGGTGGCCGACGCCGTGGATGATCTCGGCCGCCTCGTTCACCTCGAACAGGCCGAGGTCGCTGCCGCCGGCGATGTTGAGCAGGATGCCGCGGGCGCCCTCGATGGACGCTTCGAGCAGCGGGCTGGTGATCGCGGCCCGGGCCGCGTTGACGGCGCGACCCTCGCCTGACGCGGTGCCGATGCCCATGATGGCCGTGCCGGCGTTGTTCATGATCATCTTCACGTCGGCGAAGTCGGTGTTGATCAGGCCGGGGGTGGTGATCAGATCGGTGATGCCCTGGACGCCCTGCAGCAGCACCTCGTCGGCCATCTTGAACGCGTTGACCATCGACGTCTTGTCGTTGGACACCGTGAGCAGCCGGTCGTTCGGGATGATGATGAGGGTGTCCACCTTCTCCTTGAGGCGCTGGATGCCGGTCTCGGCCTGCACGGAGCGGCGCCGGCCCTCGAAGCCGAACGGGCGCGTCACCACGCCGATGGTGAGGGCCCCGAGCGACTTGGCCACCTCGGCCACCACCGCCGCCCCACCGGTCCCGGTGCCACCGCCCTCGCCGGCGGTGATGAAGACCATGTCGGAGCCCTTGAGCACCTCCTCGATCTCGTCGCGGTGCTCCTCGGCGGCCTGGCGCCCCACCTCGGGATCGCTGCCGGCGCCGAGGCCCCGGGTCAGCTGCCGGCCGATGTCGAGCTTGACGTCGGCGTCGCTCATGAGCAGCGCCTGGGCGTCGGTGTTCACTGCGATGAACTCGACACCTTTGAGGCCGGCGTCGATCATGCGGTTGACGGCATTCACCCCGCCGCCACCGATCCCCACCACCTTGATCACGGCGATGTAGTTCTGCGCTGCTCCGGCCATGGCCCTCACCAACCTTCCCGGAGGCGGCCTCTCCGCCCCGTGACAACGTGCGAAATCATGCGAACACCGTGCAACGACCTGCGGAAACGTCCCCGCCAGCGCTGCTGACATCAATCTCATGTTGAGGTTTATAGTTGTATAAACCTCGCTGAACGGTCGAACTTTAGGCACATTGTCAACGTCGGGTCAAGACCGGAGCGCTCGGCACCCGCACGTCGATCACCGCCACATCGGCAAAAACGTCGCCGCCCGGCACGGGGTCGCCCGGCGCCCCCGGTCCCCCTTCGCGAGCCAACAGCGCGGTCAGGGCGGCCAGCTTGGCTGGCAGTTCGGTCGCTTCCCCCAGGCGGACCACCGCCCCCGGTCCGGTGAGCGCCAGCTCCACGCCGGTCGGCGTGGCCGCGACGTCCGCCACCCGGGCGGCCAGGGCGGCCGGCAGCGAGGTGACCACCTGGAGCGCGGCGCGGGCGGCCGGGCCAAGTCGCCGGCCGGGCGGCCCCGGCGCCGAGACGCCACCCAGGGCCGCCAGACCGGGAGGGCGCTCGCCCTCCACCGCCAGCACCTGCCCGGTGGCGTCGACCAGCGCCCACCTCCGCCCGCCGTCGACCGGCACCACGGCGGCCGGCTCCCGCTCGGTCACCACGATCCTCACGGTGCCGGGCCAACGCCGCTCGGCGCGGGCGTCGAGGACCCACGGCAGCGCCTCGATCCGCCGGCTCACCGCGCCGGTGTCCACCGACACCATCAACGGGTGGTCGTCCAGCCCGCCGGCCCGGACGACCGCAGCCGGTGTCATCCGCTCGGCCCCCAGGACCCGGACGTGGTCCACGTCGAGCAGCGGTGAGCGGCTCAGCGCGGCGGCCACGCCGCCGAGGCCGACCACCGAGACCACGCCGAGGAGGACCCGCAGCCGGCGCCGTCCCTCCTCCCGCACGACCGCGATGCGACGCGCCCTGATGCGCGTGTCCATCGGCAGGGCCGGGCGGACCAGGGGCGGGCGGGCCGGCGCCGGCCGCGGAGGCCGCGTGCTTCCACTCATCGGCGGCCCTCGCGCTCCCCCGCCGGGTCGGCGAAACCGACCAGCCGCAGCTCCAGTTCGAGGCGGACGCCGGTGGCGTCCTCCACCCGCCGCTGGACCTCCCGGGCCAGCGCCGCCACGTCGTCGGCCGAGCCCCCGGGATCGGCCTGGACGAAGTTGGCGTGCCGGTCCGAGACCGCCGCCGACCCCCGCCGCAGGCCCTTGAGCCCGGCCGCGTCGATGAGGCGGCCGGCCGAGTCGCCGGGCGGGTTCGTGAAGACGGACCCGGCGTTCTGCCCGCCCGGCTGGTTGGCCCGGCGCCAGGCCACGACCTCGGCCACCTCGGCCTCGGCGGCCGCCGGGTCCCGGGGCTCGACCGCGAACTCGGCCCACACCACCACCTGCCCGGGCGCCACGGCCGAGCGCCGGTAGCCCAGGCCGAGTGCCGACGCGTCCACCACCTCGATCGGGGCGCCCTCGCCCGAGCGGCCGCCGGGCGGGTCCACGGTCAGGTCGCAGATGCCGGCCCGCACCAGCACGGCCGCCACATCCGAACCGTGGCCGCCGGCGTTCATGCGCACCGCACCGCCCACCGAGCCGGGAACGCCGACCGTCCACTCCAGCCCGCCGAGCCCGGCGGCGGCGGTGCGGCGGGCCAGGACCGGCAGGCTGGCCCCGCCCCCGGCCCGCACCCTGCCGGCGGCGGCGTCCGGCACGATGGCGTCGAACCCCGCCCCGAGGGCGACGACCAGGCCGGGAAAGCCGGCGTCGGCCACCAGGAGGTTCGAGCCGCGGCCCAGCACCAGGACGGGCACGCCACTGGCCCGAACGGCCCGGCGGGCCAGCACCAGGTCGCCCGGCCCGGCGGCGTCCAGCAGGAGGGCGGCGGCGCCGCCCACGCGGTAGGTAGTCCGTGAGCCGAGGGGCACGCCTCGCTGGCCTCGGCCGCCCAGCACGGCGGCCGCCCGCTCGACGGCCGCCCCGGTGGCCGCCGGCCCGATCGCCGGGTCAACGGAGGGGGCCACCCGGCTCCAGCAGCTCGCCGGCCAGCAGGGTCACGTCGCCGGCGCCCAGGACGAGGCAGAGGTCACCCGGCCGCAGCAGGGCGGCGACGGCCGGCGCCCAGTCCCGGCGGTCGGCGACGTAGTGCACCGTCCCCGGCGCCCGGTCGCGGCGGACGGCGTCGGCCACCAACCGCCCGGTGACGCCGGGGCGGGGCGCCTCGCCGGCCGGGTAGACGTCGGTCACCACCACCTCGTCGGCGTCGGCGAAGGCGCCGGCGAAGTCGTCGGCCAGGTCGGCGGTGCGCGAGAAGCGGTGCGGCTGGAAGACGCACACCACCCGGGACCACCCGCCGGTGCGGGCCGTGGCCAGGGCGGCCCGCACCTCGCCGGGCAGATGGGCGTAGTCGTCGACGAACGACACGCCGGCGCGCGTCCCGCGGAACTGGTACCGGCGGGCCACGCCCCCGTAGCGGGCCAACCCGGCGGCGGCCGCCGGGAACGGCGCTCCCAGGAGGTCGGCCACGGCCAGGGCGCCGCACGCGTTGCGGGCGTTGTGGAGCCCCGGGACGGGCAGCTCGACGCGGCCGAGCGTGTCGCCGCCCTTCACCACGGTGAAGCGCGCGGCGTTGCGCTCCAGGGCCACGTCGGCCATGGCGTAGTCGGCGCCGGCCGCGGTGCCGTAGGTGGTGGCGCCCGCCTCGGCGCCGATGCGGGCCGCGCCGGGATCGTCGGCGCACACGACCCGCGGGCCGGGGGCGCCGGCCAAGAAGCGGGCGAAGGCGGCGGCGAGCTCCTCTACCCGGCCGCCGTAGTGATCGAGGTGGTCGGGCTCCACGCTGGTCACCAGGGCGGCCTCGGGCGCGAGCTCCAGGAAGGTGCCGTCGCTCTCGTCGGCCTCCACCACCAGCCATTCGCCCTCGGCCCAGGCTGCCCCGGTGCCGATCTCGTTCAGCTCCCCGCCGATCAGGAAGGATGGCCGCATCCCCGCGGCCACCAGCGCCAGCGCCAGCATCGACGACGTGGTGGTCTTGCCGTGCGTGCCGGCGACCGCCACGGTGCGGCGGGTGGCGACGATGGCGGCCAGGACCTGGGCCCGCCGCAGGACCGGAATGCCCCGCTCGACGGCGGCGGCCACCTCGGGGTTGCGGGCGGGGACAGCGGTGGACATGGTCACCGCGTCGACGTCGCCGACCTGGTCGGCCGCGTGCCCCACGGCCACCGACACGCCGAGGGCCCGCAGGCGCTCGAGCCCCGGCGACGCCTTCAGGTCGCTGCCGGACACCCGGTGGCCCATGGCGGCCAGCACCGAGGCGATGGCGCTCATGCCGGCGCCGCCGATGCCGACCACGTGCAGCCGCCGGGGCGTCGAGAGGTCGATCACCGGCGCCTCAGGGACGGGCATGGCGCTCCAGGAGGTCGGCCACCCGATCGGCGGCGTCGGGCCGGCCGAGGGCGGCCGCCGCGGCGGCCATGGCCGATCGGCGCGCGGTGGCGCCCGGGCCGCCGACGAGCGGGCCCAGCTCGGCGGCCAGCCGCCCGCCGGTCAGCTCGGCGTCGGGCAAGACCACCGCGGCGCCGGCACCGGCCAGCGCGGCGGCGTTGGCGGTCTGGTGGTCGCCCGGCGCGCCCGGGAGGGGGACCAGCACCGACGGCAGGCCGGCGGCCGCCAGCTCGGCGACGCTCCCGCCCGAGCGGCAGACCACCACGTCGGCGGCCGCCAGCAGGAGAGGCATCCGGTGCTCGTACTCGACGGGCTGGTAGGTCAGCCCGCCGGCCGGCGGCCGCGGGAGCGTCGCCTGGACGGCGGCCCAGTCGCGCGCGCCCACTGCGTGGCGCACGGCGACGTCGGCGCGGTCCGACCAGGCCCGGACCAGCTCGAAGACGGCCTGGTTGATCCGCCGAGACCCGAGCGAGCCGCCGACCACCGCCACCACCACCACGGGACCGGCCGGCAGGCCGAGCGCGGCGCGAGCGGCGGCCACGCCGGCCGGCGAGCGGTCGAGGGCCCGTATCTCGGGGCGGACGGGGTTGCCGGTGACGACCGCCCGGGGCAGCGCGGTGCCCTCGAACGAGACGGCGCTGGCGCGGGCGAACCGGCCGAAGAGGCGGTTGGCCGAGCCCGGCACGGCGTTCTGCTCGTGCAGGACCAGCGGCCGGCGGAACAGCACCGCAGCGGCCGCCGCCGGCACGCTGGCGTAGCCGCCGACCGACAGCACCACCGCCGGGCGCCGGCGGGCCACCACGGCCGTCGCCCGCACCACCGCCCGGGCCAGCCCGGCCACCGCGCCGAGGTTGTCGACGACGGCCCGCCGCGACAGGCGCCGGGCGATGCCCCGGCCGGGCAGCAGGGTGACCGAGAACCCGGCTTCCGGCACCAGGCGGGCCTCCTGCCCCCGTGCCGATCCGACGAAGTGGAGCGCGCCCGGGGGGTGGCCGCGCGCCACCAGGGCGCCGGCGACGGCCAGGGCCGGGACCACGTGGCCGGCGGTCCCGCCGCCGGCGAGCAGCACGTCGGTGCGGGGGCGGCCCATCTAGCGGGCCGCCCGGGCCGCCCGGCCGCCCTGGGCGGCGACGTTCGCCAGGATCCCCACCGCGACCATCAAGATGACCAGCGACGAGCCGCCGAACGAGACGAAGGGCAGCGGGACGCCGGTGACGGGCAGCATCCCGGTGACGGCGCCGATGTTCACGACCGCCTGGCTGGCGATCCAGGCCGTCACGCCGGCGGCCAGCAGCACGCCGAACAGGTCGGGCGCCCGCAGGGCCGTCCGCACGCCCAGCACGGTGAGGCCGGCGAACAACGCGAGCACCGCCAGGCTCCCGATCAGCCCCAGCTCCTCGCCGATGATGGCGAAGATGAAATCGGTGTGCGCGTTGGGCAGGAAGCCCCACTTGGCCCGGCTGGCGCCGACGCCGACGCCGGTGACGCGGCCGGTGCCCATGCCCACCAGCGACTGGACCACCTGGTAGCCGGTGTTGTCTGGGTCGGCCCAGGGGTTGCGGAACGACAGCAGCCGGGCCCGCCGGTAAGGCTCGGCGTACCCCGCCGCCACTGCGCCGGCCACCGACGCGGCCACCAGTCCGGCCATGGTGGGCAGCGGCACGGCGCCCGCGAAGAGCACCGCCATGGTGACCGCGCCGAGGATCAACGTGGTGCCCATGTCGGGCTGCAGCATGACGAGGGCGGCCAGCAGCCCGAAGCCGGTCACCGCCCCCCACATGGCCGACCGCACCCGCCCGGGCCCCTGCAGCCGCGACAGCAGGTCGGCCGAGAACAGCAGCAGGGCCAGCTTGGCCAGCTCCGAGGGCTGCACCCGCCACCCGCCGATGCCCAGCCACCGCGTGGAGCCACCGGCCTGGATGCCGACGCCCGGCACCAGAACGGCGACCAGCAGGGCGGCCGACAGCACCAGCAGCGGCAGGCCCAGCCGCCGCCACCGCCGGTAGTCCACGCGCGCGGCGAGCATCATGGCGGTGCCCCCGACGGCCACCCACAGCAGTTGGCGCAGGAAGTAGCTCCAGGAGCTGCCCTGGTCCCGCAGGGCCTGGACCGACGAGGCGGACAGCACCATCACCAGCCCGACCACGCAGAGGGTCGCCACGATGGTGACCAGCACCACCGGGCCACCGGCCCCGAACCGCCCGCCCGCCACCGGCGGCGTCGCGCCATCCGCCGCGCCGGGTACCCGGGTCGTGGTCTTCACCCGCCGCACCCCCGCAGCCCCCGGACGCAGGCACTGAAGTCCTCGCCCCGCTCGGCGTAGGACCGGTACCAGTCGTACGACGCGCAGCCCGGCGACAGCAGCACCGCATCGCCGGCGCGGGCAGCCTGGCGGGCCAGATCGACCGCCACGGCCATGGAGGGCGCGGTGTGCACGGGGACGGCGCCCTCGAAGGCGGCCGCCACCTCGGGGGCCGCCTCGCCGATGGCGACGACGGCCCGCAGGCGGTCGGCCCGCTCCCGCAGCACCCGCAGGTCCAGCCCCTTGTTCCGCCCGCCGGCGATCAGCACGGCCGAGGGGAAGCCGGCCAGCGCGGCCAGCACCGAAGCCGGGGTGGTGGCCTTGGAGTCGTCGTAGAAGCTGATCGCGCCGCAGCGTCCGACGAACTGCACCCGGTGGGGCAGGCCGGCGAAGCCGGCGAGAGCCGAGGCACAGGCCTCCGCCGGGATGCCGACCGCCCGGGCCGCCGCCACGGCGGCCAGCCCGTTCGCCAGGTCGTGCGGTTGGGCGCGGGCCAGCTCGGCGACCGCCACCAGGTCGCCCTCCGGGCCCCGCAACCGGCCATCCTCCACGCGGTAGTCCCCGGTGCCCAGGCCGAAGGTCACGACCTGGGACCGCGCCCCGGCGGCGGCCGCGACAACCGCGGGGTCCTCGGCGTTGACCACCGCGATGTCGCCCGGCCCCTGGTTTGCCCAGATGCGGGCCTTGGCCGCCGCGTAGTGGGCCATGTCCGGGTGCCAGTCCAGGTGGTCCTCGGCCAGGTTCAGCCACACGCCGGCCGACGGCCGGAAGAACTCCGTCCAGAACAGCTGGAACGACGACACCTCGACCACCAGCACGTCGGCGTCACCGTCCACCGCCTCGACGAGGGGAAGGCCGATGTTCCCCGCCGCGACCGCCCGCTGCCCGCCGGCCACCGCCATGGCGGCCACCAGCGTGCACACCGTGGTCTTGCCGTTGGTGCCGGTGACGGCGACGATCCGGCGCCCGACCGCCGCCTCCCAGGCCAGTTCGATCTCGCCCCGCACCGGGACGCCGGCGGCGCGGGCGGCCTTCACCGCCGGGTGGCCCGGCCGCACGCCCGGGTTGGGCACCACCAGGTCGGCGGCGGCGGCTGCGCCGGCCGGCCCGAGGCGCCCGCCGATCCGCTCGACCTCGGCTGCGGTCCCCGGGCCGGGCGCGTCCTCGACGACCACGACGTCCCAGCCGCGGGCCGCGAGGTGGCGGGTGACCGCCCGCCCGGTGACGCCCAGCCCCACGACCACCGCCCGGCCGCTCAATCGACGCCCCCGATGGAGATGAAGTCGGCGTAGAACAGCCCGAGCGCGAAGGCCGTGCACAGGCCGGCCAGGATCCAGAAGCGCACGATGACGGTCGTCTCGGGCCACCCGAGCAGCTCGAAGTGGTGGTGCACCGGGGCCATGCGGAAGACCCGCCGGTGGAAGAAGCGGAAGCTCGCCACCTGCACCATCACCGACAGGGTCTCCAGGACGTACAGCCCGCCGATGACGGGCAGCAGCAGGTGCAGGTTCATGACCAGGGCGAGCGCGGCCAGACCGGCGCCGATGGCCAGGGAGCCGGTGTCGCCCATGAAGATGCGCGCCGGAGCCGCGTTCCACCACAGGAAGCCCGCGCAGGCGCCGGTCATGGCCACCGCCAGCAGGGCCAGGTCCAGCGCCTGGGGGACCTGGTACACGTCGAAGTGCCGGAATTGCCAGAACCCGATGATGGCGAACGCGGAGAACGCGAAGGTGGATGCCCCGGCCGCGAGGCCGTCGAGCCCGTCGGTGAGGTTCACCGCGTTTGAGGTGCCGATGATCATCAGCACGGCCAGCACCGTCCAGCCGACCGGGCCCAGGTCCAGGCCGAGCGAGTCCCAGCGGGTGAAGGCCAGGTCGGTGTTCACCTTCGCCAGGTTCAGCGCCAGCACCGCGAAGCCGCCCGCCACCACCAGCTGGCCGGCCACCTTGGCCCGCTTGTTGAGCCCGAGGCTGCGCTGGTGGCGCACCTTGATCCAGTCGTCGAGCAGCCCGACCAGGCCGGCGCCGGCCACCGCCACCGCCACCAGGAGGCCGCCGCGGGTGAAGATGGCGCCCTCGCGGAGGTGGCCGGCCAGATACCCCGCCAGCGCGCCGGCCACGATCATCAGGCCGCCCATGGTCGGGGTGCCCGCCTTGGTGACGTGGCCCTGCGGGCCGTCCTCGCGGATCTGCTGGCCGATGCCCCGGGACTGCAGCCACCGGATGTAGACCGGCGTCGCCCCCAGCGCCACCACCAGCGCCACGCCGCCGGCCACCAGCAGCGCGATCACGGGGCGTCGACCTGCGCCAGCCGCTCCAGCAGCTCCCGGGCCACCAGGCGGTCGTCGAACGGCTCGGTCCGGCCCCCCGCCGTCTGGCCCGACTCGTGTCCCTTGCCGGCGATGACCACCACGTCGCCGGGACGGGCCGACGACAGGGCCAGCCCGATGGCCGCCCGACGGTCCAGCTCGACCGCGAGCGCGCCGGGCGCGCCGGCCCGCACCTCGGCGGCGATGGACTCGGGCGCCTCGCCGCGGGGGTTGTCGGAGGTGACGACGGCCAGGTCGGCCAGCCGGGCCGCCACCGCGCCCATCGCGGGGCGCTTGGCCCGGTCGCGGTCGCCGCCGCAGCCGAACACGACCAGGACCCGGCGGCCGCCGG
>DATLFQ010000027.1:0-6724 GCA_035540915.1 Acidimicrobiales bacterium
TCCTCGCTGGGCGGCTCGACCGGCGACGCGGCCCCCGCCGCCGAGCCGAGCCCGGCCGCCGAGGCCGCCGCCGAGGCGCAGGCCGCGTCGCCGGTCGAGCCGCCCAGCGAGGAGGCCACGCCGCCGCCGCCCAGCGGCGACGCCCCCGACGACGACAGGGAGGTCGCCAGCAATGGCTGAGTTCAGCGCCAAGGACGTCCAGCGCCTGCGCCAGGCGACCGGCGCCGGCATGATGGACGCCAAGAAGGCGCTGGTCGAGAACGGCGGCGACTTCGAGGCGGCGACGAAGTGGTTGCGGGAGAAGGGCCTCGCCTCGTCGGCCAAGCGGGCCGACCGTGCCAACGCGCAAGGGGCGGTGGCGCTGGCCCGGGACGGCCAGGTGGCGGCGGTGGTCGAGCTGAAGTGCGAGACCGACTTCGTGGCCAAGGCGCCGGACTTCGTCGGCCTTGCCAACGACCTGGCCCAGGCCGTCCTGGCCGAGGGTGAGCAGGCGGCGGAGGCACGGCGCAGCCAGGTCGACGACCTGAAATTGACCATGAAGGAGAACGTGGAGCTGGGCCGGGTGGTCCGGTTCGAGGCCGCCGAGGGCAACGCCCTGGACGGCTACCTGCACAACCAGAGCGGCCGCGGGGTGAACGCCGTGCTGGTCGAGCTGGCCGGCGGGTCGGCCGAGCTGGCCCACGACGTGGCCGTCCACGCCGCGTTCGGCAAGCCGCAGTACGTGACCCGCGAGGAGGTCCCCGAGGCGCTGGTCGCCGAGGAGCGGGCGACCCTCGAGGCCACCGCCCGCAACGCCGGCAAGCCGGAGGCGGCCCTGCCCAAGATCGTCGAGGGGATGCTGACGGGCTGGTACAAGGAGCGGGTGCTGCTCGACCAGCCGTTCGCCAAGGACGACAAGCAGTCGGTCCGCCAGGTCCTGGGCGACGCCCGTATCGAGCGCTTCGCGCAAGTCGTCATCGGCTCCTGAGGCCGGCCAGGTGACCGGTTCGCGCTGGTCCCGGGTGGTCCTGAAGCTGTCGGGCGAGGCGTTCGCCAGCGCCGCCTCCGACGAGACGATCGACGGAGCCGTCGTCGAGCGCCTGGCCACCGAGATCGCCGACGCCCGCCGCTCGCTCGGCGTGCAGATCGCCGTGGTGGTCGGGGCCGGCAACATCTGGCGCGGGTCGACCGGCGCCGGCGTGGGCATGGACCGGGCCACGGCCGACTACATGGGCATGCTGGCGACGGTGATCAACGCACTGGCCCTGCAGGACGCACTGGAGCGCCACGGCCAGCCGACCCGGGTCCTGTCGGCCATCCACATGGCAGAGGTGGCCGAGCCGTACATCCGCCGGCGGGCCATCCGGCACCTGGAGAAGGACCGGGTGGTGATCTTCGGGGCCGGCATGGGCAACCCGTTCTTCACCACCGACACGCCGGCCGCGCTCCGGGCCGTCGAGATCGAGGCCGATGTGCTCCTCAAGGGCACCCACAGCGGTGTCGACGGGGTGTACTCGGCCGACCCTCGCAAGGTGCCCACGGCCGTCCGCTACGAGTCGGTGACCTTCAAGGAGGTGCTCGACCAGGACCTGCGGGTGATGGACATGACCGCCATCACGTTCTGCAAGGACAACGCGCTGCCCATCCTGGTGTTCGACGTCATGACGCCCGGCAACCTGGGGAGAGCCCTTTCCGGCGAGGCGATCGGTACGCTGGTCGGCTGATGGAGGAAGACTCCCTGGCCGGCGCCGTCATCGGCGACAGCCGCGAGAAGATGGCCAAGGCGGTGGACCACGCCCGCTCCGAGTTCGCCGCGGTGCGCACCGGCCGTGCGTCGCCGGCGCTGGTCGAGAAGCTGCGGGTGGACTACTACGGCAGCGAGGTTCCCCTGCAGCAGTTGGCCGGTTTCAGCGTGCCCGAGGCCCGACTGCTGGTCATCACGCCCTACGACAAGAGCGCCATCCGGGCCATCGAGAAGGCCATCCAGCAGTCCGACCTCGGCATCAACCCCGGCAACGACGGCCAGGTCATCCGCCTGGTGTTCCCGCCGCTGACCGAGGAGCGCCGCAAGGACTTCGTGCGGATGGTCAAGCACAAGGCCGAGGAGGCGCGGGTGGCGGTGCGCAACGTGCGCCGCGCCGCCCGCCACGACCTCGAGGCCCTCGAGCGGGACGGCGACATCTCCGCCGACGACCTCGAGCGATCGGAGAAGGAGATGGAGCGCATCACCCACGACTACGTGGCCGACATCGACCGGCTCCTGGCCCACAAGGAGCAGGAGCTGCTGGAGGTCTGACGCCGGTCCCCGCTGCACCGAGCACACAGGAGGCCCTGTGGACGAGTACGACGACGAGCTGGACGACATCGAGCCCGAGGACGGTGGCGGCCGGCGCGGTCGCCGGAACCGGGCCGAGGGCGTTCGCATCATCGGCGCCGAGGAGGCGGCCAAGGCGCTGGCCGAGGGCCAGGCCGCCGGCCGCCGCCCCCAGGACGCCCCCCGCTTCGGCGACGTGCCGTCGCGCCCGCAGGTCCGCAGCGCGGTCCAGCGCTTCCCGCTGCCCGACTCGGCCGCCGTCGACCCGGCGTCGGCCGTGCGCCGGCCGCCGCCGGCCCGCTCGCCCGAGATGCCGCACTGGACCGAGCCGCCCAGCGGCGAGGTCCCACGGGTGCTGGCCGACGACGGCGACGACCTCGACGCCTGGGCCGCCCTGCCGAACCGCGGCCCGCGCTGGCGGGACAGCGGCTCGGACTGGGACGACGACGCCGACTTCGACCCGGTGGCCGACCTGGCCGACGACGAGCTGCGCCTGGGCGCCCTCGACGAGACCCGGGGCGACCGCTCCGACCTGTTCTCCTTCGACGACGACGACCTGGAGGAGCCGGGTGAGCCGGCGGCGCGGGCGGCCGTGACCACCTCCATCCGCACCCGCCGGCCTCCCGCCGACGGCGGACCTCCGCGGGAGGCGGCCGGCGGCCGCGACATGGGCCAGGCGGTGATCTTCGGCGTTGCCATGGCCGTGGTGGCCCTCCTGGCCTTCAAGGCCGGCCCGGTGGCGGCGCTGATCCTGGCGACCAGCGTGGTGGCGGTGGCAGTGGCCGAGGCCTACGACGCCCTGCGCCAGGCCGGTTACCGGCCGGCCACGCTGCTCGGCATCACGGCGTCGGTCTCGGTGATGCTGGCCGCCTACAACGAGGGCGAGACGGCCCTGCCGCTGGTCCTGGCCCTCACCACCATCTTCACGTTCCTGTGGTACCTGTTCCGCGTCGTGCAGGGCCAGCCCCTGCTGAACATCGCCGCCACGCTGCTGCCGTTCGTCTGGGTGGGCGTGTTCGGCTCGTTCGCGGCGTTGCTCATCGGGCTGCCCGACCGGCGGGGCATCGCGTTCCTGCTGGCCGCCGTGGTCGCCACCGCCTCCTACGACATCGGGGGCATGTTCTTCGGGCGCCAGATGGGCAGCCGCCCGCTGGCTCCCGACGTGAGCCCCAACAAGACCGTCGAGGGCCTGATCGGGGGCATGGCCGCTGCGGTGGTGGTGCCTGCCATCGTGATGGGCGCGGTGCCCGGCATGCACCCGTGGACCTTCGGCAAGGCGCTGGCCCTCGGCCTGGTGGTGGCGGTGGTCGCCCCGTTGGGCGACTTGTGCCAGTCCATGCTCAAGCGGGACCTCGGGGTCAAGGACATGGGGTCGGTGCTGCCGGGCCACGGCGGTGTGCTCGACCGCTTCGACGCCCTGCTCTTCGTGCTGCCCGCTACTTACTACCTGGTCCAGCTCCTGGACCTGGCGTAGCACCGCGCGTGCGGACCGTCGCGCTGGTCGGCTCCACCGGCTCGATCGGCCGCCAGGCGGTGGAGGTGGTAAGGGCCGAGGCCGGCCGTTACGAGGTGGTCGCCCTCGGTGCCCACCGGTCGGTCGACGTGCTGGTCGAGCAGGCGGCCGAGCTGCGCCCGGCCGTGGTTGCGGTGGCTGACGAGCAGGCGGCCGCCGGGCTGGCCGGGCGGCTGCCGCGGGGCACCGAGTTGCGGGCCGGGGCCGGGGCGCTGGCCTCCATCGCCACCGAAGCCGACGTGGTGGTCAACGGGGTGGTCGGGTTCGCCGGCCTGCCGGTCACCATGGCCGCGCTGGCCGGCGGCCGGCGGCTGGCGCTGGCCAACAAGGAGTCGCTCATCGCCGCCGGCCCGGTGGTCCAGTCCGTCCGCCACACGCCCGGGGCCGAGATCATCCCGGTCGATTCGGAGCACTGCGCCGTCCACCAGTGCCTGCGGGCCGGGCGGGCGGGCGAGGTGCGCCGCCTGGTGCTGACGGCCAGTGGGGGGCCGTTCCGGGGCTGGCCCGCCGCCGACCTGGTCGGTGTGACCCCGGCGGCGGCCCTGGCCCATCCGACGTGGCAGATGGGACCGAAGATCACCATCGACTCGTCGACGCTGATGAACAAGGGTCTGGAGGTCATCGAGGCCCACGAGCTGTTCGGGCTGGCCTACGACGCCATCGAGGTGGTGGTCCACCCCCAGTCGGTGGTGCACTCGATGGTCGAGTTCAGCGACGGCGCCACCATCGCTCAGCTGTCCGAGCCGGACATGCGCCTCCCGCTGGCCTACGCCCTCGGCTGGCCCGACCGTTCGCCGGTGCCGTTCGGCTCGCTGGACTGGGCCGAGGCGCGCCGGCTCGACTTCGAGCCGCCCGACACCTCGACGTTCCGCTGCCTGGCCCTGGCCTCGGCCGCCGGACGGCTGGGCGAGACGGCGCCGGCGACCCTGAACGCCGCCAACGAGGTGGCGGTCGCCGCGTTCCTGGACGGCGCCATCGCCTGGACCGCCATCGCGGAGGTCATCGAGGAGTGCCTCGACGCCTGGGAGGGAACCAAGGCCGAGGACCTGGACGTTGTACTTGCCGTCGACGCCGCCGCCCGGGAGCGGGCCCGCGCCTCGGTGGATCGGAGATCGAACGCAGCATGAGTGCCCCGCCCCGCCCCCCGTCCGCCCGACCGTCGTCGGGCCCACGGGGGGCGTTGTACCGCCTGGGACTGATCGTGGCCGGCGGCCTGCTGGCCGCCTACCTGACCGGCGTCAGCAAGACGGTGCTGGTCGTGGTGGCCATCATCGTCATGATCATGCTCCACGAGCTGGGCCACTTCCTGGCGGCCAAGTGGTCGGGCATGAAGGTGACCGAGTACTTCTTGGGCTTCGGCCCCCGCCTGTGGTCGGTGCGCCGAGGTGAGACCGAGTACGGCGTCAAGGCCATCCCGGCTGGCGGCTACGTGAAGATCATCGGCATGTCCAACATGGACACCGTCGATCCGGCCGACGAGTCGCGCACCTACCGCCAGAAGCCCTACCGCAACCGCTTGGCGGTGGCCGTGGCCGGGTCCACCGTGCACTTCGTCCTGGCCTTTCTGCTGCTCTTCACCATCTTCACGGTGGTCGGTGTCGACGGGGACCCGACGCTGGAGATCGGGTCGATCAGCCGGCTGCAGAACGGTCCCAGCCCGGCCCAGGACGCCGGGCTCGAGTTGGGCGACCGCATCGTGGCTCTGGACGGCCGGCGCCTGGCCACTCCCGTGGAGCTGCGGGACTACGTGGCGGACCGGCCCGGCCAGACCATCACCTTCACCGTCGAGCGCGACGGCGAGACGCTGGACCTGCCGGTGGTGCCGGCCGACCGCAGCAAGGTGGTGATCGAGGGCGCCCCCGGCCCCGGGGCGAGCGAACCGACCGGCGTGGTCGGCATCGGGTTCGCCGCCGAACGGGTGCGCCTCGGTCCGGGCGAGGCGCTGGGCGAGTCGGTGACCGGCCTGGGCCGGGCCAGCGTGGACACGGTCAAGGCGCTGGGCACCATCTTCTCGCCGAGCGGGGCCTCGTCCTACGGGCGCCAGCTGGTGCGCGGCGACGAGGCCGGGTCCGATCCCGACGACCCCCGCTTCCTGTCGCCGGTCGGGTTCGTTCGGGTGGCATCGCAGGCGGCCGACACCGGGTGGCTGCCCGTGCTGACCCTGCTGTTCAGCATCAACGTGTTCGTCGGCATCTTCAACATGATCCCGCTGCTCCCCCTCGACGGGGGGCACGTGGCCATCGCCACCTACGAGCGCATCCGGTCCCGCCGGGGCCGCCGCTACCACGCCGACGTCTCCAAGGCCATGCCGATCTACTACGCGGTCTTCCTGATGATCGTCTTCCTCGGCATCTCCTCCCTCTACCTCGACGTCGTCAAGCCCCTCAGCAACCCCTTCCAGTAGCCCACCACTCCTGCGAACTTGGTGCCATATCGCGCGCCAGGGCGCGCGATCTCGCACCAGGTTCGCAGGAGTGGCCCCGTAGGCTCGTCGCCGATGCTGCTCTCCCCCCGCCGCCCCACCCGCCAGATCCACGTCGGCCCGGTCGCCGTGGGCGGCGGCGCGCCGGTCAGCGTCCAGTCGATGACCGTGACCAAGACGGCCGACGTCGACGGCACGCTGGCCCAGATCTACGCCCTGGCCGCGGCCGGGGCCGTTGACCACGCAACCCATCACCGCCACCTGGATGGGCAGGCTCTCGGCCTCCAGCGCGGCCTGGGCCTTCTTGGCCACCGCGATCACGTCGATCTCGGCCCGACCGCACGAGGGACAGGCAATGAGGTCCAGGCCCTTGCGCTCCCGCAGGCCGAGGGCCTCGAGCAGCTGGCGACCGGCACGCGCCTCCTCGACCGGATCGGCGGTGAGCGAGTAGCGGATGGTGTCGCCGATGCCCTCGGCCAGCAGCGTGGCGATCCCG
>DATLFQ010000028.1:0-13751 GCA_035540915.1 Acidimicrobiales bacterium
GGCCCGGCCGGGCCGGCGCCCGGTGGTGCCGCCGTGGTCGCACCCGCCGGGGCGGGCGGTGCGGAAGTGCCGGCCGGCGGGTCGCCCACGGCCACCGCCACCCGGGACACCAGCCGCCCGGCCTGGGCCTGGACGGTGGTGCGGCCCGGAGCAACGGCGCGGAGGGTGCCGTGCTCGACGGTGGCCACGCCCGAATCGGTGCTGGACCACGCCAGCCCGGCCAGCACCGCCGGGGGTGCAGGGGTGGCGTCGGCCATCGAGCCACGGGCGCGGAGCGGGAAGCGTTGCCCGGTCGCCAGCTGGACCGCAGGCGGCCCGATCGACAACTCCACCAGCGGCGCCCCCGTCGCCGGCCCGAGCAGGCGGTCCCGTTCGTCGGCCCACGCCCGCAACCGCTCCACGCCGTCGTCCTGCGGGCGCACCGCCACCTCGTAGGCGACCTCTGCGGTCTCCGCCGGCGCCAGAGGCCCGAGCCGCCATCGCACCGCGAGGGCCGGGTCGACCACCTCGTCGGGCGGCGGCGAAAAGGCGACCCGGTCGACGTGGTCGGCCAGGCTGGCGGGCAGCACCTCGTCCAGCTCGACCGGTACGGCGGTGGTCCCGTCGTTGGTGGCGGTCACCACGCCGCGGAAACGTCCCCCCCCGTCGTCGAGCGACCAGACGCGGGCCACCACCACGCCGGTGTCGAGCCGTACCGGCGCGAACGCGTACCGGCCCCCCGACGGTGCGCGCTCCGTCTCGCCGGGCAGCAGCACGAGCCCGGCCGCCACGAGTCCGACGACGACGGCCAGACCGAGCACCGCCACGGCCAGGCGCTGGCGGCGCCGGGGCCGGGGCCGGGGCCGAGCGGCCACCGACTCGTCGGCCGGGGCCCGCCCCGCCTGCGCCCGGTGGAGGCGGGTCCCGTCCGCCTCGCCGGGGCGGACGAGGGCGGGGAACGGTGGCCGCCCGGCAACCTCGCGCGCCGCGCCCAGCACCGCCCGGCGGGCGTTGCCGGCGGTGGGGCGGCGGGCCGGGTCCTTGGCCAGCAGGTCCGACAGCACCGCCCACAGCCCGTCGGGGACGCCGGGCGGCCGCTCGGGCTGGTCCTTCCGGTGGCGCTGCAGCACCGAAAGGTGCGAGCCGCCCCCGAAGGGCGTCCGACCGAAGAGCAGCTCGTACAGGAGCGTTCCCGTCGCGTACACGTCGGCCGGCGGGCCGCCGCCTGCGCCGTCGATGACCTCGGGGGCCAGGTAGTCCGGCGTGCCGAGCGGGGCGGTGCGCCGCGTCAGGGCGGGGCCGCCGGCCAGGCCGGCCACTCGGAAGTCGGTGAGCTGTGCGTGGGGGGGGCCGGGCCCCGTTCGGTCGACCAGCACGTTGCTCGGCTTGACGTCCCGGTGGACGACGCCGGCGGCGTGCAGTGCGTCGAGCCCGGCGAGGACCTGACCGACGAGGTCCAGGGCCAGGCCCGGCTCCAGGGTCCCGCCGGGCGACTCGGCCAGCACCCGGCGCAGGTCCGAGCCCGGGACGAGGTCTGTGACCAGCGCCAGCTCACCGCCGTCCACGACGACGTCGCGCACCCGGACCAGGTTGGGGTGGTCCAGGCCCTGAAGGGCGGCCCGCTCACGGGTGAAGCGGGCCAGCACCTCGTCGTCGGCGGCGAGGTCGGGGCGCAGCAGCTTCACGGCTACCGGCCTCCCGTCAGCAGGGGCGGTCCCCCGCCAGACCTGTCCCAGGGCGCCACGCCCGATGACGTCGTGCACCTCGTAGCCACCGCTCAAGAGCCTGGCCATGGCCGGCCACCGTAGCGTTCCGCAGCGCCGAACTCCCGTCCGTTCTCAGCCGGCCGGCAGCCCCGGGAGCGGCGGGCCCACCACCGTTCCGTCGAGGGCGAAGCCGATGTCCTCCATCCGGCCCAGCCCTTCGACGGCCAGCTCGAACGGCTCGCGGAACGGTCCCGGCTGGGTCGGCGCCTTCACGGGAAAGGCGAAGGTGCCCGTGGCGCCCGGGGCAACGACGGCCTCGACCAGGCGGGCCGGCCGCGACGGCGACAGCCAGCCGGGCGCCACCAGCGGGCTGGGCCGGTCGTCGGGCGGCGCGGTGGCGACGACCACCGGGTGGTCGCCGTCCCGGCACCACGGCGACCGTCCCGTGTTGGCGACCTCGACGACGACCCACGCCGGTTGCGCCGGCGCCAGCGCGGTCAGGTCCACCAGTGCGGCCCGGTCGGGCCCCGTGAAGATCGACTCGGCCAGGAGCGCCCATTGGTAGGCGGCCAGGTCCGCGCTGCACGAGGGAGCGGGCGGCGGGACCGTGCCGCGTTCGACGGCTGGGGTGGATGACGGGTCGGCGACCCGGACGGCGATCGTCGAGCGCAACCCGCCGGCCTGGACGACCACCACCTCCTGCCCGGCCCGCCGGCCGACGAGGGTGGCGCCACGAGGAGCCACCACCGCTTCGTCGGTGGAGGTCACGGCCACACCGGCCAGCACGGCCGGCGTGGCCGGGCTGCCGTCGGCCATCGTCCCGCTCAGGTTCAGGCGGAAGGCCCGGCCCGGCGCCACAATGATCTCCGACGGTCGGGCGTCGAGCGCGGCCAGCAGGACCGGTGCGGCGTCGCCCGTCCGGCCGGCGAGCACGTGTTCCTCCTGCTCGGCCGCCCAGCGCGACATCTGGCGCAGGGTCCGCCGGGAGGCCGGTACCGCCACGTCGTACTCGACCAGCCGTGATGCCGCCGGCGCCAGCCCCAGGTCGTACTCGGCGACCGCCGGCGCGCCGGCACCCCCGCCGTCGGCCGGCGGGTCGAGTGTCCGGTCGGGCGGCGGCCGGAAGCGGGCCGCCGCGGTGGTGGCGACGAGGGTCGGCGGCAGCGGCTCGCGGTGGGGACGGCTCACGAACTCGGCGCCGTCGTTGGTCAACGTGACGCGCACCAGCACCCGGTCGGCGGCGAGCAGCCATGTCCGGGTGACCACCAGGCCGTCGTCCCATCGCACGGGCGTCGCGGCGAAGGTGGCCACGGTGCCGCCGCCGCCCCGATCCGAGGCCACCGTGACCGCTCCGGCAACGCCGGCCCCCATGAGGGCCGCCACCGCCACGGCGAGGAGCCGCCGGAGCCGACGGTGCCGGCGCCGCCCGGCGGGGGCGGGTTCGTCCGTGGCCGCCGGGCGCAGCTCGTCCGCAGGAGGCAGGCGGCGCCGGGCCGGGTCGTCGGCCGGCGGCGCGTCGGGCACGGGGCGCGCCAGCGGGCCGCCCGCCGGCGCGGCTGCCTCCAGGAGCCGGCGACGGGCGTCACGGGCGCCCGCCGGGCGGGCGCCCGGCTCCTTGGCCAGCAGCGACGCCAGCACGCGCCAGAGCGGCTCGGCGACCCCGGGCAGGCGCGCCGGTGCAGCCGTTGCCTGGCGGTAGAGCACGGCGGCCGGGTGGCCCCCGGCGAACGGCGTGCGCCCCGCCAGCAGCTCGTAGAGGACCACGCCGGCGGCGTACAGGTCCGCCGCCGGTCCGGGCTGGCCACCGGCGACCACCTCGGGGGCCAGGTACTCGGGGCTCCCGGTCGCCACCGGGAGGTCGGTGCCGTCACCGCCGCAGATCGTCGCGATGCCGGTATCGCCGAGCAGGAACCGGCGGGGCGGCCCGGCGACCACCAGGATGTTCTCCGGCTTGACGTCGCGGTGGACCAGCCCGGCGTCGTGGACGGCGGCCAGGCCGGCGAGGACGTCGGCCACCAGGGCCACCGCGTCGGCCGGGGCCAGCGTGCCCTGCTCGCACAGGAGGGCGCGGGCGTCACCGTCGGCCAGGTCCACGACGATGGCCAGCCGGTCGCCCTCGACCACGAAGTCGACGACGGGCACGACGTTGGGATGGTGGATGCCGGCCAGGACCGAACGCTCCTCGAGGAAGCGGGTGACCACGTCGGGGCGGACGGACAGCTCCCGGTGGAGCACCTTGACGGCCACCGGTGCCCCGGTGCCCCGTACCGAGCCGCGCCAGACCCGGCCTGTAACCCCGGTGCCGATCGGCTCGAGCAGCAGGTAGCGACTACCGAGCGGCTCCCCGCGCTGGTCGGCCGCCCTCGGTGCTTCGGCGGGCATGGCCGCCAGTATCGCCGCTGCCTGCCGTCCGGCCCCTGCCGACGACGACGTCGCGTGGCGCTGGAGGCAGGGGCTAGCCGGCCGCAGCCACGGCCGCCCGCTCCATCCACCGGTCGGGCTCGCGGATCTCGGCCATGGTCGGCAGCCATTCCGGCCCCTCCCACACCCGCTCCAGCAAGGCCGGCCCCCCGGCGGCCTCGACCGCCTCGATGAAGCGCTCGCCCTGCTCGTACTGCTTGAGCTTGGCCTCGAGGCCGACGAGCTGCTGGAGCAGCTTGGCCGGCCCGCGCACCTCGGCCCGCCGTTGGCGCAGCACCCGGCCGAAGCGGGCCGCGTTGGGGATGCGATCGGCGCCGGCCCGGTCCATGGTGACGTCGCCGTGGCCTTCGAGCAGGCTCATGAGGCCGCCGACCTGCTCCAGCATGGCGCGCTGCTCGGGGCCCGCCAGCAGCGCGACGAGGCCACCTTCGGCCAGCGGATTGCGGCCCGCCCGCATCTCGTCCACCGCCCGGCGCAGCGCATCGAGGAAGCGCCGGGGGTCGGGGTCGATGCTGGACAGCGTTCCCTCGACCAGGCCCAGGAAGTGGGGCCGCAACCAGGGGACGCCGGTGAACTGGACGCGGTGGGTCACCTCGTGGAGGGCCAGCCAGAGCCGGAACTCACGGGGCGGGAAGCCGAACCGCTTCTCCATGGCCAGCACGTTGGGGCCCACGAAGTAGACGATGTCCTGGTCCTCGGGCCGCTCCTCCTCGACCAGCAGCAGGTCGTACTGGCCCAGGACCCGGCTGGACATCCACCCGAGCATGGTGCCGAGCTGGGCCCCGGTGACCGCCCGGCTCACCGGGGCGGCCGCGCTGCGGGCCAGCTTCGGCTCCATCTTGTCGGTGAGTGGCCGGAGCAGGCGCTGGAACGAGGCGATGTTGGCGCGGACCCAGCCGGCGCGGTCGGTCACCCTGGCGCGGGCCGGCCCGGCCAGCGAACGCAGGCCGGTGGCCTCGGCCACCAGCTCCTCGGCCAGGCTGGTCAGCTCGGCGAAGTCGGGGGCCAGGGAGGCGTAGTGGTAGGACCGGGCCAGCGGCTCCTGACCGGCCACCCGGACGGCGACCTTCTCGGCCAGGTCCCACGAGATGGCCGAGGCCATCGCTACTGCTTCGGGTAACGGTTGCTCGTCACCTTCGCCAGGTAGCCGACGACGGTGGCGATGACCATGAGCACGGCGGGAATCAGCACGGCGATGCCGATCCAGTAGTGCCAGACCCGGGCGGCGACGATGGTGGCCATGCCGCCGATGGTACCCGCCGGCCTACGCGATCTTCCTGCCCCGGGTGCGGGGGACGGCCATGGGCTCGTGCTCGTAGCAGAACCGACCGCTGTTGTAGATCGACAGCTTGGTGGCGCAGCCGGGCTCCCGGCAGACACGGCCCTTGGCGAACGCCCGGGACGGCCGCTCGGTCCCCCGGAACGGCGTGCCCAACACCGCTTGGTCGCTCATCGGATCGACACCCTCTTCCTACCGTGGGTGCAGACCCCCGAACGGTCCGTCGAAGGGGCCGGGGGGCTGCTGGATGGCCTGGAAGATCCGGACCCGCAGCGAGTCGGGCACACGGTCCCGGCAGCGGCGGGCAACCACCTGGCGCAGCTCGGCCTCGAAGTCGAACGCTTCCAGGCAGTCGCTGCAGTCGTCCAGATGGTGCTGGATCAGGACCCGGCGCTCGTCGTCGAGCTGGCCGTCGAGGAAGTGGTACAGCCGGACGACGACCTCGTTGCAGTCGTCGGGCCCACCACCTGACAACCCCACTCAGTCCCTCTCACCGACGAGCCGGCGTTCCATGAACTCGAACAACCGCTTCTGCAGCCCTCTTCTTCCCCGGTGCAGCCGGCTCATGACGGTCCCGATCGGGACGTCCAGGATGCTGGCGATCTCCTTGTAGGAGAAGCCCTCCACATCGGCCAGCAGCACCGCCATGCGGAACTGCTCCGGCAGCGACTCCAGCGCCTCCTTGACCTCCTCGTCGGTGATGCGGTCGAGGACCTCCTCCTCGGCGCTGCGCCCGGCCGACACCGCCTCCAGGCCACCCAGGCGGCGGTAGAGGTACAGCTCCTCGACGTCGTCGACCTCGCTCTCCTCGGGCCGGCGCTTCTTGGCCCGGTAGCTGTTGATGAACGTGTTCGTCAGGATCCGGTAGAGCCACGCCTTGAGGTTGGTGCCCTCCTGGAACGTGCCGAAGGAGCGGTACGCCTTCAGGTAGGTCTCCTGCACCAGGTCCTCGGCGTCGGCCGGGTTGCGGGTCATGCGCAGGGCCGCCGAGTAGAGCGAGCCCATGTGCTCCATGGCCTGGTCCGCGAAGGTGGCCTGCGACGCCATCAGCCGACCCTACCCGCCCGGGGGCGTAGCCTTCCCGCCTCGATGCCCTCCGACGGCACCACGCGCGAGCCGCTGGCCCGACCGGCCGACCGCGCCCTGAACGTGGCTGAGAACGCCGTGTACGCGCTGGCCGGCGGCCTCCTGGCGGCCGGCGCCCTGGTCGTCCTGGCCGCAGCCGCCTACCGCCTCGCCCTGGACCTCGACGACGGCGTCAAGTCGGCCATCACCGAGGCGCTCGACGGCCTGCTCCTGGTGTTCATCCTGCTGGAGCTGCTGGCCGCAGTTCGGGCGACCATAACGGAGCGCCGGCTCGTGGCCGAGCCCTTCCTGGTGGCCGGCATCATCGCCGCCATCAAGGAGATCATCGTCTTCGCCCTGGAGGCGCAGGAGGACCGGGGCACCGCGGGGACGGCCTTCGACGACGCCATGACCGCCATCGGCGTGCTGGGGGGCGTCGTGCTCCTGCTGGCGGTCGCCATGTTCCTGGTGCGGCGCAAGGAGCGCGAGCCCCGGGAGGAGGATCCGCCGCCGGGCACCGCCACCAGTGTCAATACGAGTTGACGAGCCACCGCCGTCAACGTAGGATGACGGCATGAGCGAGGCGACCGAGCTGGCCGGCGAGGCCGGCAGCCGGGACCCGGCGGTGGGCCTGCGGGCCGTGGCCGCCCTCCGGCGGCTGCTCGAGCACCTGGAGTCGCTCCAGGTGGACAACGCCCGGGCGCAGGACTGGTCCTGGCAGGACATCGCCGGCGCCCTGGGGGTCAGCAAGCAGGCGGTGCACAAGAAGCACGCCCGCGCCGGCCTGCTGCGGCGGGGGCGGTAGCGGTGCTCGAGCGGTTCACCCTGCTCGCCGAGGGCGAGGGGGTGGCGGTACGGGTGCCGGTGGCGCCGGGCGTCGTGACGGACGAGCCGCGGTCCGACGTGCAGTCGGCCCCCGGCCGGGTGGCCTGACCCTGCGCCGGCCGCGGCGCCTGGCCGCCATCTTCGCCGACGACCTCCTGGCGCTCGGTGGCGAGGCCCTGGACCGGTTCGGCGGCGGGGCCGACGCCGTCACCGTGCCCATCACCATCCCGGTCGACCGCGCCGGGGTCGTCGTGGTGAGCGCTGCGCCTCCGGAGCTGGCCGACCCGACCGCCACCCGCCGACCGGCCCGCCTCACGCTGTCCCGGGCGGGCGGGCGCCTGGCCGTCGAGCTGGCCTTCTCCGACGGCCGCGAGCTGCGCCTGCCCGGGGTGGGCGGGCCGGTGCCGGCGCCGCTCGGCTCCATCGTTTTCGACGTCACCACCGACGGCCTGGCCGTGACGGCGACCACTCCGGACGGCGACGCGACGGCGGTCGAGGTGGACGAGGCCACCGCCCGTCAGCTGTCCACCGCGCTGCTCCTCACCTTCCGGGTCAAGCTCACCCGGGCCGACCGCGATCAGCAGGAGGCGTAGACCTGCCAGAGGCCGCGGCCGCCGATTCGGGTGAAGCCGGGCGGCACCACCGGGGCCGGCGTCGCGCCGGCGGCCAGGGCCGACCGGAACACCACCCCGGGGGCCGCCGGCGGGTCGTCGGGCTCCACCTCGTGCTTGGCCACCCCCAGGCGGTAGGCGGCGAGCGGGCCCCGGAGGCGCCCGACGTAGGGCGCCCCGCAGGCCAGGACGGCCCCTCGCCCGCCAGCCGCCTCCACCGCGTGCAGAAGGTCGGCCTGCAGCCGCCACTGGTGCGCCTGCTCGGCCCGCATCCCGCCCAGGGCCGCCGCCCGCGTCACCACGGCCACCCCGACCGCCACCACCACCGCGCCGGCAACCGCCCACCGGAGCGAACGTGGTGCGAAATCGCGCGCTGGGGCGCGCGATGTGGCACCAAGTACGAGCCGGTGGGCAGCTCCCGCCAGCCCGACGGCGCCGGTGACCGAGACCAGCGCGGCGCCGAACAGGGAGTACCGGGCCTCGCCCGAGAAACCGGCCTGGGCCATGGCGGCGACGACGGCGATCCAGGCGGCCCCCGCCGCGGCCGGGACGAGCGCCGCCCCAGCGGCGGTGTCGCGCCGGCGGTACCGGCGCCAGCACAGGAACGCCACCCCGACCCACAGCGGCCACAGCACCTGCGCCGCCGCCTCCCCGAGCGAGGCCAGAGCCGGGACCGAGGCGAGCGCCGGGTGCCCGGCCTCGGCCACCTGGGCCCGCGCCGCCGACCGCAGCAGGTCCCCCGACCCGATCAGCTCCGGGACGAGCCACGCCAGCGGCACGGCCGCCGCTGCGCCGGCGAGCAGGGAGCGGTCCTGCGGGCGGCGCCGCCAGAGCCTGGCCCCGGCGAGCAAGAGGAACGGCCACGCCTCCACCCGGAGCAGCCCGCACCCGACCGCGCACCCGACCGACCAGCGCGGCCGCCCGGCCGCCCAGGCCTCGGCGGCCGCCAGCGCGAGGGCCAGGACCATGGCCTCCGACACGCCCGACGCCGACAGGGGCAGCAACCGCCCGCACAGGGCCACGGCCAGGCCTGCGAACACGCCGGCCACCACCGACCCGCCGCCCAGCCGGCGACCGAGACGGAACGCCAGCCAGACCGCCACCGCCGCCGCCGCCCGGGCCAGCAGCACCCATGCCACCGGGGCGGCCGGGCCGAGCACCGACAGCACGGCGGTGACCGCGACCGGGAGCGGCTTGAAGGCGGGCCCCTCGAGGGTGTGCAGCTCGCCCGCGGCGATCTCGCGCCCCCACAGCAGCCAGGCCCACGGGTCGTAGGACGGGGCGGGCAGGACCAGGAGCGCCGAGAGCACGGTGACCGCCCCGATGGCGGCGACGACCGCGGCACACCGGACGGGCGTCGAGCGGCCTGGCACGCAGCCGAAGGCTACGGAAACGCGACCCAGCTCGGCCGGCCGCAGGCGGGTGACGGGCCGGCCGGGCCCGTCGGAGGGCCGCCCTACTTCACGTCGAGCTCGGCGAACATGCCGCGGGCGGCGTGCGGCGGCGAGTCGCTCTGCGGCGGCCCCTCGGCTTCGGGGTCGAGGACGACGGCCGGGTCGGCCCCGACGGGGATGAAGCAGACGACCGCGTAGCGGCCCGGCTGGGAGATGGTGCCGTCGCCCACCGCCTGGATGACCTCGCCGCGGTTGGGGCCGGCGAGCAGGACGGTGGCCGGAGGCCCGGACCCGAACAGGGCCTGGATCTCCTCCTCCGGGAGCTGGACCAGTTCCGACACGGGCCGGGTCTCGGTGTCGGGGATCCGGACCGCCACGAACTCGTGGGCCTCGACCGTCGAGGTGTTCACGAAGTTGATCTTGGTGCCGGCACCGATCTCGGCCGGCAGGCCCTGGAACTCGTAGTCGACGGCGGTCACCGTGACGGTCTCGGCGGCAGGGGCGGCAGACGTGCTGGTCTCGGCCGGCTCCTGGTCGCCGGGCGTGGCGCTGACGTCCTCGTCGTCGTCGCCGCAGGCGGCCACGAAGGCAGTCGCGGCCAGGAGCACTGCGGCCAGGCGGCGTCGGGGGCGTGTCGTCATCTGCCTCTCCTCGTTCGTTAGTCGTCGTACGAGCGGCCCGCCCCGGGGCCCGGCGACCACCTTCCCCCAGACGATGCGGCCGACGCCAGCGACCTCGCCGCTCAGCGGGTCGACGAGGTGAACTTCCGGCAGGCGAGGAACCCGAACACCACCGTGATGGCGGCGGCCCAGGCCAGCGCCAGCCAGAGATCCGAACCGGCGGCCCGCCCGTTGTAGAGGGCCCGGACCGCGTTGGTGGCGATGGTGAACGGGTTGTTCCGGGCGATGGGCTCCAACCAGGAGGGCATGGTGCTCGGGTCCACGAACGCCGACGACACGAACGTGAGCGGGAAGATCCAGGTGAAGCTGGCGGAGTTGGCCGCCTCGACGGAGCCGACCGACACGCCCAGCAGCGCGTTCACCCAGGTGAACGCGTAGGCGAAGCTCAACAGGAGCGCCGTCGCCGCCGCTGCCTCGGCCAGCGTGCCCTCGAAGCGGAAGCCGATGGCGAAGGCGACCGCCAGCATCACGACGAAGGTGATGAGGTTGCGCAGCAGGTCCGCGAACGTCCGCCCGACGAGCACCGCCGGCGGGTACATCGGCAGGGACCGCAGCCGGTCGGCGATGCCCTTGCTCATGTCCTCGGCCAGCCCCACGGCGGCGAAGGTCGAGCCGAACAGCACGGTCTGGGCGAAGATCCCGGGAAGCAGGAACTGCTTGTAGTCGTCGAAGCCGGGGACGCGGATGGAGCCGCCGAAGACGTAGGTGAACAGCAGCACGAACATCACCGGCTGGATGGTCGAGAAGGCCAGCACCTCGGGGTTGCGGGGCAGGGCCCGCAGGTGCCGGCTGGCCTCGGTCCAGCTGTCGCGCAGCGCCCAGGTCAGGCCCGACGGCGTCTCCTCGCGGGCGTCGGGCGCCGCCAAAGTGTCGACGCTCACCGACGCACCCCCGCTCATCGACGCACCCCCGCCTCACCGGCGGCCGGCGCCGCCGGGTCGGCGCCAGCGGCGCCCTCGGTTCCGGGCTCGGTGGCGGCCTCCTCGTCGGTCGCCGGGTGGCCGGTGAGCGCGAAGAACACGTCGTCCAGCGTGCTGCGCCGGGTGCGCACGTCGACCACCTCGATCCCCGCCGAGTCGAGATCGCGCACCACGGCGGGCACGACCCCGGTCAGGTCGTCCATCGGGACGGTGACGACGCTGCCCTCCGCCTGGGCCCCGACCGTGCCGCAGGCACGCGGCGCCAGCAGCTCGACGACCCGACCGGCGTCGGCCGGGTCGGCCAGCACGACCTCGACGAGCTCGCCGCCGACCCGCCGCTTCAGCTCGTCGGCTGTGCCCCGCGCGATGGCGGTCCCATGGTCGATCACCACGATCTCGTCGGCCAGCCGGTCCGCCTCGTCGAGGTACTGCGTCGTCAACAAGGTGGTGGTGCCGCTGCGCCCCAACTCGTCGATGACGTCCCACATCCCCTGGCGGCTGCGGGGGTCGAGCCCGGTGGTCGGCTCGTCGAGGAAGAGAACCGACGGGCGGCCGATCAGGCTCATGGCGATGTCGAGCCGCCGGCGCATGCCGCCCGAATAGGTCCTGGCCACCCGGTCGGCGGCCTCGTCCAGGTCGAAGCGCTCGAGCAGCTCTCGCGCCCGGCGACGGGCCTCGGCGGTGCGCAGGTGGAACAGGCGCCCCACGTGCTGCAGGTTCTCGAACCCCGTCAGCCGCTCGTCGACCGCGGCGAACTGCCCGGTCAGGCCGATGCGGGCCCGGGCCCGCCGCGGCTCCGCCAGCACGTCGATCCCGTCGATCACGGCCCGGCCGGCGTCGGGCCGCAGGAGGGTGCACAGGATGCGGACCACGGTGGTCTTGCCGGCACCGTTCGGCCCGAGCAGGCCGAGCACGGTGCCCCGCTCGATGTGGAAGTCCACGCCCTGCAGGGCCTCGGTCTCGCCGAACCGCTTGGACAGGCCCTCGGCCACGACGGCGCTCACGGGCGACTCCCTTCCGTCGGTGCCACGCCGGCAGAACCATAGGACCTGTCGCAGTCAGATCTGGCCGCAATTTCGCGGGAACCTTCCGACCGTGAGCCGACCCCCGGTTCGGTGCAACTGCTGTCGCTGATCCAGAGGCACGCCTTCCGGACCGGCGCCGAGCTGGCGTCCGGACTCGAGTTGAGCGCCCGCACGCTCGAACGCGACGTCGAGCGGCTGCGCGGCCTGGCTGCCCGGTCGAGGCGAGCTCCTTCTGTTCGACATCATCGACGCTCGCGCCACCCGCGCCCTGCCGCTGCCCACCGACGGCGGGGACCTGCTCCCGCGCCCATGGCCGCGGCACTGGCCGCCCACCACCAGCGCGCCCAGTACCGGGCCGAGCGTGAGCGCCTCGTGAGAGCGATGGAAGCGGTCAGGTCACGGAGTCTCGACCGGTTCCGCGTTCACCATCCAGGGGGTGCCGAACCGGTCCACGCACATGCCGAACCGCGGTGACCAGAACGTCTCGGCCATCGGCATGGTGGTGGTGCCGCCGTCGGTCAGCGCCTCGAAGACCCGCTCCGCCTCGGCGACGTCGGCCACGCTGTAGTTGACCTGCATGCCCTGGACCGGCCCGAAGTCGGGGGACGGATCGTCCGACGCCATCAGCAGCTGGCCGTCGAACATCAGCGCCGCGTGCATCACCAGGTCGGCCTGGCCCTCCGCCACCGGCACCTCGGGCGGCGCGTCGGCCATCGACAGCACCGTCAACTCGCCGCCGAAGATCTCCTGGTACCGGGTGAACGCCTCCCGGCAGTTGCCGCCGAACATCAGGTAAGGGTGGAGCGCCATGGGTCCTCCTCGGTCGGGTCATCGTCGTCGGTCAGTCTGACGACGTCGGAGAATCGGACATCACGCGCCCGGCGGAGCGGCGGCCATCCCGACCACCGGTCGGTTGAGCCGCGTCCCTCCGGTGGATCCTGCGAAGCGGGCGTCGCCGAAGGCGAAGACGCCGCCGTCGGCGGCCACCAGCCAGTAGCCGGCGACCGAGGGCCTCGGTGTCGACGCCATGGCCACGACCGGGGAGTTGAGCCGGGTACCGCCGGTGGAGCCCTGGAACACTGCGTCGCCGAAGGCGAAGACGCCCCCGTCCGACGCCGTCAGCCAGTAGCCCCGGCCGTTGACGGTCGCGGCCATCCCCACGATGGGCCGGTTGAGGCGGGTGCCACCGGTCGACCCGCGGAACACGGCGTCGCCGAACGCGAAGATCCCGCCGTCGGCGGCCACCAGCCAGTAGCCCCGGCCCGACGGCGTGGCCGCCATCCCGACCACCGGCTGGTTCAGGCGGACAGCGCCGGTGGAGCCGTGGAACCGGGCGTCGCCGAAGGCGAAGACCCCGCCGTCGGCGGCCACCAGCCAGTACCCCTGGCCCGACGGCGTGGCCGCCATGGCGACGATCGGGCGGTTGAGGCGGAGCGCACCGGTCGAGCCATGGAATTGGGCGTCGCCGAAGGCGAACACCCCGCCGTCGGAGGCGACCAGCCAGTACCCCCGGCCCGACGGCGTTGCCGCCATGCCCACCACCGGCTGGTTGAGGCGCAGAGCGCCGGCCGAGCCGTGGAACCGGGCGTCGCCGAAGGCGAACACGCCGCCGTCGGAGGCCACCGTCCAGTACCCCGGGCCCCCCGGCGCGGGCGCCGGCGTGTAGAGCTCGCTGACCGGGTGGTCGGTGTTGCCGACGACCAGCACCTTGCCGCAGTTCTGCCCGCACACCCGGGCGTCGGCCTCGAACTCGGTCGGGCTGCTCGACAGCACCACCGCCGTGTTGCCCGGGCCAGCGGCGGTCTGGGAAGCGGCGCCGCGGGCGATCTGCAGCGACCCGGCCGAC
>DATLFQ010000029.1:0-7386 GCA_035540915.1 Acidimicrobiales bacterium
ACCTGCGCTACGCCGAGCGCATGGGCTGGCGCCACGAAGTGCTGGGTGCCGATCCCTCCGACAAGGGCGGCTACAACGAGGTCAGCTTCCTGCTGCGGGGCGAGGCCGTGTGGAGCCGCATGAAGCACGAGGGCGGCACCCGCTGCACCCGGTGGGGGCCGGCCTCGTGCTTCATCCGCGACCACACGCCGTCGCCCTTGAGCAGGAAGGTGACCTCGTTGAACCCGCCCATGTCGGAGGGGTCGGCGCCCAGCACCTCCAGCTTCCAGCCCTGGCGCTCGGCGTGGCGGGCGTACATGTCGAACAGGTCCTTGGCGAAGAGGTTGGCCTCTTCCCCGCCTTCTGCCCCCCGGATCTCGATGATGACGTTCTTGGCGTCGTTGGGGTCGCGGGGGATCAGCAGCAGCTTCAGCTCGTCGTCCAGACGGGCCAGCCCGACTTCCAGATCCTCCATTTCTGCCCGCAGCTGGTCACGCTCGTCGGCGCTCGCCTCGGGGAGCATGGCCCGGAAGGCGGCCAGGTCCTCGGTGACCTCCCGGTAGCGGCGGTAGGCCGCCACCACCGGCTCCAGCTCCTTGAGGCGCCGGCCCGTGTCGCGCATGGCCCGGTGGTCGCCCAGGACGGCTGGGTCCTGCATCCGCGCCGACACCGCCTCGTACTCCTGCTCCAGGCCGGCCAGGCGCTCCAACACGGCGACCCAGGGTACCGGCGGGCCGTCGGGGCCGGAGCGGCCCCGGGCCCGCGGCGTCCCATGTACCAACCCGCACGAAACGACCTCTGAGCCGGTACGGCGGACACCCAACGGAAAGGAGCAGTCATGTCCAGGAAGCATCTCGTGGCGGTGCTCGCGTCGGTGGCGGTGCTCGGGGGCTGGTTCGGGTTCACCTCCGTCGCCTCTGCCGGCTCGCCGGAGCCGGCACCGACCGCCGCCCCGGAACCGCTCACGGTCACCCCCTGCCGCGGCCTTGCGCAGAAGTCGGTGCAGGTCCTCACCGACGACGCCCCCCGCGGCCGCGGCGAGGGCGGCTTCGCCGCCATCCCCAACGCCACCATCGCCGGCGGCATCGTCGTCCCGGCCGGCGACAGCGACCTCCTCGTGGTCACGTTCTCGTCCAGCAGCCAGATCTTCGGCGCCACGGCCAACGAGAACGACGGCCTGCTGGTCCGGGTCCTCGTCAACGGCGTGCCGATGGCTCCGGCCGGGCCGAACATCTTCGTCGAGGGAGGCGGCCAGAACAACGGCGCCGTCCAGAACTCGGCGACGTGGTGCCGCCGAGTCGGGCCCGGCAACTACAGCGTGCAGGCCCAGTGGGCCGTGGTGGACGCCGGCCCGACCAACACCGCGGTGTCGGCCAGCGTCGACGACACCGCGCTGCACGTCGAAGTCTCGGACTAGCCGCCGAGCGCCTCCCAGCCGTCGGGCACGGTGACCAGCTCGGCCGGTTCCACCAGCCCGGCGGCGAGGCGGCGCGTGACCGGATGGGCGTCGCCATCCGGGACCACCAGCACCAGCCGGGCGGCCGGGTCGACCGACAGGCGGGCGTCGGCCGCCGCCGGCACCAGGTCCAAGTCGATGCCGACCGAGCACACCACGACCAGGGGCCGACCGGCGGCGTCGACGCCGGCCGCCGCGGCGGGGGCGGCCCGCCGCAGCCCCGCCGCCGGGAGGGACGGCTGCACCGGGGCCAACCGGGCGGCGCCGGCGAGGTCCGGGTGACCCACCACCACGGCCCGCAGCCAGCGCTCGCGGGCCAACTGGTTGGCCGGGTGCGACGGCGCGCCCGGGCGGCGGCGGGCCCGCACCGCGGCCACGGCGGAAGCGAGGACCGCCGGGGCCGGGTCGTCGCCGGAGAGCTGGCGCTGGGCGTCGCGGTCGTGGCGGCCGACGCCGACCTCCAGCCGGGCTCCCGAGCCGTCGTCGACCACCCGCGCCACCTCCAGGCCGAGCACCTCGCCGGCCACCGCCCCGTGCTCGACGACGACCTCGACGCCGGCCGCGACCAGCACGGGCACGAAGGCCTCCGCGTCCCGAGGGGGCGGCACCGGCACCACCGGTGGGTCGGGCTCGGCCCGCGCCAGCGCGGTGCCCTCGATGCGCCACACCGACGGCGGGTCGCGGAACAGCCCCGCCCGCCGCGCCAGCAACCCGGCCGCACCGGCGGCCAGGACGTGCAGGTCCTCGCCGTCGACGCCGTTGGCGCCGGCCCACGTCAGCGCCGCGCCGAGGGCGCGGGCCGGCTCGTCCTCCGCCAGAACCCAGCCCGAGCCGTCGCGCCGCAACGCCGCTCCACCGGGGAAGGTTCCCGGGACGTCGTCGGGACCGGTCGGCCCCCACCCGGCCGCGACCAGAGCGCGCAGCTTGGCGGCCAGGAGGGCCGGGCGAAGGCCCGGGGTGCTGCTGCTACTTCTTTCCGCCACGCCGGCCGTAGCGGCGCTCGAAGCGCTCGACCCGGCCGCCCGTGTCCACCAGCTTCTGCTTGCCGGTGTAGAAGGGGTGGCACTCGTTGCACAGCTCGCTGTGCAGGCTGTCCTTGGTCGAGCGGGTGGTGAAGGTGTTCCCGCAGGAGCACTTCACCGTGGCCTCGACGTAGGTGGGGTGGATGGCGGCCTTCATGGTCGAGGTCCTCTCGCTCAGACGGACGGGTTCTTGGCGATCTCGGCCAGGAACTCGTCGTTGCTCTTGGTCGTCTTGATCTTGTCCATCAACAACTCCAGGCCGGGCGCCCCGCTTCCCTCGCTGCCCAGGGCGTTCAGCACCCGTCGCAGCTTCCAGACCTGCTGCAGCTGGCCCCGGTCGAACAGCAGCTCCTCGTGGCGGGTGGAGCTGGCGTTGACGTCGATGGCCGGGTACACCCGCTTCTCGGCCAGCCGCCGGTCCAGGCGCAGCTCCATGTTGCCGGTGCCCTTGAACTCCTCGAAAATCACCTCGTCCATGCGCGAGCCGGTCTCGACCAGCGCGGTGGCCAGGATCGTCAACGACCCGCCCTCTTCGATGTTGCGGGCCGACCCGAAGAACTTCTTGGGCGGGTAGAGGGCGCCCGAGTCGACGCCGCCGGACATGATGCGCCCGGTGGCCGGCTGGGCCAGGTTGTAGGCCCGGGCCAGGCGGGTGATGCCGTCCAGGACGATGACCACGTCCTTGCCCAGCTCGACCAGGCGCCGGGCCCGCTCGATGGCCAGCTCGGCGACCGCGGTGTGCTCGTCCGACGGCCGGTCGAACGTCGAGGCGACCACCTCGCCCTTCACCGAACGGCGCATGTCGGTGACCTCCTCGGGGCGCTCGTCCACCAGGAGCACCATGAGGTGGACCTCGGGGTTGTTGGCCTCGATGGAGTGGGCGATCTGCTTGAGGACCGTGGTCTTGCCGGCCTTGGGGGGCGACACGATCAGGCCGCGCTGGCCCTTGCCGATGGGCGAGATCAGGTCGACGATGCGGGCCACCATGTTGGCGGTGTCGCCGGGGATCTCCAGGCGCAGCTTCTGGTCGGGGAACAGCGGCGTGAGGTCCTCGAAGCGGGGCCGGGACCGCGCCTCGTCGGGGGTCATGCCGCTGACCGTGTCGACCCGCAGCAGGGCCGGGTACTTCTCCTGGGCGCCGGCCGGGCGGCTGGCGCCTTCCAGGTAGTCGCCTTTGCGAAGCGCGAAGCGGCGAACCTGGCTGATGGAGACGTAGACATCCCGCGGGCTGGACAGGTAGCCCGAGGCGCGTACGAACCCGTAACCCTGGTCGTTCAGGTCCAGCAGGCCGGCCACGGGGACCGGCTCACCGGAGAACTGCTGGTCGGCCGGTGCCGCCTGCAGGTCCCGCTCGCCGCCGCCGCCGGGGCCGCCGCCGCCGGGGCCGCCGCCGGGCCGGTCACGGTCACGGCCCCGCCGCCGGCGGTTGCGCCGGTTGCCGGGACCCCCGTCCCCCGAGCCGTTGTCCCACGAGCGGGACTGGTTGGACCGGGGCTGGGACGGCGCGTGGGCCGGCTCGGGCGTCGAGACGCCGCCGTCCTGGGCGCCCGAGGCGGCCGGCGGCGGCGACGCAGTCGACCCGCTGCTCGCCTCGAGTGGAGTGGCGGGTGCGGCGGCGGGCCCGCCGTCGGGCGGTGGTGCCGCGTCGGGGGCGGGCGGCGGCGCCTCGGCGGCCGCCTCGGGAGCCGAGCCGTTCCCGAGCGGCGAACCCTGCTCGGTGGGAGGCGGCGCCTGATCGCCTCCGGCAGCCTCGCCGGCCGCCGGCGCCTGGCCGTTGGCCGAGGCCCGCGACCGGTTGGTGCGGGGCCGGCGGGGCGTGTCGCCCTCGCTCTCGACCTCCACCCCGGTGGCCCGAAGGATCTGCCCGACGAGGGTGGCCTTGCCCACCCGCGCCGTCGGCTTGAGGCCCATGGCCTCGGCGATGGCGTGGAGCTCTTCTCGCTCCTTGCCTTCCAACACCGAGCGCTCGAGCTGCTGCTCACCGCTCATGGTCACCTCGCTTGTTCATTGGGGCTTGTTCATTGGGGCGTGTCATTGGGGCGTGTCATTGGGTACGGCGTCGATGGCCTCGTTGACGACCAGGTCGATCACCTGGGACAACGTGGCGTCGAGGTTGTAGGACGGGACGACGGCCACGCCGTGCTGGAGGGCCAGCGACTTGACGTAGCGCTGCTGCTTGCGGATGTTGTCGAACAGGGCGACGTAGCGGTCGCCGGGGCGGCTGCGGGTCGACTGGCCGCGGACCTGGAAGTGGCTTCGGTGCAGCTCCTCGTCGTCGACGGTGACGACCAGCGGCACCACCACGGCCCGGTCCTTGAACCGGCTCGGGTCCACGAAGCCGGGGACCAGGTGGGCGCCCTCGACGATGAGGTCGGTACCCTCGTCGGCGGCCCGGGCGATCAGTGCCTCCACGCCGACGGCCACCGCCGACGCCTGCTCCCGGAAGCCCAGCACCACCGGGTCGGCGCTGCGGGGCAGCGGGTTGCGGACCAGGCGGGCGGCGTCGAACGACGAGGTGTGGAGGCTGGGCATCAGGTCCTTGGTGAACATGGCCCGCATGACCTCGCGGATGGCGTCGGTCGGGATGACCCGGGTGATGCCGAGACGGCTGGCCAGCATCGTGGCGATGGTCGACTTGCCGACCCCCGCCGCCCCGCCGATCAGCACCACCAGCGGCACGTCCAGCGTCGTCACCAGCTGCCACTTGGCGAACGAGGTGGCGTAGCGCTGGCCGACCTCGTCGTGCAGGACCTCGAGCACCAGGTGGTGCAGCTCGCCGGCCGAGATCCCCGGGCGGCCGAGGGCGTGGAGCCGGTCCTCGACCACCTCGGCCACGTGGAAGGCCCGGGCCGGCGCCAGTCCGGTCGCCATGATGCGCGACGCCATGAGCCCCTTGGAGTAGGGCAGCTCGTACTGCTGGCCGCTGACGACCACGTGGCGCTGGCCGAGTTGGCTCATGGCGCGCCAGCCGGGCCGCTGCTCGATCGCGAGTGGGTTGGTGTCGAGAATCGCTGCGTGGCGAGATCGGCGATGTCCAGCCCCAGTTCCTCGAACGGGCCGTCACCGCCGATGGTCACGACCCTGTTGTCGCACAACACAACTTCCATCCCCCGGTCCAGGGCGAACCTGGCCGCGAGGTCGATCGCCGCCGCTTTGAGTTCGACGACCAGGACCTCGGCGGGACCCGCCTCCTCGAGGTCAGCGGCCAGGAGCGGCCGGTTGGCGAGGTTGTGGGACACGCCGACGAGCTGAGCGCCGTGCACGTGCTCGAGGTGCGCCGCCAGATGCCCTCCGACCGAGGCCGGCGCAGTGGTGGCGTAGATGACTCGGCGACCGGAGATCGGGGCCAGGGGAGTTGGGTGCAGCGTGACGCGGACGATGCGCTGCGGGCCCGACACCCCTTGCACCAGCCTCCGGACGTCTCCCTCGAACGAGGCACGGAAACCCGAGGCGGCAAGCGATGTTGCTGCCATGGTAACCACGATCAGGTCGGCGAGCAACACGCGGTAGGCGCCGAGGTGCCCGACGACGAGGTCGGGATCGGCCGAGCCGGGCGCGACGAGGATGGTGGCGTCGGCGTGGACGGGCGGGATGCACTGGCCGCTGCCCTCCAGGATCACCAGTGGTTCGGGCCGGTCGTTGGCCAGCGCCACGCCTGCGGCGACGGTGTCGTCGGCCGGGGCGCCGGCCATGCCGCCCCCGCACCGGCGGGTCCCCACCGTCGTGGACCCGGACATGACGGCGCCTTCGAGGTGGTCGCTCGCCGCGTGCCGGCCCGACTCGGCTAGGGCCACGAGCCCGCCCACCGAAAGGTCGAACACCGCCGGGTCCACCAGCTCCGGGGCGGCCGGGCCGCCGCGGCCCATGGCCACCACCACCGGCGGCGTGCCCCGTTCCCGCAGGGTGCGGGCCAGCTGCGCGCTCACCGCCGTCTTGCCGGTGCGCTTGCCGGTGCCGATGACGGCGATCGACGGCTTGGTCGCCACCTTCGGCCGGGGGGGCGCGTCGAAGCGGAAGTCCGCCCCCTGGTAGGCGGCCCCGGCGGCCAGCGCCCGGCCGGCCAGCCGCAGGCGGGCCCGGTTGTCCAGCACCGGCTCGTCCGAGAGGTCGTAGACCAGGTCCGGACGCCAGGCCTCCAGGCCGGCCAGGAGCGCCTCGTCGGGGGTGGCGCCGCCCACCACCTCGACGCCCAGCTCGAGCCCCAGCGCGGGCCGGCCAGCCGCCAGCTTCTCGGTCCCGCCGAGCAGGGCCGCGCCGACGACGGTCGCGCCGGGCAGACGTCGGGAGAGGCGGTCGATGGCTGCAGCCACCACCGGGGGGTAGTGCTCGCCGTCGACCAGCACGAGGATCCGCAAAAGTGCGCCCTCGGGGTCGGGGGATGTGGCCGGGCCAGCCTATCTGCCCGACGGTCAACCGGCCTGAGGAACACCCGCAGCCCGCAGGCTCGCCCTACCGGGGCGAGGCTGGCCAGCGCCTGCGATGCGCGTTCTCGCCAGGCTCCGGACCATCGGGCCACGTGTGACACCTTTGCCCGACGGCAGACTCCGCCCAGCGGGTGGCGCGACGGCGCGGCGGGAAGGCTCCCGGGCATGACCGACCTCCTCGTCACGGACCCGGCAACCGGCGAACCCGTCGGGGCCTTGCCAGTCAGCGACGCCGAGATCGCGGTCGTCACCGGCGTGTGTCCCGGCATGGCCCTGGTCGAGGAGGAGACCTTCGGCCCTGTGGCCGCCGTGCAGGTGGTCGGGTCCTTCGACGAGGCGCTGCACCTGGCGGACGGCACGGTCGACGGACTGGCTGCCGTGGTCCTGACGCCGAGCATGGCCCACGCCCAGAGGGGGGCGGGCGAACTGGCGGTCGGCACGGTGAAGGTCAACGCCGCCTTCGGCGGCGCGCCCGGTGGTGCGGCCACTCCGACCTGCTCGGATG
>DATLFQ010000030.1:0-5969 GCA_035540915.1 Acidimicrobiales bacterium
CGCGTGGTGCCCGGGGCGTCGGCCCGTTGGGGCTCGTTCCTGGACCGGGGCGTCATCCTGATGCCGAGCTACGTGAACATCGGCGCCCGGGTGGGGGCGGGCACCATGGTCGACACCTGGGCGACCGTCGGTTCCTGCGCCCAGGTGGGCGCGAACGTCCACTTGTCCGGCGGCGTGGGCATCGGAGGCGTGCTGGAACCGGCCCAGGCCGCGCCGGTCATCATCGAGGACGAGGTGATGATCGGCAGCCGCTGCATGGTGACTCAGGGCGCCCGGGTCGGCCGGGGGTCGGTGCTGGCCGAGGGAGCGGTGCTCAATCCCGGGATCCCGGTCATCGACGTGCAGACCGGCGAGGAGCTGAGCCGGGGCGTGATCCCGCCCTGGTCGGTGGCGGTGCAGGGCTCGCGCCGCAAGCAGTTCCCCGGCGGCGAGTTCGGCCTGCCCTGCGTGCTCGTCCTCAAGCGCCTTCCCGAGGGCCAGCGCCACGACAAGGCCAAGCTCAACGAGATCCTGCGCGAGCACGGCGGGGGAGGATGACGGCGCCGCCCGCCGATCTGCTGGAGCTGGTGGCCGAGCTGGTCGACATCCCGTCGGTCAGCCACGCCGAGACGGCACTCGCCGACTTCGTCGAGCGGGCTCTGCAGGACGTGCCGTGGCTGGCCGTCGAGCGGATCGGCGACAACGTGGTGGCCCGCACCGAGCTGGGGCGGGGGACCCGTCTGGCGCTCGCCGGCCACCTGGACACCGTGCCGCCGAACGGGAACGAGCGGGCCCGGGTGGACGGCGACGTCTGCTGGGGCCTGGGCTCGGCCGACATGAAGGCGGGCTGCGCCGTGTTCCTGGACCTGGCCCGGACCGTTCCCGCGCCGGCCGTCGACGTCACCTACGTCTTCTACGAGTGCGAGGAGGTGGAGGCGCGCCACAACGGCCTGCGCCGGCTGCTCGCCGAGCGGCCCGACCTGCTGCGGGCGGACGCCGCCGTGCTGGGCGAGCCCACCGGCGCCAGAATCGAGGCCGGGTGCCAGGGGACGCTGCGCCTCGCCGTCGAGCTGGCGGGGGAGCGGGCCCACACCGCCCGCCCGTGGACGGGTCGCAACGCCATCCACCGCCTGGGCCCGCTGCTGGAACGCTGCGACGCCTACACCGGCCGCCGCCCCGTGCTGGACGGATGCGAGTTCCGCGAGGCGCTGCAGGCGGTGTCGGTGGAGGGCGGGGTGGCGGGCAACGTGGTGCCCGACCGGGCCCGCGTCGTGGTCAACCACCGCTTCGCCCCCGACCGCTCGGTCGACGAGGCGGTGGCCCAGGTGCGCGAAGCACTGGGCGGCAGCGTCGACGAGGCGACCGGCGACACGGTGCGGCTGGTGGACCACGCCGCCGGGGCCCGCCCCGACCTGCGCCATCCTCTCCTCGCCCGACTCGTGGAGGCGGCCGGCGGCGCCCCGACCGCCAAGCTGGGCTGGACCGACGTCGCCTTCTTCGCGGCACGCGGCGTGCCGGCCACCAACTTCGGCCCGGGCGACCCGTCGGTGGCCCACACCGCCGGTGAGCATGTCGGGCGGGACCAGTTGGAGGCCGTGTCGGCGGCGCTGCGCCGGGTGCTGGACGCGGGCTGACGGCTCGGGGCGCGCCCGGGTGGGCGCCCCCGCCACGCCATCATGGGCGGGTGCCAGCTCGCCGGCCGGTCCTTGCGCTCGCCGTGGCGGCCGTCGCCGCGGCTGCGTCGCCGGCGACGGCCACCAACGACACCCACTGGGACAAGCAGTGGGGCCCCACGATCGTCGGCGCCCCGCAGGCCTGGGCCACCACCACCGGTGCCGGCGTGATCATCGGCGTGGTCGACAGCGGGATCGACCTGGGCCACGAGGACCTGGCCGGCAAGGTGGCGGCGGCGACCGCCTGCATCGGCACCGGCGGCGACCCGGGACGGTGCGCGGGCGAGCCGTCCGCGGCGCAGGACCGGGTGGGCCACGGCACCCATGTGGCCGGGGTGGCGGCGGCGGCCAAGGACAACGGCCGGGGTATCGCCGGCATCGCCCCCGACGCCCGTCTGGCGGTGGCCCGGGTCTTCGAGGGCGACTCCGCGACCATCGACGACGTGAACGCCGGCATCCGCTGGGTGGTCGACCGCGGCGCCCTGGTGGTGAACCTCAGCCTGGGTGGCGGGGGCGGCCTGCTGGGCGGTCTCCTCGGCGGTGGTGGAAGCTCGTCCCTGGCGCCGGGCATCGACTATGCCTGGTCGAGGGGCGCGGTGACCGTGCTGGCGGCCGGGAACGTCAATTTCCTCGGCCTCGGCTCGGCCAACTACGGCACCATCGACGCTGTCGTGGTGGGCGCGACGGGCCGGAGCGACGAGCCCGCCGGCTACTCAAGCCCCACCGGGAACGCCAAGTGGGCGGTCGCCGCGCCGGGCGGCAACGTGGCCCGGGGCGGGACCGCCAGCGCCATCTACTCGAGCATCGTCCGGCCGGGCGCCAGCAACGAGTACGGCTACCTGGAAGGAACCTCCATGGCGGCGCCCCACGTGTCGGGCGCCCTGGCGCTGCTCCTGTCGCGACCGGGCATGACCAACGCCCGGGCGGTGGAGATCCTGCTCGGGACGGCCAATCGCTCGGTGCGCTGCGGTGCCACGTGCGCCGGCCGCCTCGACGCGGCCGCCGCGGTCGCCGCCACGGGGGGCAACCCAACGCCGCCTCCGCCTCCGCCTCCCGTGGCGCCGCCGCCGCCTCCCGCCCGACCGGCGCCCTCGACGACGAGCACGACCACCGCATCGCCCGCCGCTCCCGTCGCCGAGGCCCCGCCGCCTCCCGAGCCGGCTGGCGAGCCCGCCCCGGTCGAACCGGGCCCGGTCGAGGGAACGTCGCCGGCCCTGGCCGCCTCGCCCGGTACCCGAGGACCCGACGACGAGGACGTGGCCGTGCCGGGTGCGCTGGCGGCCGTCGCCCTGGTGGCCGCCGGGGCGGCCACCGCCATCCTCGGTCGGCGACGGCGCGGTCTCACAGGCGTCGGATGACCGTGACGACCTTGCCGTAGATGGTCACGTCGCCGGCGGCGTGCTCGGTCGGCGCCAGCCGGCTGTTGGCGGGGGTCAGCACCACCTTGGAGCCTCGCCGGCTGTAGCGCTTCACGGTGGCCTCGTCGCCGAGACCGGCGACCACGACGTCGCCCTTGCGGGCCTCGGCCTGTTGGCGGACGACCACGAAGTCACCCTCCAGGATGCCGGCGTCGACCATCGAGTCCCCCCGGACCCGGAGCATGAACAGCTGGCCGTCGCCGGTGAAATCGGCGGGGAGGGGGAGCAGCTCCTCCACGTTCTCCTGGGCCAGCACGTTGGTTCCGGCGGCCACGTCGCCGACCAGCGGGACGTGCTGCGTCGGGCGGCGCTCGATCGCCGCTCCCGAGGACTGGTCGTAGTACACCTCGATGGCCCGTGGCTTGGTCGGGTCCCGGCGCAGGTAGCCGTGGCGCTGCAGTGTGGCCAGGTGCGAGTGGACCGTGGACGAGGAGGTGAGCCCGACCGCCTCGCCGATCTCGCGGACCGACGGCGGGTAGCCCCGGCTCTGCAGCTGGGTGGCGATGAAGTCGAGGATCTGGCGCCGCTTGCCCGTCAGCACCCCTCCGTCGGTGACCTGCGCCATCGGTTCCTCCTGTCCGGGTCCGGATCGGGTCCTGCCTCCTGGCAGGGCACCGTAGCATCCGACGGCGGCGAAGGCAAACATCTGTTCGTGGAGCCTTGACACGAACGGGCGTTCGTGGTTGGGTGGGCACAGGGAACGGGCGTTCGGGACGCCCGTCGCTGATCTCGCACTCTCGACGTCCCGGAAGGAGTCCACATGGTCCACGGCGCCGGCGACCTGCAGCGCCGACTGCGGCCGCCTCGGCCGCCGGTCGCCCGACCGGGCCGGCCCTCGCCCCGGCGGCGCATCGCGGCCGGCCGCCTCGCCTCGGCCACCGTGCTCCTGGCCGGGACGGCGCTGTTCGGTTGGCCCACCGGCGGCCCCCCTGCCGCCGCGGGGCCGGTGCCGCCGGGGCGGGCCGAGCCGGCGCAGGCGGGCAGGCCGACAGCCTCGGTCGTCGTGCGGCCGGGCGACACCGTGTGGTCCATCGCCCGCCGGCTGCAGCCCACCGGGGAGATCCGGCCCCTGGTCGACCTCCTGGCCGAGGGGCGCTCGGGCCGGGCGCTCCTGCCCGGTGAGGTCCTGGTCGTGCCGGGGTGACCAAGCGGTCCGCGCCCCGGCGAGACGACCGACCGGCCGCTGTCAGCCGGTCCGGTCGGCAGCTGTCGTCGTCTAGTCGCGCTCGATGGGGTTGTGCTGCTGGCCGGCCAGCAGCGCTTCGATGTCCGCCCGAGGAAAGCGCCGGTGCCCGCCGAGTGTCGACATGTACGGCAGCCGCCCGTCGTTGGCCCACCGAACCACCGTCTTGGTCGAGACATGGAATAGTGTCGCCACTTCGGACACCGTCAGATAGTCCCGTACCGGCTTCGGTCGCTTCTCGGAATCGGTTCCCACGATGCCGTCCCTTGGGTCATGCCCAGCGCAACTTCGGTGCTGGAACGCTGAAGAATTGACGACCTCTGGGGTTTCGGCCGCCATGTCGAGGCTACCCCCTCTCGGGGGGCCAATGGAAGGCGTGCAGCAGATTAGAGACTTATGGCACCCCCGCGAAGGGTGCGATCCGGTCCGATAGTGTGCGGGTGTGCGGGTGGGCGTACTGACCGGTGGCGGTGACTGTCCGGGCCTCAATGCCGTCATCCGGGCCATCGTGCGCAAGGGCGAACGGGAGTACGGCGACGAACTGGTCGGCTTCCGGGACGGGTGGCGCGGCGTCATCGAAGGGCGGACCAGCCCGCTCGACGTCGAGCGCTGCCGCGGGATCCTCCCCCGGGGGGGCACCATCCTCGGGTCCTCGCGCACCAATCCCTACCGGATCGAGGGCGACGTCCGGCGGGCGCTCGACACCCTGGCCGACATGAAGATGGATGCCCTGATCGCCATCGGCGGTGAGGACACGTTGGGCGTGGCCCACCGACTCGGCCAGGACGGCGCCTCGGTGGTGGGCGTGCCCAAGACCATCGACAACGACCTGTCGGCCACCGAGTTGACCTTCGGGTTCCACACTGCCGTGCAAATCTGCGTCGACGCCATCGACCGGTTGCACACAACGGCGGAGTCGCACGACCGCGTGATGGTGTGCGAGGTGATGGGCCGCCACGCCGGCTGGATCGCGACCTACGCCGGCTTGGCCGGCGGAGCGGCCGAGATCCTCATCCCCGAGCAGCCCTTCGACATCGCCGAGGTGACGGACCGCATCCGCCGCCGCCACGAGCGGGGTCGCTACGCGTCCATCGTGGTGGTGGCCGAGGGGGCCACGCCGAAGCAGGGCACCCTGGCCCTGGCCTCGGGCGAGCGGGACCAGTTCGGCCACGTCCGCCTGGGCGGGATCGGCACCGTCGTCGCCACCGAGATCGAGCGCCGCACGGGCTACGAGACCCGGGTGACCATCCTCGGCCACATCCAGCGGGGCGGCACGCCGACCGCGTTCGACCGGGTGCTGGCCACCCGATTCGGCATCGCCGCTATCGAGGCGGTGCACGACGGCGCCTTCGGCCACATGGTGGCCCTGCAGGGAGGCCACGTCGTCCGCGTGCCCCTGGAGGCGGCCGTCGCCGAGCTGAAGACGGTCGACCCGGGCGACTTCGCCCGGGTGGCCGGGCCCTTCTTCGGCTGAGGGCGGCGCCCGCCCCACCGACCAGCCGTGACGGCTCAGCCGGCGGCGCCGCAGCGGGTGAGCAGTTCGACCAGCGACCCGTGCAGGGGTCGAGGGGCGGCCACGACCGTGCCGTTGCCGAGCGTGGACACCGCAGCCCCCGCCTCCACCGCGACCAGCGTGCCGGCCGCCCAGTCCCAGGGCTGCAGGCCCCGCTCGTAGTAGGCGTCGAGCCGGCCCAGGGCCACCCAGCACAGGTCGAG
>DATLFQ010000031.1:0-3398 GCA_035540915.1 Acidimicrobiales bacterium
GTGGTCGACTCGTTGCCGGCGGGCGACAGCCGGGTGCCGGCGCTGCCGCCGTCGCGCTGGGTCGCCGACCCTGCGGTCTGGAGCCAGCCCGAGGTGGCCGCCTTCTTGGGGTCGATACGGGCGGCGGCGTCGCCGGTGCCGGTCAACGACGTCCGGGTGCTGACGGTGTCCACCGAGCCGGCGGCCGTCGGGCGGGAGGCCGGGATGGTCGTCATGCCGCTGGTGTCGAGCATCCGCCTGGAGATCGTGGTGGCCAACGCCGGGAACGGCCCGCAGTCGCAGGTCCCGGTGGTGGCGAGCCTCCAGAGCGCCGACGGGCAGCTGGACACCGCCCGCGACTTCGTCGACCTGGCGCCCGGCCAGCGCCGCTCGCTCACCCTCGGCGGCCTGCGCCCGGCGCCCGCCGGTGGTGCCGCCACGCTCACGGTGACGGTGGGCCCGGTGGCCGGCGAGACACCGGGCGAGGACAACCGGCGGTCCCTCCCCCTGCTGCTGAGGGGCTAGGCGCCCGGGTCGACCGGCGGGCCCGGCTCCGGCGTGAATCGGCGCCGGCCCTCCGCCTCGGCTCGCGACAGCACCTCGCGCAGAGGCAGGCCGGTCTGGGCCGCCGCCGCGGCGGCGTCGTCGTGCTCGACCTTGACCCTGCCAGGGCTGACCTTGACTCGCACCGCGAGGCCGGCGACCTCCACCTCGCTCTCGGTCCGGGCCACCGGCCAGCGTTCCAGTACGGCGCCGCGGATCCCCAGCGAGCCGGTCTCGGCAGTGAGGACCCGGGCGACCTGGGCGGCCAGGGCCGGGTCGGCCAGCGCGCTCACGGTGTGGGCGGGCCGGCCCTTCTTCATCACGATGGGCGTGACCCAAGCGTCGTGGGCGCCGGCGGCCAGGAGGGCGGTGACGGCGTGGGCCAGCACCTCGCCGGTGGCGTCGTCCACGTTCACCTCCAGCAGCTGCACCGGCTGCGACGGCAGCCGGGGGGCGGCGCCTGCCGCCGTCCCCAGCACCACCTGGGTGACGTTGGGGAGCCCGTCCAGGTCCCGGGAGCCGGCGCCGAAGCCGGTCGCCCGCACCGTCATGGCCGGCAGCGGGCCGAAGCCGGTGGCCAGCGCAGCGAGGAGCGCGGCCCCCGTCGGTGTCGTCAACTCGACGCCGACCTCGCGCCCGTAGACGGGGGCGCCCCGCAGCAGGTCGACCACGGCCGGTGCCGGATTGGGCAGCAGGCCGTGCGCCGCTCGCACCATGCCGGTGCCGGTCGCCACCGGGCTGGCCAGGACGGTGTCGACACCGAGCACCTCCAGCGCGGCGCAGGTGCCGACCACGTCCACGATGGCGTCGATGCCACCCACCTCGTGGAAGTGCACCAGCGAGGGATCCTTGTGGTGCAGGCGCCCCTCGGCTTCCGCCAGCGCTGCGAACACGGCCAGGGAGCGGGCCTCGACCCGGGGCGGCAGCCCGGCCGCGACCACCATGGCGCTGATGTGGCTGTGGGTCCGGACCACCGCCGTCTCCTCGGCCCGGACCTCGACCTTGGTGGCTGCGATGCCGCCCCGCAGCACGGCGCGGGGCTCGACCGACCAGCCCTCGACGGGCAGGCACCGGAGGATGGCGAGCACCTCGTCCAGGTCGGCACCGGCGTCGAGCAGGCTGCCCAGGGCCATGTCCCCGGCGATGCCGGCGAAGCAGTGGAACCAGGCCAGCTCCCGCTCTGCGGCGGTGCCGGTCGCCGTCACGGTCATGCCGACCGCAGCATCCGGGCCACCACGCACGCGGCGCCGAAGCCGTTGTCGATGCCGACGACGGCCACGCCGGCCGCGCACGAGGCCATCATCCCGAGCAGCGCGGTCATCCCCTCGAAGGCGGCGCCGTAGCCCGTGCTGGTCGGCACCGCCACCACCGGGCAGGCGGCCAGCCCGCCGACGACGCTGGGCAGGGCGCCCTCCATGCCGGCCACCACGACGACGGCGTCGGCGGCGTCGATGTCGCCGGCGACGGCGAGCAGCCGGTGGACGCCGGCCACGCCGCAGTCCGCTCGGACCTCGGGCCGGAACCCGTGGGCCCGCAGCGTGGCGACGCACTCCTGGGCGACGGGGCCGTCGGCGGTGCCGGCGGTCAGTACGAGCACCGATCCGGGCCGCTCCGGCGCCGGCCGCCACACCACGGTGGTGCCGGTCCGCTCGCCGCCGGGGCAGCGGGCCAGCGCGGCGGCGGCCTGGTCGTCGCCGGCGCGGGTCAGCAGGATGGGGCCGTCACCCTCCATGGCCAGCAGCTCGGCCACGATCGCGGCGCACTGCTCGGGCGTCTTGCCCGGCCCGTAGACCGCCTCGGCCAGGCCCTGGCGCAGCAGGCGGTGGTGGTCGACCCGGGCGAACTCCAGGTCGGCGAAGGGCAGCCGGCGCAGGCGCGACACCGCCTCGTGCGGGTGCACGTCTCCCGAGCTCACGTCCTCCAGCAGCCTGCCCAGCGTGACCTCGTCCATTTCCGGCAAGTATCGCTCGCCTCCCGCCTATCCTCCGGGCGGTGACCCGCATCGGCTTCCTCGGCCCGCCCGGCACCTTCACCGAGGAGGCGCTGCTCACCCAGGCCGACCTGGCCGGCGAGGAGCTGGTGCCGATGCGGTCGATGCCCGAGGTGCTGGCCGCCGCCCAGTCCGGTGCCGTCGACATGGGCTTCGTGGCGATGGAGAACTCCATCGAGGGCACCGTCAACATGACCCTCGACGCCTTGATCTTCGACACCTCGCTGCTCATCCGCCGCGAGGTGCTGCTGCCCGTCAGCCTCAGCCTGCTGGCGCCGCCGGGCACCTCGCTGGCCGACGTCACCACGGTGGTGTCGATCCCGCACGCGACGGCCCAGTGCCGCGCCTGGCTGACGGCCAACCTGCCCGCCGCCGAGCTGGCCGCCGCCAACTCCACCGCCGAGGCGGTCCGGCTCGTGGGCGAGACCCGCCCGCCGGGCACGGCAGCCGTCGGCACGGCTCTGGCCGCCAAGCTGTACGGCCTCGATGTGCTCGCGGCCGACGTCGGCGACCACGACGACAACGTCACCCGCTTCGTTCTCGTTGCGCCGCAGGGTGTTCCGGCACCGACCGGCCACGACAAGACGAGCATCGTGTGCTTCCAGGACGCCGACCGCCCTGGCAGCCTGCACGCCATCCTGGGGCAGTTCTCGGCCCGGAACATCAACCTGACGAAGCTGGAGTCCCGCCCGACCAAGCAGAGCCTGGGTGAGTACTGCTTCGTCATCGACCTGGAGGGCCACGTCGCCGACGAGGTGGTGGCCGACTGTTTGCGCGACCTGCACGCCCAGCTGCCGTCGGTGAAGTTCCTCGGTTCGTACCCCGCGGCCGGCGACGACGGGCCGGCGCTGCGCCGCGACGCCAGCGCCGCCTGGAAGGCGGCCGA
>DATLFQ010000032.1:0-16370 GCA_035540915.1 Acidimicrobiales bacterium
GGGTGGGCACCACTGGCGGGCGCTGGGGAGGACAGGCAGGTCGTAGCGGGCCCGCTGCCAGGACAAGCGGCAGCGGTCGCCGATCAGCTCGGGAGGGCGGGGCAGCGCCACCACCGCGACCGACGGCCGTTCGGGCGTGACCGTCCAGTACGGCACGTCGGGGCCGGCCGAGCCGAGCAGGTCCTGGCCCTCGGGATGCAGGAGCGGGCGCAGCCACCGGTCGGCGCGCCGGCGCCGCACCCGGCCCGCCGGCGTCGGCGCGGCGGCGAGCACCACGTCCTCGGGCCGGGTGGGGTCGGCCGCGCTCTGGTCGGCGGCCACCTCGGCTCGCACCAGGGTGTAGGGCGCCAGGGGCTGCCCGGCCCGGGGCCATCGGGCCAGGCGCAGCGCGCCGGACGACAGGTCGATGGCCGCACACCACCGAGGGCCACCAGCGACGACGAGCAACTGCACGATGCCGCTGGCGGGGGAGGTTCGGCGGACGATGGCGGCGGCCACGGAACCCCATCGTGGAGCCTCAGCGGGCGCGAGTGGTGGATACCTCCAGTTGGGCCAGCAGGTCGCCGGGCGTCGAGACCGGGGCCCGGCAGGCGTGGTCCCGGCACACGTAGGCCAGGCCGTCCCGGCGGCCGTCCCACAGCGGCGAGTCGTAGGGCTCGCCCCAGGCGATCACCGCGTCCGGCCGGTACGGGCCCCACAGCGGCTCCACCAGGTCGGGCCGGTCGCCGACCACCACCACCTCGGTGATCCCGCCGAGCGCCATGTCCAGGGCACCCAGCAGGTGGACGAACGCGCCCGGGTGGCTGGCCGCCACGGGCGCCACCAGGCCGATCACGGCCTCGGCCCGCTCGGCCAGGTCCCGGCGGCCGGTCAGCGCCGACAGCCGCAGCAGGGCCGACGCGGCCACCGCGTTGGCCGATGGCGTCGCCCCGTCGAACAGGTCCTTCTGGCGCACCAGCAGCTGCTCGGCGTCCCGGCCGGTCGTGAAGAAGCCGCCCCCCTCGTCGTCGGCGAACAGGTCGACCAGCGCGTCGGCCGCGGCCACCGCCTCGGCCAGCCAGCGGGCCTGGCCGGTCGCCTCGGCCAGCCGGGTGAAGGCGTCGACCAGCCACGCGTGGTCGACGGCGTAGGCCAGGTGGCGGGCGCCGCCCGGGTGGTCGTCGGACGGTCGCTGCCACGAGCGGAGCCAGCGCCCGTCCTCTCGGCGCAGCTCGGCGGTCAGCAGCTCGGCGGTGCCGACGGCGGCGGCCAGCCAGTCGGGCCGCCGCAGGACGGCCGCCGCCTCGGCCAGCGTCGACACGAACATGGCGTTCCACTCGGTGAGGACCTTGTCGTCGAGGCCCGGCCGCACCCGCCGCTCCCGCGCTGCGAACAGCCGGGCCCGGGCCGCCTCGACCAGGGGCGGGCGGACCAGGTCGCCGCGCACCGGGCGGTGGAGGATGTTGGCGCCCTCGAAGTTGCCGCCCCGGGTGACGCCGTACCACGACACCGCGTCCGGCCCACCCACCTCGGCCACGTCGTCCGCCGACCAGACGTAGAAGCGGCCCTCCTCCCCCTCGGAGTCGGCGTCCTCGGCGGAGTACAGACCGCCCTCGGGGGAGCGGAGGTCTCGCAGCACGTAGCCGACGATCTCCTCGACGACCTGGCGGAACCGCACCTCGCCGGTCACCTGCCAGGCGTGGAGGAACGACCGGGCCAGGCCGGCCTGGTCGTAGAGCATCTTCTCGAAGTGGGGCACCATCCAGAACGTGTCGACCGAGTAGCGGGAGAAGCCCCCGCCCAAGTGGTCGTAGATGCCGCCGGACGCCATGGCGTCGAGCGTGGTGACCACCATGTCGAGGTCGGCCCGGTCGCCGTGGCGGGCGAAGGCGCGCAGCAGCAGCTCCAGGTTGGCCGGGCTGGGGAACTTGGGCGCCCGGCCGAAGCCGCCCCACTCGGCGTCGAAGCTGCGCCGCAGGCTCTCGACGCCGGCCGCGACCAGCTCGGGCCCGGGACCCGCGCCCCCGCCCGCCGAGCCGGTCCCGGGCAGGAAGCTGCGGGCCCGCAGCGCCTCTGACAGATGGTCGGCGGCCCCCAGCAGCTCCTCCCGCCGATCCCGCCAGGCGGCCCGAACTGCCGCCAGCAGGTCCAGGAAGCCCGGTCGGCCGAGCCCGGTGCGCTTTGGATAGTAGGTGCCGCCGTGGAAGGGCCGGCCGTCGGGGGTCATGAACACCGTCATGGGCCAGCCGCCCTGGCCGGTCATGGCCTGGACCGCCTCCATGTACACCGCGTCCACGTCGGGGCGCTCCTCGCGGTCGACCTTCACGCAGACGAACCCGTCGTTCATCGCCGCCGCCACCTCGTCGTCCTCGAAGGACTCGTGGGCCATGACGTGGCACCAGTGGCACGCCGAGTAACCCACCGAGAGCAGGATCGGCCGATCCTCGGCCCGGGCCCGGGCGAAGGCCTCCTCACCCCAGGGGTACCAGTCCACCGGGTTGTCCCGGTGCTGGCGGAGGTAGGGGCTGGTCTCGTCGGCCAGGTGGTTCATCCTGCGACAGTAGGTGGCCCTCCCGTGCCCTCCGATCAGTGGCAGTGGTCGGTGGAGAGTGGGTGGCAGAGGTCACGTTGACGACCGCCGGGCTTCCCGGCGTGGCAGCATCCCCGATCGTGCCCCACCGCCTCCCAAGCTCCGCCATCGCGCTCGCCACCGGCCTCGCCACCGCCGCCACCGCCGCCGTCGCCCCGGCAGCCGTCGCCCAGACCGCGCCGGTCCCCCCGACCGACCAGGCCGTCGTGGCCGTCGGGTCCGCGCCGGCGCTGGGAGGGCCGCCGGCGGGCGACCGGTCCGCGGTGGTGGCGCTGGCGGCCACCCCGACCGGCGGCGGGTACTGGGTGGTCCAGGCCGACGGCGCAGTGACGGCCGCGGGCGACGCCCTCTTCGCCGGTTCGGCCGCCGGGCTCCGGCTGCGCCGCCCGGTCGTGGCCGCCGCGGCGACGTCCACCGGGGCGGGCTACTGGCTGGCCGCCTCCGACGGCGGCGTGTTCTCCTTCGGCGACGCCGTGTTCGCCGGGTCGACCGGGGCGCTTTCCCTCAACCAGCCCGTGGTGGGCATGGCGGCCAACCCGGCGGGCACGGGGTACTGGCTGGTCGCCCGGGACGGCGGCGTGTTCGCCTTCGGCGAGGCGCGTTTCCTCGGGTCGATGGGCGGCACCCGCCTCAACCAGCCCGTGGTGGCCATGGCCGCCACGCCGACCGGTCTCGGCTACTGGCTCGTCGCCGCCGACGGCGGTGTTTTCTCCTTCGGCGACGCCGTGTACCACGGCGGGATGGGCGCCACCCGCCTGGCCCGGCCGGTGGTCGCCATGGCCGCCAGCTCGACGGGCCAGGGCTACTGGCTGGCGGCGGCCGATGGCGGCGTGTTCGCCTTCGGCGACGCCGCCTTCGCCGGCGCCGGCACCGCCGCCGTGGGGGCCGGGCGCGAGGTGGCCGCCATCGCCGCCCTCCCGGCGGCCACCGACCGCCCGGCCGGGTACTGGCTGGCCACCAGCAGCCGGGTGGTGGCCTCGGGCGCCATCGGCCCGGGCGTCGAGGGCATCCAGCGCAGGCTGCTCGAGCTGGGCTACTGGGGGCCGGTGGACGGGCGTTTCGGCCCGCTGACCCTGCAGCAGGTGTACGCCTTCCAGAAGGCCAACAACCTGCCCCGGGACGGCCGGCTCAGCCCCGAGGAGGTGGCGCTGCTGGCGAGGGCCGACCGCCCGCAGCCGCGCAGCACCGCCGGCTACGTGGTCGAGGTCGACAAAACCCGCCAGCTGCTCATCGTCGCCCGTGACGGCCGGGCCGAGTTGGTCTTCAACACCTCGACCGGCAACGGCGCCCGCTATGCCCCCGGAGCAGTTGCGGTCACGCCGGAGGGCCGGTTCCGGGTCCAGCGCCACATCAACGGCCTGCGCATCTCGGCCCTCGGCGCGCTGTTCCGGCCCAAGTACTTCACCGGCGGCTACGCCGTGCACGGGTCGCCCAGCATCCCGCCCTTCCCGGCCTCCCACGGATGCGTCCGGGTGAGCAACGCCGCCATCGACCACATCTGGGCCAACCGGTTGATGGAGATCGGCACCGAGGTCTGGGTGTACTCATAGTTGCAGGGATGCCCGGAGCCTCTCCTCCGACGGGGGTCCGGGGGGCGCAGCCCGCCGGACACCGGCCGCCGAGCCGGCCAGGCCGTCGCCGAAGCTCTGCTTCGGCGACGGGGATCACACCCGGGCGATGTCGTACTCCTTGAGCTTTGCCTTGTTGGCGGTGGTGGGCGCCTGGAGGGCGAGCAGCTCGGCGTAGATCCCGTCGCCGGTGGCCAGCTCGGCCGGCGAGCCCATCTCGGCCACGCCGCCCTGGCGGATGCCGACGATCATGTCGACGTTCTGGATGGTCGACAGGCGGTGGGCGATGATCAGCGTGGTCCGCCCCCGCATCAGGCGCTCCAGGGCGCCCTGCACCTCCCGCTCGGCCTTGCTGTCGAGCGAGCTGGTGGCCTCGTCGAGGATGAGGATGGGGGGGTCCTTCATCAGCGCCCGGGCGATGGCGATGCGCTGCTTCTGGCCCCCCGACAGCTTCACGCCCCGCTCCCCGATCTGGGTCTGGTAGCCGTCGGGAAGGCGCTCGACGAAGTCGTGCGCGTTGGCGGCGCGCGCCGCCGCCTGGACCTGCTCGGTCGTGAACTCGGCGCGCCCGTAGGCGATGTTGTCCGTCACCGTCCCCGAGAACAGCGCCGGCTCCTGGAACACCACGCCGATGGCCCGCCGCAGCGACGCCTGGGTGACGCTGGCGATGTCGGTCCCGTCGATCGTGATGACGCCGGCGGAGGGCTCGTAGAAGCGCAGCAGCAGGTTGGCGATGGTGGTCTTGCCCTCGCCGCTCTCGCCGACCAGGGCCAGCCTGGTCCCCGGCTCCAGGGCGAAGCTCACTCCGGTCAGCACGGGCTGGCCGCCCTGGTAGGCGAAGGACACGTCGCGGTACTCGACCCGGCCGGCGGTGACCTCCAGCTCGCCGGCACCCGGGGCATCGGTGACGGTCGGGGCCAGGTCCATGACCGAGAGGTAGTCCTTGCTGTCGGCCGCCGCCCGCTGGATCTGGTCGACGATGAACGAGGACGCGAACAGGGGGAACTGGGCCTGCAGCGAGAGCTGGAGCATCAGCACGACGGTGCCGATGGAGCTCTCGAGGGGGCCGAACGAGCCGCGCAGCGCCTGCCAGATGATGGTGGCGTAGATGGCGAAGAAGATGATGTTGAGGCTGAGGCCCCGGTAGACGTCGTAGCGGTGCCACTCCCTGGACTGCACCCGGGTCTGGGCCTCGATGGAAGTGCGGGCGCCGGCGAAGATGCGCCGCTCGGCCGCCTCGTGGACGAACGACTTGACCACCCGCATGTTGCCGATGGCCTCGACGAAGCGCCCGTTGGCGTAGTCCATCTCGGTGTTGATGCCGATCTGCTTGGCCTGCCAGCGGCGGCTGGTCAAGGTGGTCAGCCAGATGTAGAGCGGGAACAGGGCCGCCAGCAAGAGGGCGACGATCGGCGAGTACCGGGCCAGGATCACCAGGGTGAAGGCGCTGGACAGGAAGAAGCCGATGAAGTTGTTGGCCAGGGCCTGGATGAGGTCGGAGATCCCGGCGATGCTGCGGTCGAGCCGGCTGGTGATCCGGCCGGTCAGCTCGTTGTCGTAGAACTCCAGCGGGAGCTCCATGAGGTGGTCGTAGTAGCGCTGGCTGAGCAGCGTGCGCAGCTTGGCCCCCAGGATGTCGCCGATGTGCCCCTGGATGTTCGAGATGATCGAGATGAGGATGCCGGCGGCGAAGAGCAGCGAGAGCAGCAGGGCGAAGCGGCTGGTCTCGACCGTCTGGCCGGCACCACGCTGCACCACCGCGTCGACCAGGTACTTGAGCAGGAACGGGTTCGCCTGGTTCAGCAGTGCCACGACGACCACGAACACGCCGGTGGCGACGTAGTAGCGCTTGAGCTCCCAGGAGTAGCGGATGATCTTCAGCAGGTCCCGCACCGTGGCGAATCTAGGGGGCGCCCCCGCTAAGGGCGCCGCAGTTTGCCGGCGGCGGTCCGGTCCAGCGAGGCGACCAGCTCGAGCGCGCGGGGCGCGCACCACACCGGCAGGCGGTCCTTGGCCCAGGCCCGCAGGGCCTCCAGGCTGGGCGGTGCGGCGGCGTCGGCCGGCACCACCACGGCCACCACCCGCTGGCCCCACTCGGGATCGGGGCGGCCGACGACGGCGGCGTCGGCCACGCCCGGGTGGGCCCGCAGGTGCGGCTCCACCTGGGCCGGCCACACCTTCTCACCGCCGGTGACGATGGCGTCGTCCCGCCGCCCGAGGACGGTGACCCGCCCGTCCACCACCGTCCCCTCGTCCCCGGTGGCCAGCCAGCCGCCGACGTCGACCGGGGACGTGCCGTCCCGGTAGCCGCGTAGGAGCGTCGGCCCCCGCACCAGGAGCTGGCCCTCGGCGTCGGCGCGCACCTCCACGCCGTCGAGTGGGACGCCGTCGTACACCACCCCGCCGCCGGTCTCGGTCAGCCCGTAGGTGTGGACGACGTTCGGCGGCCGCTCCCTCCAGTCGGCCGACCCGCCGACCAGCACCGCCCGGAAGCGGTCCACATCGAGGCGGTCCAGCTGGGTGGGGACCAGCGACACCAGCGTGGCGGCCGGGTCGGCGGGGTCGAAGCCGACCGGCGTGCCGGTCAGCACGGCCCGCACCACCACGCCGAGGCCGCCCAGGTGGGCGAGTGGCAGGCAGGCCAGCCAGCGGTCGGCGGCGGGGTCGACGGCCAACCGGGCGGAGGCGGCGCGGGCGTGGGCCGACACCGCGTCATGGCTCAGGACGACGCCCTTGGGGACGCCGGTGGTGCCGCCGGTGGCGACCACCAGCGCGTCGCCCTCCTCGACGGCGTCGCCGGGCCGGAGCGCGGCCTGCAGGGCACGGCGGGCCGGTGCCGGCAGCCGCGGGTCGATCGGCGCCACGGCGTCGCCGGCGTCCCATGCCCGGCGCAGTGCCTCGAGGAACGCCGGGCCGGCCACCGCGTCGACGGCCACCAGCGAGGGCACCCCGGGTAGCGTACGCAGCGCCATGCCCGTCGACCCGGAGCCCACCGAGGCCCCGCCCGTTCCCGCCTGGGCGCCGGCCGGCACCTACGGCGACATCCGCTACGAGACGGCCGAGGGGATGGCGAAGATCACCATCTGCCGGCCGGAGGTCCGCAACGCCTTCCGGCCCCGGACCATCGGCGAGCTGGCCGACGCCTTCCGCCGGGCCCAGGACGACCCCGAGGTGGGCGTGGTGATCCTCACCGGCGAGGGCCCGCTGGCCTTCTGCTCGGGCGGCGACCAGAAGGTGCGGGGCGACGACGGCTACCTGGGCGACGACGCGGTGGCCGAGCGGGGGATCGGGCGGCTGAACGTCCTGGACCTGCAGGTCCAGATCCGACGCTGCCCCAAGCCGGTGGTGGCCATGGTGGCGGGCTACGCCATCGGCGGCGGCCACGTCCTGCACGTGGTGTGCGACCTCACCATCGCCGCCGACAACGCCCGGTTCGGCCAGACAGGGCCCAAGGTGGGCTCGTTCGACGGCGGCTACGGGGCCGGCCTGCTGGCCCGGTCGGTGGGCCAGAAGAAAGCCCGGGAGATCTGGTTCCTGTGCCGGCAGTACGACGCGCAGCAGGCGCTGGACATGGGCCTGGTCAACACCGTGGTCCCCCTCGACCAGCTGGAGGTCGAGACCGTCCGCTGGTGCCGGGAGATGCTGGCCCTGTCGCCGCTCGCGCTGCGGCTGCTCAAGGCGTCGCTCAACGCGGCCGACGACGGGCTGGCCGGCATCCAGCAGCTGGCCGGCGACGCGACCCTGCTCTTCTACATGAGCGAGGAGGCCCAGGAGGGCCGGGACGCCTACGTCCAGAAGCGCCGCCCCGACTTCGGCCGCTTCCCCCGCCGCCCGTGAGCCTGGCCTCCAGCACCTGGGTCATCGGGGCCCGGCCCCGGACCCTCCCGGCCTCGGTGGTGCCGGTGCTGGTGGGCACCGCGGTCGTGGTGGCGGCCGCCGACGGCGAGGTGGTCGCCTGGCGGGCGGTGGCGGCCCTGGTGGTGGCGGTGGCCATCCAGGTCGGCACCAACTACGCCAACGACTACGCCGACGGGGTGCGGGGCACCGACGACGCCCGGGTCGGCCCCGTCCGCCTGGTGGCGGCCGGGCTGGCTTCGCCCGCAGCGGTGAAGCGGGCCGCGTTCGTCGCCTTCGCGGTGGCCGGCCTGGCCGGGCTCGCCCTCGCCGCGGTGGTCGGGCCGGAGCTGATCGTGGTCGGCGCGGCCAGCCTGGCCGCCGGGTGGTTCTACACCGGCGGCCCCCGGCCCTACGGCTACGCCGGGCTGGGCGAGGTGTTCGTCTTCACCTTCTTCGGTCTGGTGGCCACGGTGGGCTCGGCCTACGTCCACCTGGAGCGGGTCAGCGGGCTGGCCGTGGTGGCGTCCGTCCCGGTCGGGCTGCTGGCCACGGCGCTGCTGGTGGTCAACAACCTGCGGGACATCCCCACCGACGCCGCGTCGGGCAAGCGGACGCTCGCCGTCCGGGTCGGCGATCCCGGCACCCGGCTTCTGTACGTGGGCTGCCTGGCCGGCGCCTTCTCCTGCCTGCTGCTCCTGGCCATCGCCCGGCCGGCCGCCCTCCTGGCCCTCCTCGCCCTGCCACTGGCCCGCCGCCCGGCCCTGGCCATCGGGCGGGGCCTGACCGGCCCGGCCCTGGTGCCGGTCCTGGTCGACACGGGCCGCCTCCAGCTGGTGTTCGGCCTCCTCCTTGCCCTCGGCATCGCGCTGTAAGCCGCGTGTCGAGGAAGTAGCGGGCCGTTTCGGCCCGCTACTTCCTCGAGAGCGCGTCCAGGAAGGCGGCGGGGCGTTCCAGGTGGCAGGCGTGGCCGGCGCCGGGGACGGTGCGGAGGGTGGCGTTGGGGCCGATGGCGGCGACCAGGCGGGAGGCGAGGCCGCGGTAGCGGTCGTCGCGCTCGCCGGCCATCACCAGGACCGGCATGGCCAGCTCGGGCAGGCGGTCCCACAGGGCGGCCTGAGCACCCAGGCCCAGGCTGCGCAGCGCGCCGGCCAGGCCGGCGGCCGTGTTCTCCCGGCGGGCCTTGACGCCGGCCGCGCCTGCGGGGAGGCCGGCGAACAGCGGCTGGGCCAGCCAGCGGTCCAGGAAGGCGTCGAGGCCCTCCTCCTCCAGCGAGCGGGCCAGCGCGTCGTCGGCGGCGCGCCGGGCGGCCCGCTCGGCCGGGTCGTCCAGACCGGCGGTGGTGCTGACCAGGACCAACCGCTCGACCAGCTCCGGCCGGGCCAGGGCCAGGTGCAGGGCGACCCGACCGCCCAGCGAGTAGCCGAGGTAGGTGGCCCGGCCGCCGGCGGCAGCCGCGTGATCGGCCGCCGCCTCCAGGCCGGCCGGTGCCACCGGGGCGGGCCCGTGCCCCGGCAGATCGGGAGCCAAGATCTCGTCGAAGGCGGCGGCCAGCGCCGGTACCAGCGGGTCGAACGACCGGCCGGTCTGGGTGAAGCCGTGCAGCAGCACCAGCCGGGCCATCGGGGGTGAACCTACAGGCGACCTTCGCCGCCACCCTGGTCGACGAGTGGGCACGCGGCGGCGTGACCCACGCGGTCGTGGCGCCCGGCTCGCGCTCGACCCCGCTGGCCCTGGCCCTGGCCGCCGACCCCCGCATCGTGACGACGGTGGTGCTCGACGAGCGGGGCGCCGGCTTCGCCGGCCTGGGCCTCGGCCTGGCCGCCGGTCGCCCTGCGGTGGTGCTCACCACGAGCGGCACCGCGGCCGTGAACCTGCACCCGGCGGTGGTCGAGGCGCACCACGCCCGTGTGCCGCTGCTGGTGTGCACCGCCGACCGGCCGCCCGAGCTGCACCACGTCGGCGCGCCGCAGACCATCGAGCAGGAGCGCCTGTTCTTCGGTGTCGTGCGCTGGGTGGCGGCACCCGGCGTGGCCGATGCCGAGGCGGCGGGCACCTGGCGCTCGCTCGCCGCCCGCGCCCTGGCCGAGACCACCGGGCACCCGAGCGGCCCGGGCCCGGTGCACCTGGACCTGGCCTTCCGCGAGCCGCTGGTGGGCGAAGCCGGCCCCCTGCTGACGGGCCGGCCCGGCGGCCGGCCCTGGCACCGGGTGGCGCCGGCCGTGCCGCCGCCCGCCGACGACCTGGTGGCGGAGCTGGCCGGCCGCCAGCTGGCCCGCGGCGTGATCGTGGCCGCCGGCCGGGCCGGCGATCCGGCCGCCGTGCACGACCTGGCCGCGGTGCTGGGCTGGCCGGTGCTGGCCGATCCCCGGTCGGGGTGCCGGGTGCCGGCCCCGGCGACGGTGGCCGCCGCCGACGCCCTGCTGCGCTCGCCAAGCTTCGCGGCGGCCCACCGGCCCGAGGTGGTGCTGCAACTGGGCGGCCTGCCCGCGTCCCGAGTGGTCGGCGAGTGGCTGGCGACCAGCGGTGCCGACCACTACCTGGTCGACCCCGACGGCGCCTGGCCCGATCCGGCCCGCACGGCGGCGGTGGCCGCCCGCTGCGACCCGACCGAGCTGGCCCGCCGGGTCGCCGCCGAGGCGGCCGGCCCGCGGGCCACCGACGCCGGCTGGCTGGCGTCGTGGCGGGCGGCCGAGGACGCCGCTCAGCGGGCGTTCGACCGGGTGCTGGCGGCCGAGGACGGCCCCACCGAGCCCGCCGTGGCCAGGCGCCTGGCCGCCGCGGTGCCCGGCGGGGCGACGCTGGTCGTGTCGTCGTCGATGCCGGTACGCGACCTGGAGTGGTACGCCGCCCCCCGGACCGGGCTGCGGGTCCTGGCCAACCGGGGGGCCAACGGCATCGACGGCGTGGCCTCGACCGCCCTCGGCGTGGCCCTGGCCGGCCCGGCTCCGACGGTGGCACTGCTGGGGGACCTGGCCCTCCTCCACGACGCCACCGGGCTCCTCGCCCTCGGCCAGGTCCGTGCCGACCTCACCGTGGTGGTGGTGGACAACGACGGCGGAGGCATCTTCTCGTTCCTGCCCCAGGCGGCGCAGCTGGCGCCGGACCGCTTCGAGCGGCTGCTGGGCACCCCGCACGGGCTGGACCTGGTGGCGGTGGCCCGGGCGTTCGGCGTGCCCGCCGAACGGGTCGCCGACCTGGACGCCGTCGCGGCGGCGGTCGCCACCCCCGGGCCCAAGGTGGTCGTGGTGGCCACGGACCGCCGGGCCAACGTCGTCGCCCACGACCGCCTGCACGCGGCGGTGGCTGCCGCGCTCGACGACTGAAGGCGCGGCCCGCCTGGCCTCTAGCCCGTGTTCTGCAGCCCGGCGGCGATGCCGTTCACGGTGAGCAGCAGGGCCCGGCGGAGCTCGGGGGAGTCGTCGTCGGTGGTGCGCAGCCGGGCCAGCAGGCCGGCCTGGAGGTAGCAGAGGGGATCGAGGTAGGGGCGGCGGGCGTCCAGCCGCTGCTGCAGGACCGGGTCGTGGTCCAGCAGGCGCCGCTGACCGGTCAGCAGCAGGACCTCCTCCACGGTGCGGTGGTACTCCTCGGTCACCACTGCGAACACGTGGTGCAACGACGGGTCGACCAGCGTGTCGACGTAGTGGCGGGCGATGGCCAGATCGGTCTTGAACAGCGTCTGCTCGACGTTGGCCACGAACGTCCGGAAGAAGTGCCAGCCGCCGTGCATGGCCGCCAGCGTGCCGGCCAGGCCGGACCGGCGTGCCTCGGTTAGCCCGCTGCCCAGCCCGAACCAGCCCGGCACCGTCTGGCGGGACTGAGTCCAGCCGAAGACCCACGGGATCGCCCGCAGCGAGGCCAGCCCCCGGACGCCGTCCCGGGTCGCCGGCCGCGAGCCGATGTTCAACAGCCCGAGCGAGTCGACCGGCGTGGAGGCGTAGAAGTAGTCCTCCAGGTCGGGCGACGAGGCGAACGCCCGGTAGGCGGTCGCCGCCGCGCCGGACACGATTTCCATCGCCTGGTCCCACTCGGCCAGCACCTCGTCGGACAGGCGGGAGGTGCGGTGCAGCAGCGAGCCGTCGAGCAGGGCGGCCAGGGCGGCCTCCAGGTTGTGGCGGGCGAGCGCGGGGAGGCCGTACTTGTAGGAGATGACCTCGCCCTGCTCGGTCATCTTCATCAGACCCTCGAGGGTGCCGAAGGGCTGGGCCAGGATGGCGTCGTGGGTGGGCCCGCCGCCCCGGCCCACGGTGCCGCCCCGGCCGTGAAACAGCCGGAGGACCACCCCGTGGCGGCCGGTCACGTCCCGGAGCGCCCGCTGCGCCTTGTGGATGTGCCACTGCGAGGTGGTGATGCCGGACTCCTTGTTGGAGTCCGAGTAGCCGAGCATCACCTCCTGGACGTCGTCGCGCAGCGCCACCAGCCGCCGGTACGTCGGGTCGGCCAGCAGCGTGTCGAGGACGGAGCCGGCCCGGACGAGGTCGTCCACCGTCTCGAAGAGGGGGACGAACCCGAGCCGGGCCACGCCGCGGTGCACGTCGACCAGCCCGGCCTCCCGGGCCAGGACGGCGGCCGCGAGCACGTCGTCGGCGCCCCGGGTGTGCGACAGCACGAAGCTCTCGATGACGTCCTCGCCGTAGCGGTCCTTGGCCGCCCGCACCGCGGCGAAGACCGCCAGCGTGGCCGCCTCGACCGGCGGCAGGACCGCGGCCGGCGAGGCCAGCGGCCGGCGGCTGGCCAGCTCGGCGGCCAGGAGCGTGGTGCGGGCCGGCCGGTCCAGGCGGTCGTAGGGGTCGGACTCGGTGCCCAGCTCGTCGAACAGGTGGCGCAGCACGGCGTGATGGGCCGCCGCGTGCTCGCGGATGTCCATGGTGGCCAGGTGGAACCCGCTGGCGGCAGCCATCCGGATGGCGCGCCGCAACGAGCCCTGGGCCACCAGCGAGCCGCGATTGGCCAGCAGGGACGACTCCATGAGGGCGAGTTCGTCGAGGAACTGGCCGATGCGGGCGTAGTCGTGGCCCGGCACGTGGTCCGCGCCGTCGGCGATCCGGGCCGCCGTGTGGCGCAGCCGCTCGAGGATGTACGCGCACTTGCGGCGGTACGGCTCGGATGCGAAGGGCCCGTCCGGCGCCCCCGGGTTGTCGGGCAGCGCCGTGGCGTCGGCGGCGAGGCTGGCCGTCAGCTCCGCCGAGCACGGCACCACCTGGGTGGACGAGCTGAGGTCCCACATCAGGTGTTGGACCTCGGCCGTCAGGTTGGCCATGGCCCGCACGTGCTGTGCGGCCAGCGTGGACAACGTCACGGCCGGCGTGATGCTGGGGTTGCCGTCGCGGTCGCCGCCCACCCAGGTGCCGAGGCGGACCGGCCGGGCATCCCGGGCCAGGCGGTGACCGAGGCGCTCCAGCTCCACCTCCAGGTCCTCCACCAGATCGGGCACCACGGTGCGGGCCAGCTCGTCGAGGTGGAAGAGCACCGCGCTGGCCTCGTCGGCCGGCTCGGGCGCCCGCTGGCGCAGCTCGTCGGTCTGCCAGACCAGCGCCACCAGCTCGGCCAGGCGCCGGTCGATGCGGGCGCGCGCCGTCGGGCCGGCCGCCGAGGCCCGCTCCTGGACCAGCTCGGCCATGGTGCGCAGCTTGGCCAGGATCGACCGCCGGGCGGCCTCCGTCGGGTGCGCGGTGAACACGGGCCGCAGCTCAAGCCGGCCCAGGACGGCGGCCAGCAGCTGGGGGTCCACCTCCTCGGTGGCGAGCCGGTCGACCGTGCGGCGCAACGACGTGCCGGCCGCCTCGGACTCGCCCGCCAGCTGGGAGGCCCGGTCCACCTGCTGCGCCAGGTTGGCCAGGTAAAACGAGGTCGAGAGCGCCCGCGACAGCCGGGCCGCCACCTCGGGCTCGACGCCGGCCAGCACGGCCGCGGCCGGCTGGTTGCGCAGCCGCTGCAGCAGCCAGAGCACCTCGGGTTCCTCCTGCTCGGCCAGGCACAGGTCGAACAGGGCGGCCAGCGGCGTGTCGGCGGGAGTCGACGAGCCGGTGGCCAGCAGGACCTCCAGGTCTCCTCGCAACTGGTCCGACGGCGCGGTCATCGCCGGCCAGTCAACCACCGCAGCCCGGACCGCCGGTTCCTAGGGGCGGACGACGGCGGCCAGCAGGGCCTGGAGCTTGAGCTGGGTCTCGGCCAGCTCCGCCTCGGGGGTCGAGTCGGCCACGACCCCGACGCCGGCCAGGAGGCGGGCCCGGCAGCCGTCGACCTCGGCCGAGCGGATCCCCACCGCCCAGTCCCCGTCGCCGCGGGAGTCCATCCAGCCGACCGGGCCCGCGTAGCGGCCCCGGTCGAGGCCCTCGTTGGCGGCCAGCCAGGCCAGCGCCGGGCCCGTGGGAGTGCCGGCCACCGCCGGGGTGGGGTGCAGCCGCCGGGCCAGGGCCAGTGCCGACGGGGCCGGCTCGGACAGCCGCCCGGTCACCAGCGTGCCGAGGTGGGACACGTTGCGCAGCGGGACGATCGACGGCGTGGCCGGGACGTGCAGCTCGCCGCAGGCCGGCGCCAGCACGGCGGCCACCGCGTCGACCACCAGGCGGTGCTCCTCGCGGTCCTTGGCCGACGCCAGGAGCCCCTCGGCTGCCCTGGCGTCGACGACCGGGTCGCCCGAGCGGGGGATGGTGCCGGCCAGCGGGTGGGATTGCACCTCGCGGCCGCGGCGGCCGACCAGCAGCTCGGGGCTGGCGCCGACGAACCCCTCCACCGAGAACAGCAGGCACGACGGGTACAGCGCCCGCAGCCGGGCCACGACGTCCAGGGGCAGGATGGGGCGGTTGGCCTCCACCACCACCTCGCGCGCCAGGACCACCTTGTGCAGGCGCCCCTCGACCACCTCGTCGACCGCCCGGCGGGCGATGTCGCACCACTCGGCGTGGGGTCGCGACGCCCGCAGCTCGAAGGCGTCGGGCGGCTGGCGGGCGGCGGGGCCGGGCTGGGCCGGCGCCGCCCCCCCGATCGTCGTCATCCAGACCGTGCCCCCGGGGTGGCGGCCGAGCACCGTCCTGGGGACGATCACCTCGCCCGTCGCCGCCCGGTCGAAAGGCAGGGCGCCGATGACCACGGGGCCGCACCCGGGGAGGCCGACCTCGTCCTCGGTGGCGATGGCGGCCAGCGCCGCCTCCGCCTCGGCGGCGGGGAGGCGCAGCGCGACGCCGCGGCCGGCCAGGCCGCATCCCTCCCGTTCGACCAGCACGCCCTCGTCACCGGCGAACGCCAGCAGGTCGGCGCCCGGGTTGTCCAGGGCCACGGTCCGGGCCCGGAGGCCCTGGGCCAGGCCGGCGACGCCGGCGCCGGCGCTCACGGTGCGGCCCGCCGCGTGGCGGTCACCAGTTGCGCGATGCCGGTGCTGAGCAGGCGGCGCTCGACCGCCTCGAAGCCCTTGTCCCGCAGCAGGTCCAGCATGACCGGCACCTCGGGCAGGTAGGCCACCGAGCGCGGCAGGTACGAGTAGGCCGCCCGGTCGGAGAGCCACCCGCCGACGACCGGTACCACCTTGCCGAAGTACAGCCCGTGGCCCGCCCGCAGCACGGGATTCGCCGGCTCGGCCACCTCCAGCAGGGCCAGGCGGCCCCCCGGGCGCAGCACGCGGGCCGCCTCGGCGAAGAACCGGTCCAAGTCGACGAAGTTGCGCAGGGCGAACCCGCAGGTGAGGCCGTCGGCGGCGGCCGCCGGTACCGGGAGGGCGAGCGCGTCGGCCTGCACCAGGGGCGCGGCGGTCCGGGCGTGGCTCAGCATCCCCAGCGCCATGTCGATGCCCACCGCCCGCATCCCGCGGCCCTGCAGCTCGCGGCACAGGTCGCCGGTCCCGGCGGCGACGTCGAGCACCACCGACCCGGGCGGCAGGCCGAGCGCGCCCACGGTGCGCCGGCGCCAGCCGACGTCCATGCCGAAGGTCAGCAGGCGGTTGACCCGGTCGTAGCGCGGGGCGATGGCGTCGAACATCGACCGCACGGCCGCCACCTTGGCCTCGCCCTCGGGCAGTGCCGGCGTCCCCGCCGAGCCCGCGGTCGCCGTGGCGGACGCCTTCACCCGTCGCACACTACGGCTGCCGGCCATCGACCATCGACCCGCAGTGGCGGCAGCGGGGATAGGCCCGCGACGCCGGCCCGCCGCAGCTCTGGCAGCGCTCGACCGCCAGGCGCCCGCGCACCAGCCGGGCCAGGACCGACGCCACCATGGCGCCCAGTACGACGAGGGCGGCGAGCTGCACCACCGTCGGGGCCACGGGCCCATCCTGGCAGCCTCGCCACGCCCGCCGGAAGCGAGCGGGCGCCGGAGCGGTTGGATCTCCCGTGCAGGTCGAGGTCTGGTCCGACGTGGTGTGCCCCTGGTGCTACATCGGCAAGCGGCGTCTCGAGGGGGCCCTG